>NZ_OZ245012.1:4008970-4360440 GCF_965223715.1 Thalassobaculum sp. | reverse complement strand
CTTGCGCCCCGTCGGCACCGAGCCGGTCAGCGAGACCTTCGCCACGCGGGGGTCCGTTGTGAGGGCCGCCCCGACCGGCCCCATGCCCTGGACCACGTTGAACACCCCCGCCGGCGCCCCTGCCTCCACCAGGATCTCCGCCACCTTCAGGGTGCAGAGCGGCGTGGTCTCCGACGGCTTGAACACCATGGTGTTGCCGCAGGCCAGCGCCGGGGCCGCTTTCCAGCAGGCGATCTGGGTCGGGTAGTTCCAGGCGCCGATGCCGACGCAGACGCCCAGCGGCTTGCGCATGGTGTAGACGAAGTCGCCACCGGGAAGCTGCACATGCTCGCCGGTCAAGCTGCCGGCCAGCCCGCCGAAATACTCCAGCGCGTCGGCCCCGGAGCTGGCGTCGGCCACCAAGGTTTCCGACAGCGGCTTGCCCGTATCGAGCGTCTCCAGCACCGAGAGCTCGCGGTTACGTTGCCGGATGATGTCGGCGGCCCGGCGCAGAACCCGTCCGCGCTCGGTCCCGCTCATCGCCGCCCAGCCCGCCTGCGCCGCCTTGGCGGAGGCCAGGGCCCTCTCCACGATCGCCGGGGTGGCGGCGTGCAGCGTCGCGATGGTCTCGCCGGTCGCCGCATAGACCACGTCGATCACATCGCCGGCGGTATCCTCCACATACTCGCCGTCGATGAAGTGGCTGGCCTTGGGCTGCGCATCATAGGTCATCTGCAAATCCTCATTCGCCGCGCGGGAAGCGCTGGTTCTCTTCAACCACGTTGAGATCCATGTGGTTGCGCATGAAGCGCTCGGACGCCTTGAGCAGCGGCTGGTGGTCCCAGGGGTAATAGGCGCCGTTACGCAACGCCTCGTACACCACCCAGCGCCTTGCCTGGCTGGACCGCACCTCGGCGTCGAACCGGGCGAGATCCCAGCGCCCGTCGGCCTCGGCCTGGAATTCCGCCAGGGTCTCGGCATGGGCCGGATCGCCGGCCAGGTTGGTCAGCTCGTGCGGATCGGCCTCCAGGTCGAAGAGCTGCTCGGGGTCCAGGCTGCAGCGCGTGTATTTCCATTTCCCACGACGCAGGGCGACCAGCGGCGCGTAGGAGCCCTCCGCCGCATATTCCATCGCGACCGAGCCCGGGCGCGGTGTTCCGCCGGCGACGGGGACCAAGTTCTTGCCCTCGGTCCAGGGCAGGACCTCGTCCATCGAGATGCCGGCCAGCTCGGCCAGGGTCGGGGTGACGTCCAGGGTCGAGGCCGGGGCGGGGATCAGGCCCGGCGCCATGCCCGGTGCGGCGATCATCAGCGGCACCCGGGACGAGCCGTCGAAGAAGCTCATCTTGAACCACAGCCCACGCTCTCCCAGCATGTCGCCGTGGTCGGAGACGAACAGGATGATCGCCTCCTGCCGGGTGCGCTCCATCGTGTCCAGGATCTCGCCGATCTTGTCGTCCAGATAGCTGATATTGGCGAAATAGGCCCGGCGCGAGCGGCGGATATCCTCCTCGGTGATCTCGAACTTGCGCCAGTCATTGGCGTCGAACAGACGCTTGGAATGCGGGTCGTGGTCTTCGTAGTCCATCGCCGGGACGGTGGGCAGCAGGCGCTCGCAACCCTCGTACAGGTCCCAGTACTTGCGCCGGGCCACATAGGGGTCGTGCGGGTGGGTGAAGCTGACGGTAAGGCACCACGGCCGCGAGTCGTGGCCGCGCGACAGGTCGTAGATCTTGCGCACGGCGTTGTAGGCGACCTCGTCGTCATACTCCATCTGGTTCGAGATCTCGGCGACGCCGGCACCGGTGACCGATCCGAGATTGTGATACCACCAGTCGATCCGCTCCCCCGGCTTGCGGTAGTCCGGGGTCCAGCCGAAATCGGCCGGGTAGATGTCGGTGGTCAGCCGCTCCTCGAAGCCGTGGAGCTGATCCGGCCCGACGAAATGCATCTTGCCGCTGAGGCAGGTCTGGTAGCCGGCCCGGCGCAGGTGATGGGCATAGGTCGGGATCGCCGAAGAGAACTCGGCGGCATTGTCGTAGACGCCGGTGAGCGAGGGAAGCTGGCCCGACATGAACGACGCTCGGCCCGGCGCGCAGAGTGGCGAGGCGGTATAGGCATTGGCGAACCGGGTCGAGCGCTCGGCCAGCCGGCGCAGGTTCGGGGTGTGCAGCCACGGCGCCGGCCCGTCCGGGAACAGGGTTCCGTTCAATTGGTCGACCATCAGGATCAGGATGTTGGGGCGCGCCATGGTGCAGGTCCGGGTCCGGGTTTCGGGGTCGGCGGCAGGCGGATATGCAGCACCGACGGCCCCGTCCCTAACCGATCGGCCGCGGCGGCGCAAAGGCGGCGGCGGCGAATGGCCCGGATCGGGGTGTTTGAAGTGTTCACGCTCTACCGATGCGATCTTGCACCGGAGCGACGGGAGATGGCGGATCGGGAGCGTGGCTAGATCTCGATCACCCCGGCGAACCGCTCCTCCGGTAACCCCTCCACCCCGAAGGCCGCCCCCACCTCGGCGACAAAGATCCCGCCGGCCGTCGGCTCGGCCGCCGCCTGCGCTTGTGTGAAATGCTCGCGCGCCGTGGTGATGTAGAGCCGGTCCAGGTCCGGCCCGCCGAAGCAGGCGCAGGTGACCTGGCTCACCGGCAGGTCGACCCGGATGTCGCGGCTGCCGTCGGGCAGGAAACGCTGCACCCGGGCACCGTTGAACTGGGCGTTCCACAGGGCCCCTTCGGCATCGACACAGGACCCGTCCGGCCCGCCCTCGTCCTCCCCCAGCGTCGCGAAGGTCCGCCGGGCCCCCAGTACCCCGTCCGGCTCATAGGAGATACGCTCGATGGTCTTGCCGGCGGTGTCGGCGAAATACATCCGTGCCCCGTCGGGCGAGAAGGCGATGCTGTTGGCGCAGCCGACGCCGTCGAACAGCCGCAGGGCGCGGACCCCGTTGAACTGGTAGACGGCCGAATAGGGCTTCAGCCCGTGCTCGTCGACGCCGCCGAAGACGAAGCGGCCGGCCCGGTCTACCCGTCCGTCGTTGGTTCGGGTTCGCGGTTCGTCGGCCTCCACGGGCACCAGGGTCGTGAGCGACCCGCTGTCGGGGTCGTACAGGGCCAACGCGTCCTCCAGCGCCAGCAGGATCCGGTCGTCGGTACAGAAGGCGAAGCTGCCGATGCGCTTGTCGAAGCCGCGGGTCTCCACCGCTCCGCCCTCGGCGTCGCAGCTCCACAGGGTGCGTCCCAGGATGTCCGTCCAGTAGAGCCGTCCATGACCCGGATGCCATTGGATGCCCTCGGCCAGCGTGTTGCGGCAGTCCAGCAGAAGGACCGCCTCGATGCGCCGGTTCATCGGTCCGTCTCTCCCTGATGGTGTATTTATTTCATTTCTTTAATTTATCTTGTCGAAGCCAAAACCGGCGATCAATACTCAAACGCCACACATCCCGATCAGCAGGTTTCCATGGGCCGTACCTTCGCCGCCTCGCCGGCCGTCTATCGCGACTTGCAGGACCGCGCGGTCTTCATCTCCGGCGGGGCGACCGGCATCGGGGCGGCGATCGTCACCCTGTTCGCCCGTCAGGGGGCCCGCGTCAGCTTCGTCGACATCGACCCGGAGGCGGGCACGGCCCTGGCCGACGCCGTGGCGGCGGAGTGCGGCAACCGGCCGAACTTCGCCACCTGCGACGTCACCAACACCGCCTCCTTCACGATGGCCGTCGAGGCGGCGGCCGAGCCGGCCGGCGGGCTGTCGGTGCTGGTCAACAACGCCGCCCGCGACCAGCGGGTGAAGGCCGACGCCGTCACGCCGGAGATCTGGGACGACCTGGTGGCGGTCAACCTGAAGCACCAGTTCTTCGCCGCCCAGGCAGCCCGGCCGCTGATGGTGAAGGCGGGGGGCGGGTCGATCATCAATTTCGGTTCCATCGCCCCCTGGCTCGCGGTGCCGGACCTGGCGATCTACAACGCCTGCAAGGCGGCGGCCTTCGGCCTGACCCGGTCGCTGGCGCGGGATTTCGGCGGCGACGGCATCCGGGTGAATTCCATCCTGCCCGGCGCCATCCTGACCGAGCGGCAGCGCCGCGACTGGATCACCGAGGAGGACCGCCAGGCGATCCACGCGCGCCAGTGCCTGAAGCGGGACATGGTGGAGGAGGACGTGGCCGAGATGGTGCTGTTCCTCGCCTCCGACGCCTCGCGCGGCTGCACCGGTCAGGAGTTCCGGGTGGACGGCGGCAACGTCTAGAACCGACCCCTAGTTGCAGTCGTACTGGGTCTCCAGGTCCTTCTGCAGCAGCTCCGCGAACTTGGCCGCCGCCACCGGCAGGATGCGGCCGCGGAGCTGGCCCATATAGATCAGGCCGCTCGGTACGTCGCGGGGGTCGAGCTGGCGCGAGACCATGTCCGGCAGCATGCCGCCGGGCGGCAGGCCGATGGGGATCTGGAACGACACGATCCCCTCGGCGATCGCCTGGTGGCCCAGGAACTCGAAACTGTCTGATTCCACCACCGGGTTGAGGGAGATCGCCGATTCCGCCAGGGCCAGCTCCATCAGGTGGCGCACCCCATAGGCCCGGGTCGGCAGGGCGATCGGATAGTCCAGGCATTCCCGCAGCCGCACCATGTCCCGGGCCGCCAGCGGATGGTGGCGCGAGAACATCGCATGCACATGCTGGCGCACGGTGAGCAGGGTCTGGAACTCGGCCAGCCGTATCGGTTCGAACACCAGGGCGAGGTCGGCGGTGTGGTCGACCAGCGCCTGCTCCGCCGCCTCCCGATCGCGGCGGAACACGGCGAAGGTCACGCCCGGATGCTCGCGCCGGTAGGCGGCGATCTGCCGGGGCAAGTAGGGCAGCAGCGCCTGGCTGCAGGCGATGGTGACGTGGCCGCGCCGCTCCCCAGCCAGGTCGGCGATCTGCGAGCGCACCCGATCCATGTCCGAGATCTGGTTGCGGATATGGTGGATCAGCAGTTCGCCGGCGCTGTTCAGCCGCACGCCCCGGGGCAGCCGCTCGAAGATCGGCACCCCCAGATCCTCCTCGATCGCCAGGAGCCGCCGGTTCAGCGCGGTGGACGTGATCGACAGGGTCTCGGCGGCCTTGCGGATCGATCCGGCCCGGGCGACCGCGTCGATATAGAGCAGCGTCGTCATGTGCCGCATCGGTGACTCCTCTAGCGCTGCATTTTCTGCAGCGGCTTGCTGCAATCATAGCAGAAGACAACAGCACTGACAGTCCGCACGCTTTCCCTATCGCAGATGCGAAAGGGTGTGGGAGCACCGGCCTCTGCGGAAATTTGGGGAATGACAAGCCAAACCGGCGGCTTGGGCGGACACGTCTTCGCATCCGCGAAATGCCGGACAAGCATCCAGCACACAGCGTTACGGAGACCCAAGTGGGATCGATCGCCGCCCTTCAGGACCTGCCCTTCGACATCGCGTCGCTTCACGCAGCCTACGAGTCCGGCACCAAGCCGGGCGAGGTGGTGGCCGAGTGCTACCGGCGGATCGCGACGGCGGGCGATCCCGGCATCTTCATCACCCTGATCGACGCAGAGA
The DNA here is from genome assembly GCF_965223715.1 of Thalassobaculum sp. Classification (GTDB taxonomy): domain Bacteria; phylum Pseudomonadota; class Alphaproteobacteria; order Thalassobaculales; family Thalassobaculaceae; genus Thalassobaculum. Next base: position 4,354,908 of record NZ_OZ245012.1, on the reverse strand, counting down.
AGGCCCTGGCCGAGGCCGCCCGGCTCGGCCCGTTCGACCGGACGGCCAAACCGCTCTGGGGCGTGCCCTTCGCCATCAAGGACAACATCGATGCAGGCGGCGAGACCACCACGGCCGCCTGCCCGGCCTTCGCCTACGAGGCCGAGGTCGACGCCTTCACCGTCGCGAAGCTGCGGGCGGCCGGCGCTATCCTGATCGGCAAGACCAATCTCGACCAGTTCGCCACCGGGCTGGTCGGCGTGCGCTCGCCCTATCCGGTGCCGAAGAACGCGCTCGACCCACAGATCGTGCCGGGCGGCTCCAGCTCCGGCTCGGCGGTCGCCGTGGCCCGCGGGCTGGTGAGCTTCGCGCTCGGCACCGACACAGCCGGCTCCGGCCGGGTGCCGGCGGCGCTCAACAACATCGTCGGGCTGAAGCCGACCGTCGGCTCGCTCTCGGCCAGCGGGCTGGTGCCGGCCTGCCGGACCGTGGACACTATCTCGGTCTTCGCGCTGACGGTGGAGGACGCCTACCGGGCGTTCCAGTCCGCCGCCGGTCACGACCCGGCCGACGCCTTTTCCAAGCCGGTCGCCACACCGGAACTCGGGACCCTGCCGCCGCGACTGAAGATCGGCATTCCGGACGCCGGCTCGCTCAAGTTCTTCGACGACGAGGTCCAGGCCACCTCCTATGCCGCAGCACTGGAGGCCGTGCAGGCGCAAGGCGGGGAGATCGTGGAACTCGACTTCACCCCGTTCTACCAAGTCGCCGAGATGCTCTACGGCGGCGTGTGGGTGGCCGAGCGCCATGCGGTGGTCGGCCCGCTCATGGACAAGGACCCCGAGGCCGTCCATCCGGTGATCCGACAGATCGTCGGGGCGGCCACCAAATTCTCCGCCACCGACACCTTCAACAGCATCTACCGCATGGAGGCCCTGCGCCGGACCTGCGAGGCGGCGATGGCCGGCCTCGACCTGCTCTGCGTGCCGACGATCCCGACCTTCTTCACCGTCGCCGACCTGGAGGCCGACCCGATCGGCCCGAACTCGAAACTCGGCACCTACACCAACTTCGTGAACCTGCTCGGCCTCTGCGGCATCGCCGTGCCGACCGGCACCCGCAGCGACGGCCGGCCGGCCAGCGTGACCCTGCTGGCCCGCGCAGGCCAGGACAGCCTGACCGCCGCCCTCGCCTCCAAGCTGCACCAGGGCGCGGGCGTCACCATGGGCGCTACCGGCTGGGCGCTGCCGAAGGTCAATGAGCCGGTGCCCGTACCCGGTGCCGATGAGATCGTCGTCGCCGCCGTCGGCGCGCACATGTCCGGCCTGCCGCTGAACGGCGAGCTGACCCGGCTGGGCGGGCGCTTCCTCGCCACCGCCTCGACCGCGCCCGGCTACCGGCTCTATCGCCTGGCGGGCGGCCCGCCGTTCCGGCCGGGCCTGGTGCGCGACGCAACGGGCGGATCCATCGCCCTGGAGCTCTGGGCCCTGCCCCGCACCGGCTTCGGCACCTTCATGGCCGGCATTCCGGCCCCGCTCGGCATCGGCACCGTGACCCTGGCCGACGGCAGCACCGTGAACGGCTTCATCTGCGAGGCCGCCGGGCTGGAGGGGGCCATCGACATCACCGACTTCGGCGGCTGGCGGGCCTATCTCGCCGCCGCGACTGACCGGCAGGGAGCCGTTCCCTGACCCGCGACACGCTCTGGACGACTGAACAGGAGGAGAGACACATGCGCAGGCGCGATTTTCTGAAAGGGGCGGCCGTTCTCGGCGCCGGCTCCCTTCCCTTCATCCGCTCGCTGCCCGCAACGGCTGCGACCAACGGCGTGGTTGTGGTGGCCATGGGCCAGACCATCAACAGCCTGGACATACACCGCTCCGGCACCAACCGGCCGAGCTATCAGGTGGCGGTGAACGCCTATGACCGGCTGGTCAGCTTCGGCACCAAAACCCTGCCCGACGGCAGCCTGTCCTACGACTATTCGGTCATCGAGCCGGAGATCGCCGAGAGCTGGGAGACCACCGAGGACGGCAGCGCGATCATCTTCAAGCTGCGCAAGGACGGGAAATTCTGGGACGGCTCGCCGATCACGGCGGAGGACGTGAAGTGGTCGTTCGACCGCGCCGTCACCCTGGGCGGCTTCCCGACCGTGCAGATGAAGGCCGGCTCCCTGGAGAAGCCGGAGCAGTTCGAAGCGGTGGACGAATTCACCTTCAAGATCCACACGATCCGCCCGTCCAAGCTGACCATCCCCGACTTGGCGGTGCCGGTGGCGATCGTCATCAACTCCAAGGTGGCCAAGGCGAACGCCACCGCCGACGACCCGTGGGCGACCGAGTACCTGCACAACACCCCGGCCGGCTCGGGCGCCTTCAAGGTGGCGCGCTGGGAGCCGGGCCAGCAGCTCGTCTACGAGCGCAACGACGACTGGACATCGGGCCCGGTGCCGGAGGTGAAGCGGGTGATCGTGCGCGAGGTGCCGAGCCAAGCCACCCGCCGGGCCCTGTTCGAACGCGGCGACATCCAGGTGTCCTTCGACATTCCGAACAAGGACGCCAAGGAACTGTCCGGCACCGACGGGCTGACGATCCACTCCACCCCGATCGAGAACGCGATCTACTGCCTGTGCCCGAACCTGACCTTCGAGCCGTTCAAGGACAAGAAGGTGCGCCAGGCCATCGCCTGGTCGGTACCCTACGCCGACATCTTCCAGACCGCCGCCTATGAGCGCGGCGTGCCCATGTGGGGCGGGTCCTCGGCCACGCCGTCGGACATCGCCTGGCCGCAGCCCTTCCCCTACACCACCGATCTGGACAAGGCGAAGGCCCTGCTGGAGGAGGCCGGGTACAAGGACGGGTTCGAGGTGCCGCTGTCGATCGCGCTCGACCAGTCCGACTGGATGGAGCCGACCGCCCTGCTGGTGCAGGAGAACCTGGCCAAGATCGGCATCAAGGCGACCATCGAGAAGATCCCGGGTGCGAACTGGCGCACCGCCTCGCTGGTGGAGAAGCGGCTGCCGCTGCATCTGGAGACCTTCGGCGGCTGGCTGAACTACCCCTGCTACTACTTCTTCTGGGCCTATCTGGAAGGGCACCTCTTCAACTCCTCGAACTACCGAAACGAGGAGATCGAGACCCTCACCAACGCGACCCTGCACATCCCGGACGATCACCCGGACTACGCGCCGAAGATCAAGCGGATGATCGAGATCGTCTGGGACGAGGTGCCGCGTATCGCCCTGTTCCAGCCGGCACTCAACGTCGGCACCCGCGACATGTCGGGCTACGAGTACTGGTTCCACCGCCAGCTCGACGCCCGCAGCTTCAAGGCGTGACATCGGTAGGGAGGTGACAATGGGCCCGCGAACGAAACTGGTGCTGTTCCGCAGCCTGCAGGCCCTTCCGGCCCTGGTCGGTGTGGTCATCGTCAGCTTCATCCTGACGCGGATGCTGCCGGGCGATCCGGCAGCCTATTTCGCGGGCCCCGCCGCCACCGAGGCCTCCATCGCCGAGATCCGGGCCGCCATGGGCCTGGACGCCCCGCTGCCGGTGCAGTTCCTGCACTATGTGGCGGACCTGCTTCAGGGCGACCTGGGCAACAGCCTGTCGACCGGCCAGCCGGTGGTCGAGGAACTCACCCGCCGGCTGCCCGCCTCTCTGGAGCTGACCCTGACCGCCCTGCTGCTGTCCTGCGCCATCGCCCTGCCCCTCGGCATCGCCGCCGCCGTGCATCAGGGGAGCTGGATCGACCATGCCTGCCGCGGCCTGGTGACCGCCGGCGTCTCGCTGCCGACCTTCTTCACCGGCATCGTGCTGGTCTATGTCTTCTACTATCTGCTCGGCTGGGCGCCGTCGCCGCTCGGAAGGCTCGATTTCGTCTACCTGTCGCCGCCGGACGTGACCGGCTTCTACGTGATCGACGCCCTGCTCGACGGCGATGTGGAGACGGCCCTCGGCGCGCTCAGCCAGCTCATCCTGCCGGCGACCACGCTCGCCCTGTTCACCCTGGCCCCGCTCGCCCGCATGGCCCGGGCCGCCATGCTGCAGGCCCTGTCCTCGGACTATGTCCGCACGGCGCGCGCCGCCGGGCTCGGCGAGGGGCAGGTGGTGCTCGGCTACGCCTTCCAGAACGCCATGCTGCCGGTGGTGACCACGCTCGGCATGGTCTTCTCCTTCATGCTCGGCGCCAACGTGCTGGTGGAGAAGGTGTTCTCCTGGCCCGGCATCGGCTCCTACGCCGTCGAGGCCCTGGTGGTCTCCGACTACGCCGCCGTGCAGGGCTTCGTGCTCGCCATGGCGATCCTGTTCGTCCTGCTCAACCTCGCGATCGACATCATCTACACGCTGGTCGATCCGCGCACCCGGGAGGGCTAGGCCATGAGCGCCACCACACCCGACGCCCCCGCCGTCAAAGAGCGAGGCTTCCTCGACCACGTGATCTACGTGCTGAGCGAGAACCCGATCACCGCCTTCGCCTTCGCGTTGTTCGCGCTGATCCTGCTGGTGGCGATCCTCGGCCCGGTGCTGGCCCCCTACGACCCGATGGAGTCCAACGCCGCCCGCGCCCTGCAGCCGCCCTCGGCCGATCACTGGTTCGGCACCGACAATCTGGGCCGCGACGTGTTTTCCCGGGTGTTGGTGGCCACCCGCCTCGACCTGATGATCTCGGTCGCCGCCGTCGCCCTGTCCTTCGTCGTCGGTGCTGCCATCGGCTCCGCCGCCGGCTACTGGGGCGGTTGGATCGACGGCGTCACCGGCCGGCTGGTCGACACGATCATGGCCTTTCCGCTCTTCGTTCTGGCCATGGGCATCGTCGCCGCCATGGGCAACACGGTGGAGAACATCATCTACGCCACCGCCATCATCAACGTGCCGTTCTATGCCCGCGTCGCCCGGGCCGAGGTGCGGATCCGCCGCAATGCCGGCTTCGCCCAGGCCGCCCGGCTGTCCGGCAACACCGACCTCCAGGTGCTGGCCTTCCACATCTTCCCCAACGCCCTGCCGCCGATGATGGTGCAGATCTCCCTGAACCTGGGCTGGGCGATCCTGAACGCCGCCGGCCTGTCCTTCATCGGCCTGGGCGTGCGTCCGCCGACCGCCGAGTGGGGGATCATGGTGGCCGAGGGGGCGAACTTCGTCGTCTCCGGCGAATGGTGGCTCGCCTTCTTCCCCGGCCTCGCCCTGATGACCGCCGTCTTCGCCTTCAACCTGCTGGGCGACGGCCTGCGCGACATCTTCGATCCCCGGCAAAGGACCTAGGCCATGTTCCTCGACGTCCAGGATCTCAACGTCACCTTCTCCACCCGGCGCGGCACCGTGAACGCGGTACGCGGGGTCAGCTTCTCGCTGGCCAAGGGCGAGACGCTCGGCATCGTCGGCGAGAGCGGGTCGGGCAAGTCGGTCAGCTCCTACGCGGTGATGCGCATCCTGGAGCATAGCGGCCGCATCGCCGGCGGCCAGATCACCTTCGACGGGATCGACCTGACCGGCCTGTCGAACCGCGAGATGCGGGAGATGCGCGGCCGCGAGATCTCCATGGTGTTCCAGAACCCGCGCGCCGCCCTGAACCCGATCCGCAAGGTCGGCCATCAGATCGAGGATGTGCTGCGCCGCCACAACCGCGCCACCCGCTCCACCGCCAGGGCCAAGGCGATCGAGGCGCTGCGGGCGGTGCGGATCGCCGATCCGGAGGCGCGCTACAACGCCTATCCGTTCGAGCTGTCGGGCGGCATGTGCCAGCGGGTGGTGATCGCCATCGCGCTGGCCTGCGACCCGCGGCTGCTGATCGCCGACGAGCCGACCACCGGCCTCGACGTGACCACCCAGAAGGTGGTGATGGACCTGCTGGCCGAGCTGACCAAGAGCCGGGGCATGAGCTCCATCCTGATCACCCACGACCTCGGCCTCGCCGCCGAATACTGCGACAAGATCGTCGTCATGAAGGACGGCGCCGTGGTGGAGGCGGGCGAGCCCAAGAGCCTCTTCGCCGACCCGAAGGACGCCTATACCCGCAAGCTGATCCGCGCCACGCCCCGGCCGGGTGCGGAGGTCGGCGACCTGGTGGAGCCGCCGGTGCCCTCTCCGGCCCGGCCGGTCCTGGGCGCCCCACTGCTGCAGGTCCGCGACCTGCGCAAGGTGTTCGGCAAGGGGGCGTCGGAATCCGTCGCGGTCGACGGCATCTCCTTCGAGATCCGCGAGGGCGAGACCCTGGGCCTGGTCGGCGAGAGCGGCTGCGGGAAGTCCACCACCTCCTCCATGGTCATGCGGCTGCTCGATCCGACCAGCGGCGAGATCTTGCTGGACGGCAAGCCGATGACCGACACCCCGGCCGCCAAGTTCGCCCGCGATCCTCGGCGCGGCAGCCTGCAGATGGTGTTCCAGGACGCCACCGACAGCATCAACCCGCGCTTCACCGCCCGCCAGGCGATCGCCGATCCGATCCGCCGACTGACCGACGAGAAGCCGGCCGGGCGGGTGGAGGAGCTGGCGACCCAGGTCGGCCTGCCGCTGACCCTGCTCGACCGCTTCCCGCACCAGCTTTCCGGCGGCCAGAAGGCCCGCGTCGGCATCGCCCGGGCGCTCGCCTCGCGGCCCCGGCTGCTGATCCTGGACGAGCCGACCGCCGCCCTGGATGTGTCGATCCAGGCGATCGTGCTGAATCTGCTGGCGGAGCTGCGCTCGAAGCTGGGCGTCAGCTATCTGTTCGTCAGCCACGACCTGCACGTCGTCCGCCTGCTCTGCGACCGGGTGATCGTGATGCGCCAGGGCAAGGTGGTGGAGGAAGGCACGGCCGAGGCGGTGATGCACTCGCCGCGAGACCCCTATACCCGCAGCCTGCTCGACGCCACACCGATGCCACCGGCCGAGATCTCCGCCATGCCCGCTCTCGCCAAGGCGGCCGAGTAGGAGCGCGGGCGTGGAAATCGACATCCCTGAGGTTCTGGCCGAGGTGACGGCGGCCTTCCACCGCTACGAGGCGGCGCTGATGGCGAACGACATCGCCGTGCTGAACGAGCTGTTCTGGGAAGCGGAGAAGACGGTCCGCTACGGCCCGCAGGAGGCGCTGTACGGCTATGGCGAGATCGCCGGCTACCGCAGCGCCCGCGACGTCAGCGACATCGCCCGGGAGCTGACCCGCACGGTCATCACCACCTTCGGACGCGACCACGCCACCGCCTTCACCGAGTACCGCCGGCTCTCCAATGGCCGGATGGGCCGCCAGAGCCAGACCTGGGTCCGCATGCCGGAAGGCTGGCGGGTGGTCGCCGCCCATGTAAGCCTGCTCCCGCCGCCCGCCTGACCCCTTTCTCAACACCGAGGACCGCATGGCCGCCGCCGATTTCGATGCCGACACCTACATTCGCGCTGCCGCCCCGATGCTGGGCCTGGACTTGGATGAGGAGCGGATCGCCGCGGTGATCCCGTTCCTCGCCATCGCCCGGGAGATGGCAGAGCTGCTGGAGGCCGCACCGGTGCCGGAGGGAACCCTGGCGCTCGCGCCTGTCTACGATGCGGAGCGGCCGAAGTGACCGGCCTCGATCCCTTCGCCCCGGCCTGGCAGGTCGCCGAGGCGGTCGCAACCGGCACCATCACCGCCGAGGAGGTGGTCCGATCCGCGTTGGACCGTGTCGCCACGGTGAACCCGGTGGTCAACGCTTTCACCGACGTCACCGCCGAGCGCGCCCTGGCTCAGGCCCGGGCGATCGACGCCGACCGGGTCGCCGGCAAGCCGCTTCCGATGCTGGCCGGCGTGCCGGTCGCGGTGAAGAACCTGTTCGATATCCAGGGTCTGCCGACGAGAGCCGGGTCGAAGATCAACCGCGACCTGGCTCCAGCGACCCGCGACGGGGTGCTGATCGAGCGGCTGACCGCCGCCGGTGCGGTGCTGATCGGCGGGCTGAACATGGGCGAATACGCCTATGACTTCACCGGCGAGAACGCCCATGACGGCGCCTGCCGCAACCCGCACGACACAACGCGCATGGCCGGCGGCTCGTCCTCGGGCAGTGGTGCGGCGGCGGGGGCGGGGCTGGCGGCGCTGACCCTGGGCTCCGACACCAACGGGTCGATCCGGGTACCGGCCTCCTTCTGCGGGGTGTTCGGGCTGAAGCCGACCTATGGCCGGCTGACCCGGGCGGGCAGCTTCCCGTTCTGCGACAGCCTGGATCATCTGGGGCCCTTCGGCCGCTCGGTGCGCGACCTCGCCCTGGCCTATGACGCGATGCAGGGGCCGGCCGACGGCGATCTCGCCTGTGCCGGACGGCCGGTCGAACCGGTCCTCAGGTCGCTCGACGCCGGCATCGCCGGGCTGCGCATCGCCACCCTGGGCGGCTATTTCGACACCGAGGGCATGCCGGAAGCGCACGCGGCGGTGCGCGCAGCCGCCGGGGCGTTGGGGGCGACACGAACCGTCGAGGTGGCGGGCGTGGCAGAGGGGCGGGCCGCTGCCTTCGTGATCACCAATGTGGAGAGTGCCGCCCTGCACCTGAAGAACCTGCGGAGCCGCCGCGACGATTTCGACCCGGACACCCGCGACCGGTTCCTGGCCGGGGCGATGCTGCCCGGCCCCTGGTACGCCCGCGCCCAGCAGGTCCGCGCCTGGTACCGCGCGCAGTTCGCAGAGGTGTTCGCCGAGGTGGATGTGTTGATCGCCCCGGCCACGCCCTTCCCGGCCCCTGAGATCGGCTGCCGGACGGTGACGATCCGAGGGCGCGAAATGCTGACCCGGCCAAATATCGGGATGTTCACCCAGCCGATCTCGGCCATTGGCCTGCCGGTCTGCGCCGTGCCGGTCCGGCGCGACGGCCTGCCCATCGGCGTTCAGGTGATCGCCGCCCCTTGGCGGGAGGACCTGTGCCTGCGGGTCGCCGCCTGGCTGGAGAAGGAGGGCGTTGCGGGCTTCACCGCGCCGACGCTCTAGGTCCGGTAGGCGCGCAGAAACAGCCTCACCGCATGGTCGACCACTGCGTCGATCCGGTTGGCGTCCGGCTGGTGCTCCACATCCAGCAGCACGCGAAGCTGCAGGTCGCCGCGCAGCAGGCCGATGAAATCGGCCGCCGCCTGCATCGGATCGTCGATCGCCAGCCCCGCCTCCGCCCCATGGAGCTCGAGCTGGCGGGCGAGACATTCCCGGGTGGCCATGGGCGCGGAGCGGTAGAACGCCCGGCCGAGCTCGGGGAAGCGCGGGCTCTCCGCGACCACCATCCGGTAGACCTTGGTGGTGATCGGATCGGTGAAGACCCGGACCATCCCCGCCGCCCAGGCCCGCAGCCGGGTCTCGAAATCCGGGTGGCTGTCGGTCAGCACGTCGTCCAGGTGCCGGCGCCGGCGCTCGCGCTCCACCACCGCCTCGAACATCGCCTCCTTGGAGGCGAAACGGGTGTAGACGGTGGCTTTCGACACCCCGGCATTGCGGGCGATCAGGTCGACCGAAGCCGGGCCGAAGCCATGCTCCATGAAGGCGGCGGCGGCGGCGTTCAGGATCTGCCGGGTCTTGGGATCCTGGCCGTCATCCTCCGATTTACAGGGAATCTGCAGGGAATTTTTCGGAGGGGTGCGTGAACCGTCGGCGCGTCTTGGCATGGCCGTCCCTGCGGATGAAGCTTGACGGGGCGTAATTGATCTTCCATGTGTGCGCAATACAAAACTGAACGGTTCAGTTCAGTTGCATGTCCCTCGAATTCGTTTCACATCATGGAGTCGCCCGGTGGACGCCCAGTCGCCGAACGAGGCCCGCGAGGCCGATGCGGAACCGCCCTTCAGCAGCAGCTCGAAGAAGCGCCGTCGGGTGATGTTCCTGGCCGCCTTCCTGATCGTCGCCGGCGCTGCGGGCGGCTTCTGGTGGTGGCACGGGCTGGGCAAGGAGGAGACGGACAACGCCTTCGTCGACGGCGACACCCAGCTCATCGCCAGCGAGGTCACCGGCCGGGTGATCGCCGTGCATTTCGCCGAGGGCTCGGCGGTCAAGCAGGACGCGGTACTGGTCGAGATCGAATCCGCCGATGCCGAGGCCCGGGTCGCCGAGGCCGAAGCCGCCCTGGTTCGCGCCCATGCGGACGCCGCCCGGGCCGAGGCCGACCTGTCCTATAGCGAGGCCGATACCGATGCCCGACTGGCAGAGGCGCAGGCGGCCAGGGACCTGGCGGAGAGCACGCTGGCCCAGCGCCAGGCCGATGTGACCGCCGCCGAGGCGGAGTCGAGCCAGGCCGCCGCCGACGCGACCCGCTACCGCCAGCTCAGCCGCGCCGACTTCGCCTCCAAGCAGCGGCTCGAGACCGCCGAGGCCCGGGCGCGCACCACCGGCGCCCAGGTCAAGGCCTCCCACAGCGCCGTCGCTGCCGCCGTCGCCGAGGTGCGCCGGGCCGAGGCGGCCATAGAGACCGTGCAGGCCGCCCGCCGCGAGATCGCCGCCCGCGAGGCCGAGCGCGACGCCGCCAGGGCCGCCGTGCGCGAGGCCGAGGCCTCCCTGCGCGCCGCCCGGGTCGCCCTCGACCACACTCGGATCGTCGCCGCCCATGACGGGACCGTCACCAAGAAGTCGGTGGTGGTCGGCCAGCTCGTGCAGACCGGCCAGGCGCTCGCCTCCCTGGTCTTCGGCCAGCCTTGGATCGTCGCCAATTTCAAGGAGACCCAGCTCACCGACATGCGGGTCGGCCAGCGGGTCGATATCGCGGTCGACGCCTATCCGGACCTGGCGCTGCACGGACGGGTCGACACGATCGGCCGGGGCACCGGCGCCTATTTCAGCCTGCTGCCGACCGAGAACGCGACCGGCAACTACGTGAAGGTGGTGCAGCGCGTGCCGGTGAAGATCGTGATCACCGACGGGCTCGATCCGCAGCGCCCGCTGTCGCTGGGCATGTCGGTGATCCCGACCGTTCATGTGGACGGTGAAGGGTCCGCAACGGAATGAGCGACGCCGCCTCTCCGGCCGGTGGGCGGCGCAAGGTCAATCCGTGGATCATCGCCCCGGTCGTGGCGATGGCCGCGTTCATGGAAGTGCTCGACCTCTCCATCGCCAACGTCGCCCTGCCGCATATCGCCGGTAGCCTGTCCGCGTCGCGCGACCAGTCCACCTGGATCCTGACCTCCTATCTGGTGACGAACGCGATCGTCCTGCCGCTGAGCGGCTGGCTGTCGACGGTGATCGGGCGCAAGAAGTTCTACATGATGTGCATCGCCGGGTTCGGCGTGGCCTCGCTGCTCTGCGGCCTGGCGCCGACCCTGGAGCTTCTGATCCTGGCCCGCACCCTGCAGGGCCTGACCGGCGGCGGGCTGCAGCCGGTCAGCCAGGCGATCCTGGCCGACACCTTCCCGCCGCATCAGCGGGCCATGGCCTTCGCCATGTATGGCATCTCGGTGGTCTTCGCCCCGGCCATCGGACCGACCCTGGGTGGCTGGATCACCGATAATTTCTCCTGGCACTGGATCTTTCTGGTCAACGTGCCGGTCTCCATCGTCCTCTGGCTGCTGGTCGAGGCACTGATCGAGGATCCGGAGGCCGCCAAGGAAGAGGTCAAGCGCCGCCGGGCGGCCGGCATCCGGATCGACTATATCGGCTTCGCCCTGCTGGCCCTCGGCCTCGGCTGCCTGCAGGTGATGCTGGACAAGGGGCAGGAGGAGGACTGGTTCACCTCCCATTTCATCCTGGTCATGGCGGTGATCGCGGTGGTCGGCCTGGTCGCCTTCGTGTGGTGGGAACTGGCCAGCGACGACCCGATCGTCGACCTGTCCCTGCTGCGCGACCGCAACTTCGCGCTCGCCAATGCGATGATGTTCATGCTCGGCTTCGTGCTGCTCGGCTCGACCGCCCTGCTGCCGCTCTTCGTCCAGTCGCTCTACGGCTATACAGCGATGCAGGCCGGCATGGTGCTGTCGCCGGGCGGGTTCATGATCATGGCGGCGATGCCGATCGTTGGCCGGCTGGTCGGCGTGGTGGACGCGCGCTACCTGATCGTCTTCGGCCTGGCCTGCTCGGCCACCGGGCTGATCCTGATGAGCGGCTTCACCCTGGACGCCGACTTCTGGACCATCGCCCATGCCCGCATGATCCAGGCCGCCGGCCTCGGCTTCCTGTTCATCCCGATCTCGTCCATGGCCTATATCGGCCTGCCGCCGGGCAAGAACAATCAGGCGGCCGCCCTGATCAACCTGTCGCGCAACCTCGGCGGCAGCGTGGGCATCGCCCTGCTCTCCACCTGGCTGGCCCGGGGCTCGCAGACCAACCGGACCGACCTGATCGGCCATGTCTCCGCCCTGGACCCCGACTACCTGGCCCGGGTCGGCGAGATCGAACGGGGGCTGATCGCCAACGGGGCGCCGCCCGCCGACGCCCATCAGATGGCGCTCGCGGTGATCGCCCGGACCGTCAGCCAGCAGGCCGAGCTGCAGTCCTTCCTGCAGGACTTCACGACCCTGGCGATCGTGTTCGTCGCGCTGATCCCGGCCGTCCTGTTCCTGCGCCGTCCGAAGCGACCGCCCGGCCCCTGATCGGCAGCGCAAGGGGTGACGCCGGGCCGCCGGGATTGTAGTGATGGCGAAAACCGGGAGGACGACCATGAAACACGATCTCGACCGCGCCCTGTCGGGCATCTCCGGCATCCTGGTCACGCCCTATGACGGCGACGGCGAGATCGCCCCGGCGAAGCTGGCGCCGATCGTCGACCGGGTGCTCGGCGCCGGGGTCCACATGCCCGTCGTCAACGGCAATACCGGCGAGTTCTACGCCCTGACCACCGACGAGGCCTGCACCATGGTGCGCGAGGTGGCGGGGCTGGTCGGCGACCGCGCGCCGCTGCTGGCGGGCGTCGGGCGCGGAATCCGCGATGCCTGCCGCCTGGCCAAGGTCTCGGCCGAGGCCGGGGCGAGCGCCCTGATGATCCACCAGCCGCCGGATCCCTTCGTCGCCCCGCGCGGGGTGGTCGACTATGTCCGCGCCGTCTCCGACGCGGCCGACGGCCTGCCGATCATGCTGTACCTGCGCAACGACGCCATCGGCACCAAGGCGATCGCCGAGCTGTGCGGCCTGCCGGGCGTGAAGGGCGTGAAATGGGCGACGCCGAACCCGATGAAGCTGGCCGAGGCCATGGCCGCCTGCGATCCCTCCATCACCTGGGTCGGCGGCTTGGCCGAGGTCTGGGCCCCGCCGTTCTACGCGGTCGGCGCGCGCGGCTTCACCTCCGGGCTGATCAACGTCTGGCCGGAGCGTTCGGTGGCGATCCACAAGGCCCTGGACGGCGGCGACTACGACACCGCCGGCAGGCTGATCCGCGAGATGCGCGCCTTCGAGGACATCCGCGCGGAGGAGCTGAACGGCACCAACGTCACCGGGGTGAAGGCGGCGCTGCAGGCGCTCGGCATGGATTGCGGCCCGACCCGTCCTCCGTCGGCCTGGCCGCTGACCACGGCGCAACAGGACAAGCTGCAGGCCTTCCTGAAATCCAACGGGCTGATCTGACGGCCCGTCAGTTGGCGCCCCACTGGAAGCGGTCCCACACCCGCTCATGGCCGTAATACAGGGCCATCTTCGTCAGCACCTCGAGGCTGGCGATGGAGCTCGCCCAGGCGAAGCTGCCGGTGATGAACAGGCTGATCAGGAAGGTGTCGAACGTCGCCGTCACCCGCCAGGTGAGCGTCTTGGCAAGCGAGCGCTTGCGCGATGTTCGCGGACCGTCGGTCATGCTCCCTCTCCTTCTGCCGTCTTCGTTCCCGACAAGGCCCCGGCGGCGCCGCGCGCGCCGTGGATGCCGCATTCCGTCTTGCCGCGGCCCCGCCAGCGGCCGGCCCGCGGGTCCTCGCCGGCGCAGGTCCGGTCGGTGCAGGGGGCGCAGCCGATCGACAGATAGCCCTGGGCCAACAGAGGATGGGGCGGAAGGCCGTGGCTTTCCATGTAGGCGTCGATATCCGCCGGCCGCCAGCCGAGCAGCGGGTTGATCTTGATCCGCCCGTCGGACAGCTCGATCGGCTTCAGTCCGGCCCGACCCGCGCTCTGATACGCCTTGCGGCCGGTGATCCAGGCCTCGAACCCGGCGAGTCCGCGGTCCAGCGGGGCGACCTTGCGCACGAAGCAGCACTGGTCGGGGGCCGTCTCGTGCAGGTCGCCCTCCGGGTCGAGGGCGGCGAGCTCATAGGACGCCGGCGCAAGGCTGCGTACGTCGGTCAGCCCGAGCCGGGCGACCAGGGCGTCGCGATAGGCCAGGGTCTCGTCGAACAGCTTGCCGGTATCGAGGAACAGGACCGGCGTCGCCGGGTCGATCTCGGACACCATGTGCAGCAGGACCGCCGCCTCCGCCCCGAAGGACGAGGTCAGGGCCGCACGGCCGGGGAACGCGTCGCGCAGCAGCGGTCGCAGCAGCTCCGCACCCTGCAGCCCGCCATATCGGCTCTGCAGGCGGGCGGCCTTGCGGTCGAGGGGCTCGGGAGCCTGGGCGACGTCGTAGTGGGAGTCCTGGCGCGCGCGCATGGGCACCTCCAATAGGTGTCGGGCCCACGGAGACGCACCCCGTGGCGCTTTAGCGGTTGGTGACGCGGCCGCAAGCTGCCCTTCAAATCGCCGCGCCGGCCCGGACGTCAGGGCCGGATAGTCGAAGTCTCAGCGCTCGACGAACGCCTTCTCGATCACATAGCTGCCGGGGGCGGAGTTGTTGCCCATGGCGAAACCCAGGCCCTCGACCCAGTCGGTCATCTCGTCCAGCATCGCCGGGCTGCCGCACAGCATCAGCCGGTCATTGTCCGGGTGCAGCGGCGACAGGCGGAGGTCCGTGAACAGCTTGCCCTGACGCATCAGGTCGCTGATCCGGCCGCGCGGGTCGTAATCCTCGCGGGTGACCGTCGGGTAGTAGGAGAACTGGGTCTGCACCTGTTCGCCGACCAGCGGATGGTCCTTCAGGTCCTTACGCAGCAGGTCGCCATAAGCCAGCTCCGAGGCGTAGCGGCAGCCATGGGCCAGCACCACCCGGTCGAACTTCTCGTAGACCGTCGGGTCCTTGATCAGCGACAGGAACGGGGCGAGGCCGGTGCCGGTCGATAGCATGTACAGCACCTTGCCCGGCAGCAGGTTCTCGGTCAGCAGCGTGCCGGTGGGCTTGTTGCCGACCAGCACCTTGTCGCCGACGGCGAGGTGCTGCAGGCGCGAGGTCAGCGGTCCGTCCGGCACCTTGATCGAGAAGAACTCCAGGTCCTCCTCGTAATTGGCGCTGGCCAGGGAATAGGCGCGCACCAGCGGCTTGCCGTCGACCTCCAGCCCGATCATGGCGAACTGGCCGTTCTCGAAACGGAAGGCGGGATCGCGGGTCGTGCGGAAACTGAACAGCGTGTCGGTCCAGTGGTGCACGTCCAGCACGGTCTCGGTCCGGAAAGCGGCCATGGGCAGCCTCGTCTGATACGGTTGATCTGGCCCCAATAGATACCGGCAGCGCCCTGGAATCCATTGATTTCAATCAACAAGGATCAGAAAGAACGGGACGGTCCCGCAGCCGCGAAAGGCGCGACAGATCCATTCCGCCAGGCTCGGATCGCGCGACCGGTGCGTTCCGCCTCAGCCGAGACGCAGTTCGCGGTATCCGTCCCGGGCCACCGCATCGCAGCGTTCGCGGTAGGCGACGGCACTGCCGCTGTAGCGGGCCAGGATGCGTTCGGTCTTGCCGGCATTGCGGTTCACACCGGTCATCCAGCTGTCGACCTCGTTGGACAGCAGCCCCTCGCCGGCCTTGCGCACGGTCTCGGTCCAGTCGGCCACCGCCTCGCCGGTCGTGGCGGCGAAAGTCAGGTCCCGGTCGCGCATATGCGCCATCAGGCCGGTCACCCACTCGACATTGTATTCGATGCTGCGCGGGATGTTGCCGAGCGCGGTATGGGGCCCGACCAGCATGAACATGTTCGGGAAGCCCTCCACCATCACGCCGAGGAAGGTCTTCGGCCCGCCCTTCCAGCGCTCCTTCAGGGTCTGGCCGCCTTCGCCGCGGATATCGATCCGGTCGAAGCTGCCGGTGATGGCGTCGAAGCCGGTGGCGTAGATGATCATGTCGAACGCGAACGCCTCTTCAGCCGTCTCCAGGCCGGTCGGCGTGATCCGCTCGATCGGGGTGGAGAGCGCGTCGACCAGGCGCACGTTCGGCTGGTTGTAGACCTCGTAGTATTTCGTCTCCAGCGGCACGCGGCGGGTTCCGAAGCCGTGATCCTTGGGGATCAGCAATTCGGCCACCGCCGGGTCGTTCACCCGCTCGCGGATCTTCTTCGCGACGAAGTCCGACAGCATCCGGTTGGCGGTGCGGTCGACCAGAACGTCGCGGAAATTGCCCTGCCAGATGCCGAAGCCCGGCTCGTTGTAGCGCTGCTCCCAGAACGCCTCGCGCTCGGCCTCCGACACCTCCAGGGCGCTGCGCGGATCGGGGGTGTGCAGGAAGCAGGAGAAGGTCTCGCGGCAGCGCTGGAAAATCTCCGGATAACGCGCCTTCAGCGCCGGCTGCTCCTCCGGCGTGATCTTGGCGTTGTGCAGCGGCGCGCACCAGTTCGGCCGGCGCTGGAAGACGGTCAGGGTCTTGGCCGTCTTCGCAACCTCCTGGATGGTCTGCACGCCGGTCGCCCCGGTGCCGATGACGGCGACTCGCTTGCCCTCGAAGCTCACCGGCCCCTTCGGCCAGAGGCCGGTGTGGAAGCTCTCGCCTTTGAAATCGTCGATGCCGGGGATCAGCGGCATGGTGGGCGAGGAGAGCGGGCCGATCGCGGTGACCATGAAGCGGGCGGTGTAGCGGTCGCCGTCTTCCAGGGTCACCGTCCAGGACTGGTCGCCCTCGTCGTAATCCGCGGCCGAGACCCGGGCGTTGAAACGGATGTCGCGCCGCAGGTCGAGCTTGTCGGCGACGTGGTTCAGGTAGCGCAGGGTCTCCGGCTGGGCGGCGAAATGCTCCGACCAGTCCCATTCGTCCAGCAGTTCCTGGTCGAAGGAATAGGCGTAGGAGTAGCTCTCGCTGTCGAAGCGCGCCCCCGGGTACCGGTTCCAGTACCAGGTGCCGCCGACGCCGGTGCCGGCCTCCAGCACGATGACCTTCAGGCCGAGCCCCCGCAGCTTGTGGAGCTGGTACATGCCGGAGATCCCGGCACCGATGATGACGACGTCGAAGACGTTAGGTGAATGATCGTTCATGGCGGTGAAACCAAAGCAGCACCGCGAGCCGGCGACAAGATGCCGAATATGCTGCGCTGCGATACGGGCGCAGCAACGGCCGGTTTCACTTCACGAAGCGATGATCCATCGACAGGGCCGGCTGGTCGCAGTTGCTGCCGCGCACCACCTTGGCCGGCACGCCGGCAACCGTGCAGTGCGGCGGCACGTCGCTCAGCACCACGCTGCCGGCCCCCACGCGGGAGCACTCCCCGACCTCGATATTGCCCAGCACCGTCGCCGACGCGCCGAGCAGGGCGCCGCGGCGGATCTTCGGGTGCCGGTCGCCGGTCTCCTTGCCGGTGCCGCCGAGGGTGACGTTGTGCAGCATCGACACCTCGTCCTCGATCACCGCGGTCTCGCCGACCACGACCGAGGTGGCGTGGTCGATCATGATGCCGCGGCCGATCTGGGCGGCGGGGTGGATGTCGACGCCATAGACCTCGGAGATCCGGGACTGCAGGTAGAAGGCCAGCGCCTGACGGCCCTGCCCCCAGAGCCAATGGGCCACCCGGTAGGCCTGAATCGCCTGGAAACCCTTGTAGTACAGGAACGGCTCCAGATAGCTGTTGCAGGCGGGGTCGCGCTCGAACACCGCCGACAGGTCGGCGCGCACCGCCGCCCCCACCGTCGCGTCGCCATGCACCGCCGTGTCCACGGTCTGACGCAGGGACAGAGCGGAGATCGCCTCCGACCCGAGCTTCTGGGACAGGTGAAACGCCAGCGCGTGTTCCAGCGTGTCGTGGGCGAGCACCGTGGCATGCAGGAAACTGGCGAGCGCAGGCTCGTCCTGGGCGGTCTTGTCCGCATCCGCCCGCAGGGAGGACCAGATCGGATCGAGGTCCGGCTGGGCCGGCCGCGGCGAGAAGGACGTATCCGGCATCCTCTGCTCCTCCCGTGTCGGCGGCGCTGTCCCGGGAGGGACTGTCCGCTCATCCTTGACGTTGGACCGCACTATACCTGTTTCAAGCGAGGGAATTAACCGCGCTTCGGAACGAGTGCTTTGCGGTGACTCCGCGACTTCTGGCACGCTGGGCAGTCATCGCCAAGCGACTCGTCGCGGTCGTCTATGATCTGCTTGGCAACGGTTGTCATGACAACTATATTTGCCCGCCATGGAACGTACCGACCTGCACCGGAACTTCGGGTTCCTCGTCCACGACGTCGCCCGACTGATGCGGGTCGCGTTTGATCGCCGCGGCAAGGAGCTGGGGCTGACCCGCTCCCAATGGTGGGTGCTGACCGCGCTCTACGCCAAGGAGGGCATGGCCCAGTCCGAACTCGCCGCCTTCATGGAGCTGGAGAAGGCCACGCTCGGCCGCCTGCTTGACCGGCTCGAGGACAAGGGCTGGGTGGAGCGCCGGCCGGATCCGGTCGACCGCCGGATCAAGCGCGTGGTGCTGACCGACACGGTGCAGGGGCTGATGCGCGAACTGCGCGGCATCGCCGCCGATATCCGCAGCGACGCCATGAAGGGGCTGAGCCGCGAGGAGCACGAGGCGTTCATCGACACCCTGTTGAAGATCAAGGCGAACCTCTACGCCTTCGACGAACTGGCGGGCCCCGCCGCCCAGGCGGAGGCGGCCGATGACTGACATGGGGAAGAAGGACGACGCCAATCCCGGCGGCGGCCAGGGCGTCGTGCCCTCCGAAGACGGTCCGATTACCGCCCATAGCGCCCGGCCGAGGCGCCGCCGCGGCCGCTGGGTCAAGCGTCTGGTCCTGCTGGTGGTGATCCCGGTCCTGGCCCTGGTCGGCGCGTCCTACCTCTACGCCGTCACCGGCCGGTTCGTGACCACCGAGAACGCGTATGTGAAGGCGCACATCATCGCCATCTCGACCGATATCGACGGCCGGGTGACCGAGGTCTTCGTGCGCAACGACCAGCGGGTGAAGGCCGGCGACCTGCTGTTCCGGATGGATCCCGACCCGCACTGGCTGGAGCTGAAATCGGCCGAGGCGCGGATGATGACCGTGCGCCAGGAAGTCGAGGCGAAGCGGGCCGAGTTCCATCAGGTCCAGGCCGAAATCGACGAGGCGCGGGAGACCGTCAGCTATTACGCCCGGGAAGCCGATCGGCAGCGCCAGCTCAACAAACGCGGCGTCACCACCGAGGCCCGGCTGGACGAGGCCGAATTCGAGGTCGCGTCCGCCCGCCAGCGAGTCCGCGCCCTGGAAGAGAAGGTGCGCACCGTGCTGGCCGAGCTTGGCGGCGACCCGGAACGGTCCGTCGAGCTGCATCCGAAATATATCGAGGCGCAGACCGCCCGCGAGATCGCCGAGCTGCATCTGGGCTATACCGAGATCCGCGCCCCCGCCGACGGGATCGTCACCCAGGTCCATCTGGAGCCGGGCGAGTGGCTGGAGGAGGGCGACCCCGCCTTCGGCCTGATCGAGGCGGACGACACCTGGGTGGTGGCGAACCTCAAGGAGACCCAGCTCACCCATGTGCGCGAGGGCCAGGTGGTGGAGGTCGGGATCGACGCCTATCCGGACGTGACCTGGAAGGCGCGGATCACGTCCATTGCGCCGGCCACCGGGGCAGAGTTCGCGGTATTGCCGCCACAGAACGCCTCGGGCAACTGGGTGAAGGTGGTGCAGCGCATCCCGGTGCGGATCGATATCGAACCGGTGGAGGGTCGCCCGATCCTAAGGGCCGGCATGACCGCGTCGATCTCGATCGACACCGAGCGCGAGCGCGAGCTGCTGACCACCGTGCGCGAGTCGCTGGCCGCCCTGCGCGCGCCGGAGGGCGAAGCGCCCCAATAACCCTGGCACAAACCCTGGGTGCCGCGGTGTGTCACCGGACGGTCATGCTTGCGGTGTAATAGGATACTCCCCTGCATCCTGCCGATCTCCGGAGTGTCCCCATGCCTGCGCAGAAAGTCCTGGTCGTCGTCTTCGACGGCATGCGCCCCGATCACGTCACGCCGAACCAGGCCCCGAACATCCATGGCTTCGCCACCGGCGGGGTGTGGATGCGCAACACGGCCTCGGCCTTCCCGAGCGAGACGCGGGTGCAGGTGACCACGTCGATGACCGGCCATCCGCCGGCCGGCCACGGGATCATGGCGAACGCCTTCTACGATCCGGCCCTCGGATTCTCCTCGGCCATGGATACCTCCGACGACGAGCGCATGCGCGCCGCCGACCGGGTCTACGGCCGGCTGATCGCGGCCCATCACCTGAGCGAGATCCTGTGGGGGGCCGGTCGCAAATTCGCCGCCGTCACCACCGGCAAGGTCGGCAACGCCCGCCTGCTCGCGGGACGGGCCGCCGAGCTTAACCAGCCGGTCCTGTCGATCTGGGGCGACGCGATCTCCACCCCGGCCGCCCAATTCGCCAAGGTGGTCGAGCGGTTCGGCCCAGTGCCGCAGCAGGTCTTCCCGAACAGCGCGGTCGCCGACTGGGCGGTGACGGTGCTGCTGGAGCACACCATCCCCGACCACAAGCCGGACGCCTGCGTGCTGTGGCTGAACGAGCCGGACCTGTCCTACCACTATCGCGGCCTCGCCAGCGGCGACGGCCAGAGCGCCATCGGCGCGGTGGATGCCGGGTTCGGCCGAATTCTAGACTGGTGGAAGACGCAGGGCCGCGAGGAGGGCTGGAACATCATCGCGATGTCCGACCACGGCCATGTCACCGTGGAAGGCCAGTTCAGCGTCGCCGAGGCGCTGACCAAGGAAGGCCTGAAGGTCGGCAAGGCGCTCGGCCCCGATGTCGACTACGCGCTCAAGTCCGGCTATTCCGCCCATATTGCCGTGCGCGACCGCGACCCGGCCCTGGTGAAGCGGCTGGTGGAGACGCTGCAGGCGCAGGACTGGTGCGGCCCGATCATGACCCGGGCCGATCTGGGCGACGACGGTACCCTGCCGATCTCGGTGGTGAACTGGGACAGCCCGCGCGCCGCCGACGTCGCCTTCACCCTGCGCTCCTGGGACCGCGACAGTGAGGGCGGGCTGCCCGGCGTCATCCTGGCCGACAATCCGGACATCCCGCTCGGCGGCGGCATGCATGGCGGCCTGAACAGGCGCGAGCTGAACCACTGCCTCTTCCTCGGCGGCGACAGCTTCCGCAAGGGCGTCGAGATTGCCACGCCCAGCGGCACGATCGACGTCTCGCCGACCATCCTGAAGGCCCTCGGCCTGCCCCAGCACCCGCTGATGGCCGGCCGGCCGATCGAGGAGGCCTTCGCCATTGGCGACGCCGCGCCGGAGGTGGTCGAGCAGGTGCACGAGGCCGGCCGCGGCGGCTATGCCCAGAAGATCGTCACCGCCACCGTCGGCGGGGCGAAGCGGCCGTATCTGCGCTGGGGGATGCGGACCGCCTGAACCGACCTATCTTGTCGGGCATGCACCGACTGCTCGCCCTGCTCATGCTCCTCCTCGCCCCGGCTGCCTGGGCCGATACCGCCTGGGAACATGGCGACGGCACGCCGGCGTCGCGGTCGGCGGTCGATGCCGCGCTCGCCCGGGCCGATCTCGTCCTGCTGGGCGAGACCCATGACAACCCGCACCACCATGCGGCCCAGGCCGCCCTGCTGCGCGCCATGACCGAGGCCGGCCGCCGCCCGGCGGTCGTCTGGGAGATGGTCCGACGCGACCGCCAGCCCGCGCTCGACGCCTGGGCGGCCGGCCCTCAGGCCCGCGATCCGCTGGGTTTTGCGGCCGCCGCCGATTGGGAGGCCGGGGGCTGGCCCGACTTCGCCCTGTACCGGCCGATCGTCGAGGCGGCGATCGAGGCCGGTCTTGCGATGATCGCCGGTGGGCTGGATGCCGGCCCGACCCGGTCGGTGGCCGGGGACGGTCTGGCGGCGCTTGGCCCGGATCGGCTCGTCTCCTGGGGTCTCTCCGAGCCGGTGCCGGACGCCGTGCGCGACGCGCATCTGGACGCCGTGTTCGAGGGCCATTGCCGGCTGGTGCCGCGGGATCGTCTGGGCGCCATGGTGGACGTGCAGGTCGCCCGCGACGCGTCCATGGCCGCCGCCCTGCTCGGCCATCCGGACGGCGCGGTCCTGATCGCCGGTCGCGGCCATGTCCGCACGGATATCGGCGTGCCCCTGTTCCTGCGCCGCCTCGCCCCCGGGGCCCAGGTCGTCGCCGTCGGTCTGAGCGAAGGCAGTGCGGAGGGCAGCTTCGACTATCGGCGTGCCTTCCCATCGCCCGACCGGGTGGATCCGTGCATCGCCCTGCGCGAGCGGTTCACCCGGCCGAAGTAGCGGACTCCGCTTGCCCTGACGGAACGTTTCCCGTATATCCCCGCCTTCCCGCTCCGGACCTGTGCCGGAGTTGGGCCGTCGCGTCTGGGCGAAAAGGGCTGCCCGGCCGACGCGAAGTCGACAACGTCGAGAGTAAAGGAGCGACAAAATGCCCAAGATGAAGACGAAAAGCAGCGTCAAAGGCCGCTTTCGCACGACGGGGTCCGGAAAGATCAAGGGCAACGTCGCGTACAAGCGCCACATGCTGCGCCGCCGTTCCCAGAAGATGAAGCGTCAGGCCCGCGGGACCTTCGTATTGGCCGAGGCCGATCAGAAGATCGTCAAGCGGTTCATGCCCTACGGTTGAGGAGCGGATAGATGGCACGAGTTAAGCGGGGCACCACTGCGCATGCCCGCCACAAGAAGGTCACGGACGCCGCCAAGGGCTACTATGGCCGTCGCAAGAACGTCTTCCGGATCGCCGTCCAGGCGGTCGAGAAGGGTCAGCAGTACGCCTACCGGGATCGCCGGGCCCGCAAGCGCGATTTCCGCGCCCTGTGGATCCAGCGCATCAACGCCGGTGTGCGCCAGTACGGCATGACCTACTCGCGGTTCATGAATGGCCTCAAGCTCGCCGGCATCGAGCTGGACCGCAAGGTCCTGTCCGACCTGGCGATCCACGAGCCCGCCGCATTCAAGAACATCGTCGATCAGGCCGAGGCCGCGCTGAAGGCTTAAGCCGGACGCAGATCGCGAACAGGATTGAGGGCTGGTCTTCGAGACCGGCCCTTTTTCTTTTCCGAGGCTTGGATCACCGGATCCGCAGCAACACCTCGTTCCGCCGCAGGAAGCCCGGCGTCCAGGGATCGTCGTAATAGGCGAGCAGCGCCGGCCCGTCCGGCTCCAGCCCCCGGCCCGCCATCCAGTCCCGCAGCCGCCCCTCGTGCTCGGCGAAATCCGCGTCGTCGGCCCGGCCGCTGAACCGGATCGCCGCCAGGCGCCTCGGCGGCCAGCGGTCCAGCGCCACGCCGCCTCCGGACGGCGGCGGCAGTTCGTCGAGCGCGTACTGCGACGGCATCACGAAGCGGATCCGCCAGGGTCGGTCGCCCTCTGCCGCCTGCTGGATCACCGGGGCGGTCATGGCGATGCGCTCGCCCTCCCGGTCCTTGGCGAAGATGTAGCCGGCCAGCGCGCGGAAGCCCTGGCGCACGCCCTCCTGGCGGTCGCCCGCCGTGGCCGCCTCCGCCACCACCATCGCCGGATAGTCGCGCAGCTCGATATCGCCCTCGGCCTCGACCACCGTATAGGCCGGCTGTTCCACGCTGTGGGTCACCCAGTACCATCCTCCGGCCAGGGCCAGAACCAGCACGCAGACCGACACCACGGCACCGATCGTGATCTTAAGTCCCCGGCCCATCGCCGCTCCGTTTCGACACGCATGTCCCGCGCCCCGCCACCAGGCGGCGCGGCACAGATGTGGGGCGAAAACCGCCGCCGTCGAACCCGCGCCGCCCGCCCTGGCCGGACGCCCTCCGCTCCCGGACGCCTGGGGGCTCGCAAAACCGAAA
The DNA here is from genome assembly GCF_965223715.1 of Thalassobaculum sp. Classification (GTDB taxonomy): domain Bacteria; phylum Pseudomonadota; class Alphaproteobacteria; order Thalassobaculales; family Thalassobaculaceae; genus Thalassobaculum. Next base: position 4,331,001 of record NZ_OZ245012.1, on the reverse strand, counting down.
GCGACCCGTTAAAACGGCGCCCACCGGACCGGGAAGCGGGCACTGACAGATGACGAATGTCGAAGCATTAGAAGCCGAACTGATGGCCGAGCTGGAGCGCGCGGGCGATCTCGACGCGCTGGAGCAGGTGCGGATCGCCGCGCTGGGCAAGAAGGGTCGGCTGACCGCCGAGATGAAGACCCTGGGCAGCCTAGACCCGGAGACCCGCAAGGAGGTCGGCCAGGCGCTGAACCGGGTCAAGGATCGGGTCGCCGGCGCGCTCGACGCCCGCAAGGCCGAACTGGCCGCCGCCGCCCTGGACGCCCGCCTCGCCGCCGAGCGGATCGACGTGTCCCTGCCGGCGCGCCCGGAGATGAAGGGCCGCATCCACCCGATCAGCCAGACCATCGACGAGCTGACCGCGATCTTCGCCGAGATGGGCTTCGTCGTCGCCGAAGGGCCGGACATCGAGAGCGACTACTACAATTTCGAGGCGCTCAACTTCCCGCCGGACCACCCGGCCCGCCAGGACCACGACACCTTCTATCTGACGCCAGACGAGAAGGGGGAGCGCAAGGTCCTGCGCACCCATACCAGCCCGGTACAGATCCGCACCATGGAGAAGCAGACCCCGCCGATCCGCATCATCGTGCCGGGCCGCACCTTCCGCTCCGACCACGACGCCACCCACTCCCCGATGTTCCATCAGGTGGAAGGGCTGGTGATCGACAAGGTCAGCCATATGGGCCATCTGAAGGGCTGCCTGACCGATTTCTGCCGGGCCTTCTTCGGCATCGACGACCTGCCGCTGCGCTTCCGCCCGTCCTACTTCCCGTTCACCGAACCCTCGGCCGAGGTCGATATCGGCTGCTCGCGCTCCGGCGGCGAGCTGAAGATCGGCAACCACGGCGACTGGCTGGAGATCCTCGGTTCCGGCATGGTGCATCCGAATGTGCTGCGCTATGCCGGGATCGACCCGACCGAGTATCAGGGCTTCGCCTTCGGCATGGGGATCGAGCGGATCGCCATGCTGAAATACGGCATCCCCGACCTGCGCCCGTTCTATGACAGCGACCTGCGCTGGATGCGCCATTACGGCTTCGTGCCGCTGGCCCAGCCGACCATCGCCGGAGGCCTCTGAGCCATGAAGTTCACCCTGTCCTGGCTGAAGGATCATCTGGACACCGACGCGTCGCTCCAGGAGATCACCGACCGGCTCACCATGCTCGGCCTCGAGCTTGAGGAAGTGGAAGACCGCGCGGCCGCCTTCTCCGCCTTCCGGGTCGCCCATGTGGTGGAAGCGGTTCAGCACCCGAATGCCGACCGTCTGCGGGTCTGCAAGGTCGACGCCGGCGACGGCATCGTGCAGGTGGTCTGCGGCGCGCCGAACGCCCGCACCGGCATGAAGGGCGTCTTCGCCCCGCCGGGCAGCTACGTGCCGGGCACCGACCTGCTGCTGAAGCCGGGCAAGATCCGCGGCGAGGACAGCAACGGCATGCTGCTCTCGGAGCGCGAGCTGGGGTTGAGCGACGACCATACCGGCATCATCGACCTGCCCGACGACGCGCCGGTCGGCCAGGCCTATGCCGCCTATGCCGGGCTGGACGATCCGATCATCGACATCGCCATCACCCCGGACCGGGCCGACTGCCTCGGCGTGCGCGGCATCGCCCGCGATCTCGCCGCCTCCGGTCTCGGCACCCTGAAGCCGCTCGACACCTCGCCGGTGAAGGGAACGTTCGAGAGCCCGCTGCGCTTCGACGTCGACCTGCCGGCCGACCAGGCGCATCTCTGCCCGGCGGTCAGCGGCCGCTATTTCCGCGGCGTGAAGAACGGCCCGGCCCCGGCCTGGATGCAGGACCGCCTGCGCGCCGTCGGCCTGCGGCCGATCTCCGCCCTGGTCGACATCACCAACTACATGATGCTCGATCTCGGCCGCCCGCTGCACGCCTATGACGCCAAGAAGCTGCACGGCAACCCGACGATCCGGCTGGCCAAGGACGGCGAGAAATACCTCGCCCTGAACGGCAAGGAATACACCTTCGAAGCCGGCATGCTGGTGATCGGCGATGCCAACGGCGTCGACGACCTGGCCGGCATCATGGGCGGCGAGCGCACCGGCGTGGACGACGACACCACGGACATGTTCCTGGAGATCGCGATCTTCGACGAGACGTCGGTCGCCGCCACCGGGCGCAAGCTCGGCGTGCTGTCCGACGCCCGCTACCGGTTCGAGCGCGGCCTCGACCAGACCGGCCCCTGGTGGGGGGCAGAGGTCGCCGCCCGCCTGGTGCTGGAGATCTGCGGCGGCGAGGTCAGCGAGGTCGTGCGCACCGGCGAGGGCCGCGACTGGCGCCGCAAGCTGCCGCTGCGCCACTCCCGCATCGCCGCCCTGTGCGGCGTCGAGGTGCCGGAGGACGAGGCCACGCGCATCCTCACCACCCTCGGCTTCGAGGTGGAAGGGTCGGGCGAGACCATGTCCGTCACCCCGCCGCCGTGGCGCGGCGACGTGGAGGGCGAGGCCGATCTGGTGGAAGAGGTCGTCCGGGTCCACGGCTACGACAAGATCGCCCCGGTCTCCATGGAGCGCACCAGCGTCGTCGGCCAGCCGGCCCTGACCGCCGAGCAGAACCGACGCCGTCTGGCGAAGCGGGCCCTGGCCGGCCGCGGGATGATGGAGGCGGTCACCTTCTCGTTCCTGCCGGCCAAGCATGCCGAGCTGTTCGGCGGCGGGGCGTCGGCCCTGCGGCTGGTCAACCCGATCAGCGCCGACCTGGACGTGATGCGGCCGTCGATCCTGCCGAACCTGCTGGCCGCCGCCGCGCGCAACGCCAATGTCGGCTACCCCGACATCGCCATGTTCGAGGTCGGCCCGGAATATGCCGGCGACCGGCCGGAGGACCAGTCCCAGGCCGCCGTCGGCCTGCGGGTCGGCCGCACCGGCCCGCGCGACTGGCGCAAGGCCGACCGGGCGGTGGACGCCTTCGACGCCAAGGCCGACGTGCTCGACCTGCTGGAGATGCTGGAGGCGCCGGTGGCGAACCTTCAGGTCTCCACCGACGCGCCGGACTGGTACCACCCGGGCCGCTCCGGCTGCCTGCGGCTGGGGCCGAAGGTCATGGCCCGCTTCGGCGAGTTGCACCCGCGCATCCTGGCGGCCTTCGACGTGAAGGGTCCCGCGGTGGCCTTCGAGGTGCTGCTGGACAATGTGCCGATGCCCAAGCGCAAGGGACCGCAGCGCCCGCTGCTGGAGCGCATCCCGTTCCAGCCGGTGGCCCGCGACTTCGCCTTCGTGGTGGCGGCGGACATGCCGGCGGACAAGATCGCGAGGGCCGCGGCCGGTGCCGACAAGGCGCTGATCGACGGCGTGCATGTGTTCGACCAGTACACCGGCCCGGGCCTCGCCGAGGGGACCAAGTCGATCGCGATCGAGGTCACCCTGCAGCCGCGCGACGCCACCCTCACCGACGAGCAGATCGAGGCGGTGTCCGCCAAGATCGTCGCCAATGTGGAGAAGCAGACCGGCGGCGTGCTGCGGGGCTGACCCTCAGGCCTCGGCCCGCCGGTACTTCACCATGAAGACGAATGGGATGATCGCGAAGCAGGTGGCGGCGTAGAGGTAGAAGGCGTTGATGTAGCCCAGCATCGTCGCCTGCCGCTTGATCTCCGCCCCCAGCCCGGCCAGTGCCCGTTCGCTGTCGGTCGGCCAGTCGCCCCGCAGGGCGAACAGGCTGTTGGCCTCGGCGAAGATCGACACGAAGGGCACCAGCTCCGTGTAGCCGGCCGCGGTGGTACGGATCACCAGGGCGATGGTCACCGAAATGAAGATCGACGAGCCGACATTGCGGATCAGGTGATACATCGCCGTCGCCTCGTTCATGAAGGCCCGGTCCAGGGTGCGGAAGGTGATCAGGGTGATCGGGACCCAGATGAACCCGACCCCGAACCCCGCCAGCAGGCTGGTCCAGGCCAGCGCGAAGGGCGACAGGTTGATGTCGAAGGCCCCCATATAGGCCGCCGCCACCCCCTGCAGCACGAAGCCCACGGTCAGCAGCAGCCGCGGGTCGAACATCCGGTTGATGAAGGCCATGACGATGGACGCGACGAGGGTCCCGAGCCCGCGCAGGGCCATGAACACGCCGATCTCCGCTTCCGGATAGCCCTGGATGTTCGCCATCATCGGCGGGAAAAGCACCATCGGCGTCCACAGCACCATGCCGAACAGGAACATGATGGTGCAGCCCAGGGCGTAGTTGCGGTCGCGGAACATGGCGAGGTTGAGGAACGGCTTCTCCGCCGTCGCCACATGGGCCAGGAACAGATAGAAGGCGAGTGCGGCCACGATCGCCTCGATCACGATCTCCGGCGAGTCGAACCAGTCGAGCCGCTGGCCCCGGTCGAGCATGAACTGGAACGAGGCGATGGCCACCGACAGGGTCAGGAAGCCGAACCAGTCGAGCCGCATCGACCCGGAGCGCCGCCGGTCCTGGATCACCAGCAGGATCGCGGTGATGGCGATCAACCCGAACGGCACCAGCAGGAAGAACACCCAGCGCCAGCCGAGCTCCTCCGCCAGGAAGCCGCCGACCGTCGGGCCGATGATCGGGCCGAACACCACGCCCATGGAGAACACCGCCGTGGCCGTGCCGTGCTGGTGGCGCGGGAAGGTGTCGAGGATCGTCGCCTGGGCCAGCGGCACCAGCGGGGCGCCGAATCCGCCCTGCAGGATGCGGTACAGCACCAGCTCCTCCAGGCTCTGGGCGACGCCGCACAGGAAGGAGGCGGCGGTGAAGCCGACCGCGCACCAGAACATCAGCGAGCGCCGGCTGAACCGCGAGGCGAGCCAGCCCGAGGCCGGGGTCATCACCGCCGTGGCGACGATGTTGAACGTCACCACCAGGGCGATCTGGTCGGTGGTGGCGGCGAAGGTGCCCTGCATCTTCGGCAGCGCCACATTCGCGATCATCACCGTCATCGTGTAGAGCATCGTCACGAAGGTGAGCGACACCAGAATGACGGCGCGCTGCGCGAAGGTGGTACCCGAGGCGTCCGGTATGTCGGATGGGATCGCGGTCGCCATGCGCCCGTGCACCCTCCTCCCTTGATCGGTCTTCTTTTGATCTTTTCACCATCATGGCACGTTCGACGGCACCCCGTTACCCGTTGAAAAGCCTCCCTGCCGCGCCGATGCTTGCCTGTGCGCCCTGCTTCGGTAAGGTGCGGACACGTGGGGGGATGACCCGATCACCCTAGAACCGAAGGAGACGTCGATGCGCCGCCTGGCGTTCGCCGCAAGCATTATCGGAGCGATCATGACGACCGACACCAACGGGGCGGCCGCCGCCGATCCCGAGAACACGCTGATCATGGAGTTGAAGGACGGCCCCGTGGTCATCGAGCTGCGCCCGGACCTGGCTCCGAACCATGTGGAGCGGATCAAGGAGCTCACGCGCGAGGGCTTCTATGACGGGGTGGTGTTCCACCGTGTGATCGAAGGCTTCATGGCGCAGACCGGCGACCCGACCGGCACCGGCCGCGGCGGTTCCGACAAGGACGACCTGCGGGCCGAGTTCACCGACACCAATTTCGGCCGCGGCACCATCGGCATGGCCCGCACCCAGGCGCCGCACAGCGCCAACAGCCAGTTCTTCATCTGCTTCAACGACTGCTCGTTCCTGAACGGCCAGTACACGGTGTGGGGCCAGGTGACCGACGGCATGGAGCATGTCGACGCCATCGCCCGCGGCGAGCCGCCGCGCAATCCGGACAGCATCGTCTCGCTGAAGGTTCAGGCGGACCAGTAGCCGGCCCCTTGCGGCCTCCCCCCTTCGCCCCCAACCGTCATCCTGATGTAAATCAGGACCTACGGTGCACCGGCGCCGGAGGCTTGGTCCTGACGTGCGTCAGGACGACGGGAGGGGGTTGTGGGTAGGGACCGTGGTGCGGGCCGGCCTTGCAGGTGCCACTCCCTTCGAGCCCCGCCATCTCCTCCCCCTTCGCCCCCAACCGTCATCCTGATGTAAATCAGGATCTGCGGTGCAGCGGCGCCGGAGGCTTGGTCCTGACGTGCGTCAGGACGACGGGAGGGGGATGTGGGTAGGGACCGTGGTGCGGGCCGATCTTGCAGGTGCCGCTCCCTTCGAGCCCCGCCATCTCCTCCCCCTTCGCCCCCAACCGTCATCCTGATGCAAATCAGGATCTGCGGTGCACCGGCGCCGGAGGCTTGGTCCTGACGTGCGTCAGGACGACGGGAGGGGGTTGTGGGTAGGGACCGTGGGGCGGGCCGACCTTGCAGGTGCCGCTCTCCCTCATCCCCGGCATCTCCCGCCCGCACCCCAACCGTCATCCTGATGTAAATCAGGACCTACGGTGCACCGGCGCCGGTTTCTTGATCCTGACTTTCGTCGGGATGCCGGGGTAGGCTGGGCGGACGGGAACCACACGCGGAGAGAGCGACCATGACCACCCTGATCGCAGGCGGCTGCGGCTTCATCGGCCTTGCGGTGGCCGAGCGCTACCTGGAGGACGGGCAGGAGGTCGTGCTGTTCGACCGCACCCCCCTGCACCCGGCGGCCAAGGCCCGGCTCGACGCCCTGCCCGGCTCTTACACCCTGGTCCAGGGCGACATCCGCCAGGCCGAGCCCGTCGCCCAGGCGATCGGCGACCACAAGGTCTCCCAGGTGTTCTACGGTGCGGCCGTCACCTCCGGCCCCGACCGGGAGCGCGAGGCGCCGGAGAGCGTGATCGAGGTCAATCTGGTCGGCCTCGCCCACACCCTGAAGGCCGCCTGGAAGGCCGGGGCGAAACGGCTGATCAACATCTCCTCCGGCGCGGCCTACGGCACCGGCGCCTTCGGCGAGACCGGCTGGGACGGTCCCCTGGACGAGTACGGAACCCGCGAGGAGCCGTTCAAGATCTACGGCATGACCAAATACGGCTCCGAGCGGCTGGTCCGGCGCTATGCCGAACTGACCGACCTGGACACCCGTTCCGTCCGCCTGTCGACCATCTACGGCGCCTGGGAGATCGACAGCGGGGCGCGCGACACCCTGTCGGCGCCGATGCAGGCCGCCCTGCTCGCCCGCTCGGGCGGCACCGCGATCCTCGCCCGGCGCGACAGCCTCGACTGGACCTATTCCCGCCACGTCGCCGGCGCCCTGAAGGCGCTGATGGCGGCCCCGGCCAACAAGCTCAAGAGCGACCTGTTCAACGTCACCTCGGCAAAGCCGGTCAGCGTGCTCGACATGTGCGCGCCGCTGGCCGAGGCCTTCCCCGGCTTCTCCTACCGCCTGGCCGAGCCGGGCGAGGAGCCGACGATCAATCTCTGGTCCGACCAGGACCGCGCGCCGATGAAGCCGGACCGGCTGGCCGACGAGGCCGGTCACCGGCTGCCCGACGATCTCGCCGCCACCATGACCGACTTCATCGGCTGGATCCGGGACCATGGCGCTTTCTGGAACCGAAGCTGACGCCGAGCGCCGACGCGGCCGGCTCGCCGGCTTCGGCCTGGCGCTGGCGGCGACGGTCGGGCTGGGCCTCGCCATCGCGGTCGCCCGCATCGCCTTCGAGGGCGGGACCGACGGCCAGTCGGTGGCGCTGGTGCGGGCCTGGTTCGTGGTCGCCCTGGTCGGCACCTGGTGTCTCGCCTCCGGCCGGTCCCTGCGGGTCGACCGGCGCGCCTGGCTGAACTGCCTGGGGCTCGGGCTGCTGCTGGCCCATATGTTCTTCGGCAATATCGGGGCGGTGCAGTTCATCCCGGTCGGGGTGGCGGCTTTGCTGTTCTTCGTCTATCCGCCGCTGGTCAGCGTCTTCACCGCCCTGCTCGACCGGCGCTGGCCGGGAGGATTGCGGCTCGCCGCCTTCCTGACCGCCTTCGCCGGCCTCGCCATCATGCTGGGGGAGGGCCTGCAGCACCTCGACCCGCGCGGCGTGCTGCTCGGCCTGTCGGCCGGTATCGCCTGCGCCATCAACGTCACCTGGATCGGCCGGGCGATGCGCGGGCGGGATTCCCTGGTGGTCATGTTCCACATGGCCCTGGTGGCGGCGGTCGCGCTGAGCGTCGTCGTGCCCACCACCACCGGGCTGACCGCTCCCCTGACGACCGCCGGCTGGCTCGGCGCGCTGGGGGTGATCCTGCTCCAGGGCTGCTCGATCCCGCTGTATTTCGCGTCGATCCCGAAGATCGGGGCGGAGACCAGCGCGATCGTGAACAACCTCCAGCCCGTGACCTCCATCGTCGCCGCCTATCTGATGTTCGGCGAGGCGATGACCGCGGCGCAGGGACTGGGCGCGGTGCTGGTGCTGGGCGGGATCGTGGCGATGCAGGTCTCGGGCCGGTTTCGTTCGCCGTCATCCTGACGCAAGTCAGGACCGAGCCGCCCGCGCGTCCGCCAAGTTACGACATCACTCCCCGGATTTATTCCGGGGCCCACAGCCAGGCGGCACGGGCGTCGAAGGATACTCGGGGACGCCCTGCGGCGGACGGGTGGGTCCCGGCACAAGGCCGGGAAGTGCGTGGAGGATAGGTCGGCGGCATGGTCCTGACGTGCGTCAGGATGACGGCCGGATATGTGCTGCCGCCCCTACCCCTCCTCGAACGGGTGCCAGCCGTCCCGGGACTCGATCTCCAGGACCCAGAGGTCCGGGTCGATGCGGCGTTCCTTCTCGATATGGGCGTCGACCTCGTGCTCCGGCAGCGGGTCCTCGCCCAGCGGGCGGCGCCAGACCGTCCTGCCGCTGTCGTAGTCGCGGCTCGGCGCCAGAAGCACGAAGCCGATGTCGCGCCCCCGGTTCACCACCACGAAGACCTGCCCCGCATCGTCGTCGCCATGGCGCACCACCGTCGCCGGGATGCCGCGCATGCTCGCCTGGCGGATCGCCGACTGCACGATGATCCCCGCCTTGAGCCGTGGTTCGATCACATCACCCTCATCATCCCTGGCGCGTCCCAGAATCCCGGGTCGAGACGCTGGGAACTGCTTATGATTTCGCCTAGATTACACTTCAACCGTCGATTTGACGGACCCAAACAGGGGAGCTCATCCATGCAGTTTCGTCTTCTCGGCCAGAAACCGGTTTTCGCGGCCGCCGTCGCCCTGTCCATGATGGCCGGCCCGGCCCTGGCGGCCGATATCGCCCCCGCCGTCGTCTTCGACATGGGCGGCAAGTTCGACAAGAGCTTCAACGAAGGCGTCTATAACGGCGTCGAGAAGTTCAAGTCGGAGACCGGCATCGACTACCGCGAGTTCGAGGTCACCAACGAGACCCAGCGCGAGCAGGCCCTGGCCCGCATGGCCCAGCGCGGCGCCAACCCGGTGCTCGGCGTCGGCTTCGCCCAGGCCCCGGCCCTGGAGAAGGTGGCCAAGGCCAACCCCGACACCAAGTTCGCCATCATCGACAGCGTGGTCGACCTGCCGAACGTCCGCTCCATCGTCTTCAAGGAGCATGAGGGCTCGTTCCTGGTCGGCATGATCGCTGCCATGGCGTCGGAGAGCGGCAAGATCGGATTCGTGGGCGGCATGGACATTCCGCTGATCCGCCGCTTCGCCTGCGGCTATGTCCAGGGTGCGAAGCACGCCAATCCGGACGTGGAGGTGTTCCAGAACATGACCGGCACCACCCCGTCGGCCTGGAACGACCCGACCAAGGGCGGCGAGCTCGCCAAGTCGCAGTTCGACCGCGGCGCCGACGTGGTCTTCGCCGCCGCCGGCGGCACGGGGCTGGGCGTCTACCAGGCGGCCGCCGACAACGGCAAGCTGGCCATCGGCGTCGACAGCAACCAGAACCACCTGCATCCCGGCACCATGCTGACCTCGATGCTGAAGCGGGTGGACGTGGCGGCCTATATGGCGTTCTCCGACGCCAGCAACGACAAGTTCACCACCGGCGTCCAGAATCTCGGCCTGGCCGAGGGCGGCGTCGACTGGGCGCTGGACGACAACAACCGGAACCTGATCACCGGCGACATGAAGCGCGAGGCGGAACTGGCCAAGGCCGACATCGTGGCCGGCAAGATCACCGTCCACGACTACATGTCCGACAATTCCTGCCCGCACTGAGCCGGCGCGGCAGAACCAAAGCGGAGGGGACGGAGTGAGCATCGCCGAAGATACGGCCGGCAGCCGCTCCGTCCCGTCCACCGCTCCTGCCCCCCCGCCGGCGATCGAGCTGATCGGCATCGAGAAGCGGTTCGGGCCGGTCCATGCCAACCGGGACGTCTCGCTGTCGGTGGCCCCGGGCACGATCCACGGGATCGTCGGCGAGAACGGCGCCGGCAAATCCACCCTGATGAGCATCCTCTACGGCTTCTACGAGGCCGATGCGGGGGAGATCCGGATCGACGGCCGGCCGGTCTCGATCCGCAACGCCAAGGACGCGATCCGCGCCGGCATCGGCATGGTGCACCAGCACTTCATGCTGGTCCCGCCCTTCACCGTGCTGGAGAACGTCATGCTCGGCGCGGAGGGCGCGCCGCTGCTGGCCGCCGGAATCGGCGCCGCGCGGGCCGAGCTGCTGCGTCTCGGCCGCGACTACGGGCTGGAGATCGACCCCGACGCCATCGTCGGCGACCTGCCGGTCGGCCTGCAGCAGCGGGTTGAGATCCTGAAGGCACTGTACCGGGGTGCCCGCATCCTGATCCTGGACGAGCCGACCGGCGTGCTGACGCCGCAGGAGACCGACCAGCTCTTCGAGATCCTGCGCGAGCTGAAGCGCGAGGGCGTCACCGTCATCCTGATCACCCACAAGCTGCGCGAGATCCTGGCGGTGACCGACACCGTGTCGGTGATGCGCCGCGGCGAGATGGTCGCCCATCGCCCGACCTCCGAGACCTCGCGCGAGGAACTGGCCGAGCTGATGGTCGGCCGCAAGGTGCTGTTCCGGGTCGAGAAAGGCCCGGCCAGCCCCGGTGCGCCGCTGCTGTCGGTCGACGGCCTCGGCGTCGTCGATGGCGCCGGGGTGATCCGGCTGCGCGACGTCTCCTTTACCGTGCGGGCGGGCGAGATCGTCGGCCTGGCCGGTGTGTCCGGCAACGGCCAGAGCGAGCTGCTGGAGGTCCTGGCGGGCCTGAGGGCGCCGACATCGGGGACCGTTCGGCTCGGCGACCTGGAGATCACCCCCGCCCAGCCGTCCGACGGCGCGAGAGTACGGGCCGCCGGGGTCGGACATGTGCCGGAGGACCGGCACGCCATGGGCATGGTGATGGATTTCGAGGCGAAGGAGAGCGCGATCCTCGGCCACCACATGGACGACCGATACAATGCCGGGCTGCTGACCGATCCGGGCGCGATCGAGCAAGCCTGCCGGGCGAAGATGGAGAGCTTCGACGTCCGCCCGCCCGACCCGTCGCTCAAATCCTCGCTGTTCTCCGGCGGCAACCAGCAGAAGCTGGTGCTGGCCCGGGAATTGGATGGGGACCCGAAGATCATCCTGGTCGGCCAGCCGACCCGGGGCGTGGATATCGGCGCCATCGAGTTCATCCATCGCCAGCTCGTCGCCATGCGCGATGCCGGGGCCGCGATCCTGCTGGTCTCGGTCGAGCTCGACGAGATCATGGGGCTGAGCGACCGTATCCTGGTCATGTGCGGCGGCGCCCTGGTCGGCGAGCTGCCGGCCGAGGAGGCGGACGAACGCACCCTGGGCCTGATGATGGCCAATGTGCCGCTGTCGGAAATCCGCGCCCAGGGTCGTCCAGAGGGAGGCCCGGCATGACCGCAGATCTGGCCGCCTTCACCGAGCGCCGCCATCCGGAGCCGCCGCGCTCCGCCGATGTGCGTGACGCCTACGACCACGACAAGGGACGGGTGATCCATTCCGCCGCGTTCCGGCGCCTGCAGGGCAAGACGCAGGTCATGGCGACCGGCGAGGGCGATTTCCACCGCACCCGGCTGACCCACAGCATCGAATGCGGCCAGATCGGCGAGGGGCTGCTGCTGAAGATCCGGGCCGATCGCTCGGTATCCGACACGGTGAAGACCTGGCTGCCCTCGGCCTCGCTGATGACCGCCTCCTGCCACGCCCACGACCTGGGCCACCCGCCCTACGGCCATAGCGGCGAGGAGACCCTGAACGCCTGCATGGCCGGCAATGGCGGCTTCGAGGGCAACGGCCAGACCCTGCGGGTGCTGAACCGGCTGGAGAAGTACCGGCGCCCGGGCATCGGCCTGAACCCGACAAGGCGCCTGAACCTGGCGGTGCTGAAATACCCGGCCTCCTATTCCGCCTGCTCCGACGCCTTCGCAGCGCTGGGCAAGGACGCCGACGACCGGCCGCCGAAATGCTACCTCGACAGCGAGCAGGACATCGTCGACTGGGCGCTCGCCCCGTTTTCCAACGCCGACCGCGACGCCCTGCCGGCCCTCGACACCACCGGGCAGCCGATCTACCGCACGATCGACTGCGCCCTGATGGAATGCGCCGACGACATCGCCTACGGGGTCCACGACCTGGAGGACGCCATCGCCCGCGGGCTGATCCGGCGCGACACCTTCGAGGCCTATGTCGCCGGCACCACCGACCTTCCGGATTTCGAGGGGCTGAAGACCGAGGGGCTGGGCCTGGACCGCGATGCCCTGGCCGAGGCGCTGTTCTCGCGCTCCAGCTACGACCGCAAGCAGGCGATCTCCGCCCTGGTCAACGTGCTGGTCACCCATGTGACGGTGTTCGAGCGGCCGGAATTCGAGCACCCGCTGCTGCGCCACACCGTCGATTTCGCCGGGCCGGTGAAGGATCTGGTGCGGTTCCTGAAGACCTTCGTCTACCAGACCGTGATCAACAGCGCCTCGGTCCGCCAGCTCCGCCGCAAGGGGCATCTGGTGGTGAACAGTCTGTTCGACGAGTTGGTGATGGACCCGACCATGATCCCGGAAGGCGCGCGCGACGACCTGCTCGACAGCGACCCGATCCAGCGGCAGGTCTGCGACTACATCGCCGGGATGACCGACACCTATGCCGAACGGCTGTACCGGCGCATGTTCGAGCCCGGCTTCGGCACCACCACCGACGAACTCTGAGGACCGCATGAGCCGGGAGCTGCCAGCCTGGATCGATATCGGCGTCCTGCCGGCGCTGAATATCCTGATGGCCTTCCTGGTCGCGGGCCTGATCGTGCTGCTGGTGGGCGAGAACCCGCTGGAGGCGCTGGACGTGCTGGTGGCCGGCGCCTTCGGCTATCCGGGCTCGCTCGGCTACACCCTGTACTACACCACCAACCTGATCTTCACCGGGCTGGCGGTGGCCGTCGCCTACCATGCCGGGCTGTTCAACATCGGCGGCGAGGGCCAGGCCTATATCGGCGGGCTGGGGGTCGGCTTCGTCGCCCTGTCCCTGGACACCGCCCTGCCCGGCTGGCTGCTGATCCCGATCGCCGGGCTGGCCGGCGGGCTGTTCGGTGCGGCCTGGGCGTTCATCCCGGCCTGGCTGCAGGCCCATCGCGGCAGCCACATCGTCATCACCACCATCATGTTCAACTTCCTGGCCGCCGCGCTGATGGTGCACCTGATGGTCAATGTGGTGATCGAGCCGGGCCAGATGTCGCCGCAGAGCCGGGAGCTGGCGGAGAGCGCCTGGCTGCCCTTCGTCCACGACATCCTGGGCGGCTTCGGCATCGAGGTCACGCCCTCGCCGCTGAACCTCTCCATCGTCTGGGCCGGGCTCGCCTGCGTGTTCGTCTGGCTGCTGATCTGGCGCACACGATGGGGCTATGCGATCCGCACCGTCGGCAAGAACGAGAAGGCCGCCGTCTATGCCGGCATCGACCCGAAGCGGGTGATCGTCGTCTCCATGGTGATCTCCGGCGCGCTCGCCGGGTTCGTCGGGCTGAACGAGATCCTGGGCGTGCATCACCGGCTGCTGCTGAACTTCACCGCCGGCTACGGCTTCACCGGCATCGCCGTCGCCCTGATGGGCCGCAGCCACCCGGTCGGCATCGTGCTGGCGAGCCTGCTGTTCGGCGCCCTGTACCAGGGCGGCACCGAGCTCGACTTCGAGTTCCAGACCATCACCCGCGACCTGGTCGTGGTGATCCAGGGTCTGGTCATCCTGTTCTCCGGCGCACTCGCCTTCATGCTGCATCCGACCGCCCTGCGGCTGTGGCGGAATTGGACCGCCCGGCGGGAGGTGGCCCGATGAGTGATTTCGCCGATCTCTGGCTCCTGTCGATCCTCACCTTGGACGCCACGATCCGGGTCGCGGCACCGCTGATCCTGTGCGCCATGGCCGGGCTGTTCAGCGAGCGCTCCGGCGTGGTGGATATCGGCCTGGAGGGCAAGATGCTGGCCGGCGCCTTCGCCGCCGCGGCCGCCGCCTATGTCACCGGCAACTGCTGGATCGGCCTGCTGGCGGCGATGGCGGTCTCGACCGCCCTCGCTTTGCTGCACGGCTTCGCCTGCATCACCCATCGCGGCGACCAGGTGGTCAGCGGGGTGGCGATCAACGTGCTGGTGGCCGGGCTGACCATCGTGCTCGGCATCGCCTGGTTCTCCCAGGGCGGGCAGACCCCGCCGCTCACCCATGACGGCCGGTTCCATTCCCTCGTCTGGCCCTTCGCCGCCGAGTTGCATCAGGTGCCGATCATCGGCCACCTCTATGCCGAGGTGATCAGCGGCCACAACATCCTGGTCTACGTGGCGCTGGCCTCGGTGCCGTTCACCTGGTGGGTGGTCTACCGCACTCGGTTCGGCCTGCGTCTGCGCGCCGTCGGCGAAAGCCCGAGCGCGGTCGACACCGCCGGCATCTCCGTCACCTTCCTGCGCTACCGGGCCCTGCTGTTCACCGGCGCGCTCTGCGGCATCGCCGGCGCCTATCTCTCCACCGCCCAGTCCGCCGCCTTCGTGCGCGACATGACGGCAGGCAAGGGCTACATCGCGCTTGCCGCCCTGATCTTCGGCAAGTGGCGGCCGGTGCCCGCCTTGATGGCCTGCCTGCTGTTCGGCTTCCTCGACGCCGTCGCCACCCGGCTGCAGGGCGTGGAGATCCCCGGCATCGGCCAGGCGCCGGTGGCGCTGATCCAGGCCCTGCCCTACGCCTTGACGGTGATCCTGCTGGCGGGCTTCATCGGCAAGGCGATCGCGCCCAAGGCGATCGGCGTGCCCTATGTGAAGGAACGGTGAGCCCGAAGGCCGTGCGACCATGACCGAGATCGACCGCATCGACGCCGCCGCCGCCGCTATCCGGTCCGCCGCTCCGGGATTCAAGCCGCGGCTCGGCATCGTGCTCGGGTCCGGGCTGGACGCCTGTGCCGAGGCGGTCACCGGCCGGGTCGACGTCTCCTATGCCGACATCCCGGGCTTCCCCAAGCCGGCCGTCGACAGTCATGCCGGACGGCTGCGGCTCGGCAGCCTGGCCGGGGTTCCGGTCGCCATGCTGCGCGGCCGGGCCCATGCCTATGAAGGCCACCCGATGGCCGATGTGGTGCGGCCGGTGCGCACGCTCGCCCGGCTCGGCTGCAAAGCGGTAGTGCTGACCAACGCCGCCGGCTCCCTGCGCGCGGAGGTCGGCCCCGGCCGGCTGATGATGATCACCGACCATATCAACTGGTCCGGCGTGAACCCGCTGACCGGTCCCAACCTGGACGCGCTCGGCGCCCGGTTCATCGACATGACCACCGCCTACGACCCAGGCCTGCGGGCGCACCTGGCCGATGCCGCCGGACAGACCGGCCTGGACCTCGCCGAGGGGGTGTATTTCTGGTACCCCGGCCCGAGCTACGAGACCCCGGCGGAGATCCGCGCCTTCCGCACCCTCGGCGCCGATGCGGTCGGCATGTCCACCGTGCCGGAATGCATCGCGCTTCGGCATATGGGGGTGAAGGTCGCCGGGATTTCCACGATCACCAACCTGGCCGCGGGGATGGGCGCCGGGGCCGCCCTCGACCATGGCGACGTCATGACCACGGGCGCGACCATGGCCCAGGATCTCGCCCGCCTGCTCACCGCCTTTGCCGGGATCGCCGCCGATGACCTCTGACAGCCTTGCCGAGATTGCCCGCCGGGCGATCGCCTGCCTCGACCTGACCTCGCTGAACGACGGCGACGATGACGCGGCGATCGAGAAACTCTGCCGCCGCGCCGCAACCCCCGCCGGGCCGGTGGCCGCCGTCTGCGTCTGGCCGCGCTTCGTGCCGCTCTGCCGCGACCGGCTCCAGGGGACAGCGGTGAAGGTCTGCACCGTGGTGAACTTCCCGCACGGCCGCGACAACGTGGAGCAGGTGCGCGACGAGATCCTGCCGGCCATCGCCGACGGCGCCGACGAGATCGACGTGGTGCTGCCCTATACCGCGCTGCTGACCGGCCGGGTGGCGGAGGCGCGGGCGGTGCTCGACATGGCGCGGCTGATGACCGGCCAGGCGACCCTGAAGGTGATCCTGGAAACCGGCCGCCTGCTGACCCAGTCCTCAATCCGTGAGGCCTCGGAGCTGGCCGTGGAAGCCGGGGCGGATTTCCTGAAGACCTCCACCGGCAAGGTGGCGATCTCCGCCACCCTGGAGGCGGCCCATGTGCTGCTCGACGTCGCCGCGGCCGCGGACCGCCCGGTGGGAGTGAAGGTGGCCGGCGGCGTGCGCACGACGGAACAGGCGGCTGCCTACCTTCGGCTGGCCGACGCGATCAACGGACGCGCCGAGCCAGCGACCTTCCGATTCGGCGCCAGCGGGCTGCTGGACGCCCTGCTGGCGACCCTGGAGGGCGAGCCGGCAAGGGCGTCGACGGGGTACTGAGCGCCCTCAGTTCACCGGCGTGATCAGCGGCTTGCCGGCGAGGCCCGCCAGCGCGTTTTCCATCACCAGACGACCCATGGCGAGGCGGGTATCGTGAGTGGCGCTGGCCTGGTGCGGCTGCAGGACGACATTCTCGGTCATGTCCTTCAGCGCCTGGGGCACCTTGGGCTCCTGCTCGAACACGTCGAGGCCGGCGGCGCCGAGCCGTCCGTCCTTCAGCGCCTCGATCAGGGCGGCCTCGTCCACCACCGAGCCGCGCGCCACGTTCACCAGCACGCCGGTCGGGCCGAGCGCGTCCAGGACCTCCCGGTTGATCATGTGCCTGGTGGAGGCCCCGCCCGGCACGATGGCGATCAGGAAGTCGACGTCCTTCGCCATGGACAGCAGGTCGCCATAGTACTTGTACGGGACGTCCGCCTTCTGGCTGCGGGTGTGGTAGGCGATGTCCATCTTGAACCCCTCGCAGCGCCGGGCGATCTCGATGCCGATGCGCCCGAGGCCGAGGATGCCGACCTTGCGGCCGTGCACCCGCTGGGTGAAGGCCATGTTGCCCTCGCTCTCCCACTTGCCGGCGCGGACATAACGGTCGGCATGGGGGATCTTGCGGCAGGTGGCCAGCAGCAGGCCCAGCGCGAAATCGGCCACCTCGTCGCTCAGCACGTCCGGCGTGTTGGAGACCTTGATGCCGCGCGCCGTCGCCGCCGCCACGTCGACCCCGTCATAGCCGACTCCGTGATGCGCGATGACCTTGGCCTTGGGCAAGGCGTCCATGATGTCGGCGCCGCAGGCGGTCGCCCCGGCGATCGCCTCGCAGCGGTCGGCCAGGGAGGCGAGCAGCCCCGCCTTGTCCTTGGACTCCCAGAGTTTGTGGACGGTGAAATGGTCGTCCAGTTCCTTCATGGCGACGTCGTACCAGGGGGAGATGACGAGGAGATCGGGCTTGGTGCTCACGGGCTGGCGTCCTTCTGTCGGGGCCTGATTGGCGGGGTGAGGGGGGCGTGATGGCTCAGAACGAGGAATTGGGCTCCTGCAGGAAGGCGATCTCCGCTTCCGTGCTCCGGCGGCCCAGGGCCTCGTTTCGGTGGGGAAAGCGGCCGAACCGGTCGACGATCACCTTGTGCCGCTCGGCATAGTCGGTCAGGCCGTCATCCCCCAGTGCCACGAACAGCGCCACGCTCAGGTCCTGGTCGGCCGCATGTTCGCTGTGCTCGAAGGGCAGGTAGAGGAACAGGCGGCGCTCCCGGCTCGCTCCCACATGGTCGCCTTCGGCGAGCGCGCGGCGGGCGATGGCCCGGGCGGCCGGGTCCTGGGCGAAGGCCCGGGCGGAGCCGCGGAACAGGTTGCGTGACATCTGGTCGAGCAGGAGGATCAGGGCGAGCCGACCGTCCGCCGTCTCGCCCCAGGCGTCGAGCGTTCCCTCTGCCGCGGCGGCCTGGGTCGGCCCGAACCGGTCGCGCAGGGTGGCGTCGAACGCGTCGCTCTTCTTGAACCAGTCCTCCTCGGAACACTCGGTGAACCAGAAATGCAGGACATCGGCGGCGGAAACTGTGGGCATCGTGCTGTTCATCGGGATCCTCCCGGCGCGACCTTAACCGAGCCATCGCAAAGGTTGAAGCATGGGGATCGTCGGACCGGTCGACGGGACGCGGCCTTGCCGACGTTGGTTGGAATGCGCACATAGGGGATCTGACCAGGAGGAACTCGAACATGCGGAAAATCGGTCGCGGGATGGCTCTGCTGGGCATCGCCGCCCTGGCCCTTGCCGGCTGCGTGACGGCGCAGAACACGATCCAGCCGACGGATTCCGAAGGACGTCGCGCCTTCCTGCGCTACGCCGGCGCCGACAGCCCGGTCTATCTGCGGGCCGCCAACCCGCCGAGCGAGCTGGGCAGCCACGACGCCGTCGGCACCGCCATGGCCGATGCCGCGAGCGGTGCCGTCTTCGGCATGCCGACGACCTTCACCTCGGACGTGGGCGCCGCCAACCATCCGAACTTCCGCATCATCGCCCTGTTCGACCCGGTGGAGTCCCTGTCGACGGCGGAGGTCTGCGAGTCGGAAGCGCGATCCACCGACGTGCCGGCGGCGCGCTACAGCGACCGCACGAACCTGTTCCTGGCGTTCTGTACCCGGGGCGAGGCGATCGGCGGCACCAAGGTGAGCGGACCGAAGATCAGCTCCCTGAACGATCCCGCCCTGCGCGACATGACCCGGGCCGGCATCCGCGAGATGTTCGCCATCGACGACCGCAACCGCGGCCGCGGCGACCCGCCGATCCTGGGATCCATTTCGGCCAACCCGAGCAATTTCGGCTTCCGCCTGAACCCGCTCACAGGGGTGGTGGACTGAGGGGTGGTGGCCTGAGGGATGGTCGACTGAGGGGCGGAGGCCTGAGCGGTGGACGCTTCCTCCCCTGTCCCCTCATTGGGATGGAGGCTTCCTCCCCTGTGCCCTCATTGGGGTAAAGGCTTCCTCCCCTGTCCCCTCATTGGGGTGGAGGCTTCCTCTCCTGTCCCCTCATTGGGGTGGAGGCTTCCTCTCCTGTCCCCTCATTCACTCCCCGGATTTATTCCGGGGCCTACCCATCAGATGGCACGGGCGGCGGGGGATTGCCCTCCGCCGCCCTGGTCGCGCCTTGGGGTGGGCCCCGGAATAAATCCGGGGAGTGAATGAGGGGGAGAATACCGGGAAGGCTTGCGCCCCGCACCTCGCCCTAGAACTGATCCTCGGCGAGCGCCATCACCGTCTCGCCGCCGGCGGTGATGGTGTCGAGCAGCGAGGGCGCCTGGGCGAGCACATGGTCGGCATAGTGCCGCACCGTCACCAGCTTGGCCTCCAGATAGCGCGTGTCGACCTCCCCGCCGTCCGACAGCAGCCGGCGCGCCGCCAGGCCTGAGCGCGCCATCAGCCAGCCGCCGGCCACCAGACCGAACAGCTTCAGGAACACCGCCGAGGGCGAGGCCGCCGCGGCCGGGTCGGTCGGCATGGTCGCCACGACCCAGTCGGTCGCCGAGGCCAGAGCGGTGCGGCCGGCGACGAGTTGCTTGTGCATGGCATGCAGGGTCGTATCCCCGGCGGCGTGCTCGGCCAGTTCGGCGATGGTGGTGTCGATATCGGCCAGCAGTTCGCCCATGGCCGCCCCGCCGTCGCGGGCGACCTTGCGGCCGACCAGATCCAGGGCCTGGACGCCGTTGGCCCCCTCGTAGATCGGCAGGATGCGGGCGTCACGGTGATGCTGGGCGGCACCGGTCTCCTCGATGAAGCCCATGCCGCCATGGACCTGGATGTTGGTGGAGCAGATCTCCACCGCCGTGTCGGTGCACCAGGCCTTGGCCACCGGGATCAGCAGGTCGACCCGGCGCTGGGCGGCGGCGGCGATCTCCTTGTCGCTGTGCCGGTCGGCGGTGTCGATGGCGGCCGCGGTGTCGTAGACCAGCCCGCGCATCGCCTCGATCTGCGCCTTCATGGTCATCAGCATCCGGCGCACGTCCGGGTGGTTGATGATCGCCACGCCACCGCTGGAACCGGAAATCGCCCGGCCCTGCACCCGGTTGCGGGCATAATCCACCGCCTGCTGATAGGCGCGCTCGGCGATCGCCACGCCCTGCAGCCCGACGGCCAGGCGGGCGTTGTTCATCATGATGAACATGTACTCGATGCCGCGGTTCTCCTCGCCGACCAGCCAGCCGACGGCCCCCTCGTCCTCGCCATAGGCCATCACACAGGTCGGGCTGCCGTGGATGCCGAGCTTATGCTCGAGGCCGACCGGCCGCACGTCGTTGCGCGCGCCGGGATCGCCGTCGGCGTCCGGAATGAACTTTGGCACGATGTAGAGCGACAGGCCCTTGGTGCCCGGAATGCCGTCGGGCGAGCGGGCCAGGACCAGATGCACGATGTTGTCGGTGCAGTCGTGGTCGCCCCAGGTGATGTAGATCTTCTGGCCCTTCAGCCGGTAGCTGCCGTCGGCCTGCTTCTCCGCCTTGGTGCGGATGGCGCCGAGATCGGTGCCGGCCTGGGGCTCGGTCAGGTTCATGGTGCCGGTCCACTCGCCGGAGACCAGCTTGGGCAGGTACAGCGCCTTCTGCTCGTCGGAGCCGACCTCGCGCAGGGCGTCGATCGCCGCCTGAGTCAGCAGCGGGCACAGGCCGAAGGCCAGGTTGGCGCCCTGCCACATCTCCTGCAGTGCGGTGGAGACCAGCCAGGGCAGCCCCATGCCTCCGTATTCCTCCTCGAAGGGCGCGCCGTTCCAGCCGCCCTCGATGAACTGGCGGTAGGCGTCGGCGGTGCCCTCGGGGGTGCGCACCACGCCGTTCTCCAGGCGCGGCGGCGTCTTGTCGCCGACGGTGTTCAGCGGCGCCAGCACGTCGCCGGCGAGCTTGCCGCCCTCCTCCAGGATCTGGGAGACGAGATCGGGGTCGGTGCCGTCCAGCCCGGGTAGGGCGGCGATGCGGCCGAGACCGACCACGTCGTTCAGCACGAAGCGCATGTCGCGCAGGGGGGCAGCGTAAGGGCTCATGGCGTCCGTCCTCTTCCTCCCGCGCCGACGGTCCTGGCTGCTGCCGCCGGTCACGATCCTGGAGATTGAGCGCCCTTATATAGTCGAGATGCCCGGACGCCCAACCCGCAGGCGACATACCTGTCGCCTGCGGAAAATCCTACTTCGAAATGAGCGGGCGATGGCGGCAATCCGCCGCCCTCAGAGCACCTTGCCGGGATTGAAGATGCCGGAGGGGTCGAGCGTCGCCTTGATCGCCCGCATCAGGTCCATGGAGACCGCGTCCTTGTAGTGGGCGAGCTCGCCGCGCTTCAGCCGACCGATGCCGTGCTCGGCGCTGATCGAGCCGCCCATCTCCACCACCGTGTCATGGACCGCGCGGTTGAACTCGTCCCAGCGCGCCAGGAAGGCCTTGCCGTCGCCGCCCTCGGGGACCTGCAGGTTGTAGTGCAGGTTGCCGTCGCCCACATGGCCGAAGCCGACCAGCCGCACGGTCGGATCGATCGCCTCCACCTTCTTCCAGGCGGCCTCGTAGAACTCGGCGATGCGGGAGACCGGGACCGAGACGTCGTGCTTGATTGACGCGCCCTCGATCTTCTGGCTCTCCGAGGCGTTCTCGCGCAGCTTCCAGAACTCCTGGCGCTGGGCCTCGTTCTGGGCGATGGCGGCGTCGATCACCAATCCCTCCTCAAAGGCGCCCTCCAGAATCGCCTCCAGCCGCTCGGACAGGCCGCTCTCGCCGGTGGCGGTGGAGACCAGCTCCAGCAGCACGTAGAACTCGTAGCGCTCGGCCAGCGGGTCCTCGCAGTCCGGCATGTGCTTCAGCACCAGGTCGATGACCAGGCGCGGCATCAGCTCGAAGGTCTCGACCGCGTCGCCGCTCTCCGCCCGGGCGCGGCCGAGCAACTTGACCGCCGCGGCCACGTCCGGCACGGCGCAGAAGGCGCTGCGCACGTCGGTCGGCTTCGGGAAGATCTTCAGCACGGCCGCGGTGATGATGCCGAGCGTGCCCTCCGCCCCCAGGAAGAGCTGCTTGAGGTCGTAGCCGGTATTGTCCTTGCGCAACCCGCGCAGCCCGTTCCAGATCCGTCCATCCGGCAGCACGACCTCCAGGCCGAGCACCAGCTCGCGGGCGTTGCCGTATTTCAGCACGTTGGTGCCGCCGGCATTGGTCGAGAGATTGCCGCCGATCATCGCACTGCCCTCGGCCGCGAGCGACAGCGGGAAGTAGCGGTCGGCGTCGGAGGCCACCTGCTGCAGGCTTTCCAGAATGCAGCCCGCCTCCACCGTCATGGTGTAGTTGTCCGGATCGACCGTGCGGACCTTGTTCATGCGGGCGAGCGACAGGATGATCTCCTCCCCGCCTTCGTCCGGGGTCGAGCCGCCGCAGAGGGAGGTGTTGCCGCCCTGGGGCACGATCGGAATGCCGGCCTCGGCGCAGACCGCGACCACGCCGGCCACCTCCTCGGTCGTCGCCGGCTTCACCACCATCCGCGCCGACCCGCCATAGAGCCCGCGCCAGTCGGCCAGATGCGGCGCCATCGCGTCGGCATCGTCGGTCCAGCCCTTGGGGCCGACGATCTTCCTGATGCGATCCAGGGCTCCGGTGACGTCGGGGCGGGTGGCGGCGGCGGGCGCGGCCATGGGCAGTCTCCTCAGGGTGAGGGAAATGACATGTGGATAACCCGATCATAAGGCTCCATCCGCGCACGACAAGATGCGACGGCGATTGGTCCATCCAAGCGGGCGGAAATTTGGCCTAAGGATGAGGCTGGAGCGGGAAGCTCATCAACTCTCGTCAATTCCTTCTCACACTCCCCGGATTTATTCCGGGGCCTACTCTTCCCCGGCACGGGCGAGGACGTGAGATCTCGGACTGCCGAGCGGTATCAACGGTAGGCCCCGGAATAAATCCGGGGAGTGTGGGAGAGGGGAGTGTGGGAGAAAGGGACGCGCGTCAGTCGCGCGGTGCGGCCGCCCGGCGCAGGCGGTCGTTGATCGCCGCACCCAGGCCCGCCTCCGGCACCGGCGCCACGGCGATGGCGCTCACCCCCGGCCGGTCCAGCGCCCGCAGCAGGGCGAACAGGTTCGCCGCTGCCTCCACCGGATCGCCGCTCGGGCTGAGATCGGTTTCCGAGCCGAGTTGTCCGGCGAAGTCCAGCCCGACCTCGCCGTCCCGCACCTCCGTCGCATTCAGCCGCACCGCCGCTGCCGGCGCGTAGTGGCTGGCCAACATCCCCGGTGCGGTGATCGCGTCGCCCTGGCCGGCGAGGTCGACCGGCCCCACCAGGTCCTCGATCTGCTCGCGGGTGACCGAGCCCGGCCGCAGCAGCCGCGGCGTTTCGCCGGACACATCCAGCACCGTGCTCTCCAGCCCGACCGTGCAGGCGCCGCCATCGAGGATCAGCTCCAGGCCGTCGAAATCCTCCGCCGCCACATGGGCGGCCGTGGTCGGGCTGACCCGACCGGAGCGGTTGGCGCTGGGGGCGGCGACGGGGTGGCCGATCTCGGCCAGCAGCGTGCGGGCGTCGGGCTTGCCCGGCACGCGGATCGCGACGGTCTCCAGCCCGGCGGAGGTCAGCCAGGCAATGGGACAACCCTCCGCCCGGCGCAGCACGAGGGTCAGCGGCCCCGGCCAGAACGCCTTGGCCACCGCGCGGGCCGCCGGTGTCGCCTGCCCGAGGGCGAAGGCGGTGGCCACGTCCGGCACATGGCTGATCAGCGGATTGAAGCGCGGCCGGCCCTTGGCGGCGAAGATCTTCGCGACCGCCGTCTCGTTGGTCGCGTCGGCGCCGAGCCCGTAGACGGTCTCGGTGGCGAATGCGACCAGCCCGCCGGCGCGCAGGATCTGCACGGCCTCGGCACGGGCGTCTGGGTCGGTGATCGGGCAGACGGAAGCGGCCATGACGGCGCAGGTGCCCCAGGATCGGCGCAACGTCAAGTCGCGGCACTCTTTTGCGGTGCAGCATAACCGTCGAATCGCTACACTGTCGGGACATTCTTCAGAGGAGGGAGGGCCGGAATGGCACGCATCCTCACCGTCGCCCAGCAGAAGGGCGGTGCTGGAAAGACCACGCTCGCCGCCCATCTCGCCGTCGCCATCGCCGAGACCGGCAAGACCGTCGCCGTCGTCGATATCGATCCGCAGGCGTCCCTGTCCTCGTGGTGGGAAATGCGCGAGGAACTGGGCCTGCCCGCCCCGTCGAACGGTAAGGGCAAGGGCAGTCTGTCGGTTCATCGGATCACCGGCTGGCGCACCGCCAACGAGGTGGAGAAGCTGGCCCGCGACCACGACGTGGTGGTGGTCGACAGCCCGCCGCACGCCGAGACCGAGGCGAAGATCGCCGTCCGGGTGGCCGACCTGGTGCTGGTGCCGCTGCAACCGAGCCCGATGGACTTCTGGGCGACCCAGGCGACGCTGGACCTGGCCAAGTCGGAGAAGACCGACGCCCTGCTGGTTCTGAACCGGGTACCGCCCCGCGCCGCGCTGACCGAGGCGATGACCGCCAAGATCAAGGAGATGGGGGCGAAGGTCGCCAAGGCGCAGATCGGCAACCGCGTGGCGCTCGCCGCCTCCCTGCTGGAGGGCAAGGGCGTCAGCGAATACCAGAAGCGCGGCACGGCGGCGGCTGAGATCAAGGCGCTGGCGGCGGAGGTGATGAAGAAGTAGGGGAGCGCCCGTCGACACGCCCTCCCCGTCGTCCTGACGCAAGTCAGGACCGTGACCCGGACGTCGGCCACTGTCCAAGCGTTGATCCTGAATCAAGTTCAGGATGACGGTGGAGGGCAGGAGGAAGGCGAGCCGCCCCCTACAGGTTCCGCGCCCGCTCCCGCAGGACGAATTTCTGCACCTTGCCGGTGGAGGTCTTCGGCAGCTCGCCGAACACCACCGTCTTCGGCGCCTTGAAATGGGCCATGTTCTCGCGCGCGAAGGCGATGATCTCCGCCTCGGTCGCCTCGGCGCCCGGCCGAAGGGTGACGAAGGCGCAGGGCGTCTCGCCCCATTTCTCGTCCGGCCGCGCGACCACCGCCACGTCCATCACCGCCGGGTGCTTGTACAGCACGCCCTCCACTTCGATCGTGGAGATGTTCTCGCCGCCGGAGATGATGATGTCCTTGGACCGGTCCTTCAGCTCGATATAGCCGTCCTCGTGCATCACCCCGAGGTCGCCGGTATGGAACCAACCGTCCTTGAAGGCCTTCTCTGTCGCCGACGGGTTCTTCAGGTACCCCTTCATCACCACGTTGCCGCGCATCATGACCTCGCCCATGGTCTCGCCGTCGGCGGGGACCGGCTCCATGGTCTCGGCATTGGCGACGTAGAGCCCTTCCAGCGAGGGATAGCGCACGCCCTGGCGCGACTTCAGCGCCGCCTGCTCGTCGATCGGCTTGATCGACCACTCGTCATGCCAGGCGCAGACCACCGCCGGGCCGTAGACCTCGGTCAGGCCGTAGACATGGGTGACGTTGATCCCCAGCCGCTCCATCCCGGCCAGCACGGTCGCCGGCGGCGGCGAGGCGGCGGTCATCATCTGGACCGATTGCGGGAAGGACTGCTTCGTCGCGTCGTCGGCGTTCAGCAGCATCGACATGACGATCGGCGCGCCGCACAGATGGGTCACCCCCTCCTCGGCGAAGGCCTTGTAGATCGCCGAGGCTTCCACCTTGCGCAGACACACATGGGTGCCGGCCTGCACGGTCACCGTCCAGGGGAAGCACCAGCCGTTGCAGTGGAACATCGGCAGGGTCCAGAGATAGACTGGGTGCATCTTCATGCCCCAGACCATGATGTTGCCCAGCGCGTTCAGATAGGCGCCGCGGTGGTGGTAGACCACACCCTTGGGGTCGCCCGTGGTGCCGGAGGTGTAGTTCAGGGCGATGGCGTCCCACTCGTCGTCCGGCCGCACGCCCGCGTAGGACGGGTCGCCGGAGGCCAGGAAGGTCTCATAGTCCATCTCGCCGAGCTTTTCGCCGCCCGGACCCTCGCTGTCGTCCACGTCGATGACCAGCGGCTTGCGCTTGGTCAGGGCCAGCGCCTCCTTGATCACCGGCGCGAACTCGGTGTCGGTGAGCAGGACCTTGGCCTCGCCGTGGTCGAGGATGAAGGCGATGGTCGCCGCGTCCAGACGGGTGTTCAGCATGTTCAGCACGCCGCCGGTCATCGGCACACCATGGGCCGCCTCCACCCCTTCCGGCGTGTTGGTCAGCATGGCCGAGACCGTGTCGTTCTTCCCCACCCCGCGGGCCGCGAGCGCCGAGCCAAGGCGGCGGCAGCGCTCCGCCGTCTGCGCCCAGGTGTAGCGCCGCCTGCCATGGGCGACCGCCAGCCGGTCCGGGAAGGTGGCAGCGGTGCGTACCAGGAAGCTCAACGGCGACAGCGGCACGTAATTGGCCGCGTTGCGGTCGAGATCGGTTTCGTACGGGTTAACGGCAGTGGCGGGTGCAGTCATCGTCGTCGCTCTCCGGTGGTCGCGCAGACCCTATCCGAGAACGCGAATTATGCCCACACCCCCAGATGCTGCACCAGGATGACGCTGCCGATGGCGATCAGGATCAGCCCGCCGATGGCGCCCGCCGGCCGGCCGATGGCATTGCCGGCCGCGCGGCCGAGCAGCATGCCGAGACAGGCGAGCACGAAGGTCACGGCGGCGATGGCGAGGGCGGTCGGGACCAGCGAGTCCTCCATGAAAGCGAGGACGGCGCCGACCGCAAAGGTATCGACGCTGGTGCCGATAGCGGTGAGCGCCAGGGTCGGCCAGATCACCGCAGGACGGCCGTCATCCTTCGGCGGCGCGATCAGGCTCTCCCAGATCATCTTCCCACCGACGCCGCCGAGAATGCCGAAGGCCAGCCAGTGGTCGACCGCCGCCACATAAGCGTTGGCGGCCTGTCCCAGCGACCATCCGATCACCAGCGCCACGGTCTCCGCGGCGGCGAAGACGCAGGCGATCGTGAGGATGTCGACGGCCCGGTGCCGCTCCTGCCGCGCGCCCTTTCCGATGGCGACGGTGAAGGCATCGGCCGAGACGCCGACGGCAAGGGCGAGGGTCGAGATCATTCCGGTTTCCGCCGGTCAGTGGACGGGGCGCCGCGACGCCCTTCGAAAGACCGCCTTCATATAACGACTGATGTCGGCGAAGTCAAAAATTAGGCAAATCTAACTTAATGATATTAAAGCGACTTTCTTGCATGAACGAATGAATCTCGACCGGGTCGAAGCTTGTTAGGCGGCCCCATCCGCAGCCACAATCGGACCGGTCTGCGGGGCGGAGACGTCCGCCGGCGCGTCAATGCGGACGCTTAACAAGACCGCCGCCTCCCGCATAGAGTTCGCAGAACAACGAGAAGACGGACCGAAAACGGTTCTGGTGATAAGGGAGGTCGCGGCCATGGGCCAATTCGACGACGTCTACAATTCCTGGCAGTCCGATCCGCAGGCCTTCTGGGCGCGTGCCGCCGAGGACGTGGTCTGGACGAAGCGCTGGGACACCCTGCTCGACGACAGCAACCCGCCCTTCTACCGGTGGTTCGTCGGGGGCGAGACCAACACCTGCTACAACGCGGTCGACCGACACGTGGACGAGGGCCGCGGCAGCCAGCCGGCGATCATCTACGACAGCCCCGTCACCAAGACCGTGGAGACCATCACCTACGACCAGCTCAAGGAGCGCACGGCGGCCTTCGCCGGCGCGCTGGCCGGGCTCGGGGTCGGGTATGGCGACCGGGTGATCCTCTACATGCCGATGATCCCCGAGGCCGTGGTCGCGATGCTGGCCTGCAGCCGGATCGGGGCGATCCACTCGGTGGTCTTCGGCGGCTTCGCGTCGAAGGAGCTGGCGACCCGGATCGACGACGCCACGCCGAAGGTGATCGTCGCCGCCTCCTGCGGGCTGGAGGGTCAGCGGGTGGTGCACTACAAGCCGCTGCTCGACCGGGCGATCGAGCTGGCCAGCCACAAGCCGGATCACTGCGTCATCAAGCAGCGCCCCCAGGAGGAGGCCGCCCTGGTCCCCGGCCGCGACCTGCTGTGGGAGGAAGCGGTCGCCAAGTCGTCGCCGGCCGACTGCGTGCCGGTGAAGGCCGAGGACCCCGTCTACATCCTCTACACCTCCGGCACGACCGGTAAGCCGAAGGGCGTGGTGCGCGCCACCGGCGGCCATCTGGTCACCCTGAAATGGTCGATGCCGAACATCTACGGCATGAGCACCGGCGACGTGTACTGGGCCGCCTCGGACGTCGGCTGGGTGGTCGGCCATTCCTACATCGTCTACGCGCCGCTGTTCCACGGCTGCACCACGATCCTGTACGAAGGCAAGCCCATCGGCACGCCGGATGCCGGCGCCTTCTGGCGGGTGATCGCCGACCACAAGGTCAAGGCGATGTTCACCGCGCCGACCGCCCTGCGCGCGATCAAGAAGGAGGATCCCCAGGGCAAGCTGCTGGAGAAATACGACCTGTCTCACTACCGCGCCCAGTTCCTGGCCGGAGAGCGCTGCGACCCGGACACGCTCAAATGGGCCCAGGACCGGCTCAAGGTGCCGGTGATCGACAACTGGTGGCAGACCGAGACCGGCTCGCCCATCGCGTCGAACTGCCTCGGCATCGAGCTGCTGCCGTTCAAGCCGGGCTCCCCCACCCGAGCGGTGCCTGGCTACGAGGTCCATGCCCTGTCGCCGGAGGGCGAGGAGATGCCGCGCGGCGAGATCGGCTCGCTGGCGATCAAGCTGCCCATGGCCCCGGCCGCCTTGCCGACCCTGTGGAACAACGACGAACGGTTCGTGGAAAGCTACATGGCCGAGTTCCCCGGTTACTACCAGACCGGGGATGCCGGCATCGTCGACGAGGACGGGTACCTGCACGTCATGTCGCGCACCGACGACATCATCAACGTCGCCGGCCACCGACTGTCCACCGGCGGCATGGAGGAGGTGCTGGCGAGCCACCAGGACGTGGCCGAATGCGCCGTGATCGGCGTCGCCGACGAGGTGAAGGGCCAGGTGCCGCTCGGCTTCCTGGTCCTGAAGGACGGGGTGAACCGCGAGCATCAGGAGATCGTGAAGGAGGTGGTCGCCATGGTGCGCGACCGCATCGGGCCGGTGGCGGCCTTCAAGCAGGCCACCGTCGTCCATCGCCTGCCGAAGACCCGCTCGGGCAAGATCCTGCGGGCCACCATGCAGAAGATCGCCGACGGCGAGAGCTTCAGTACGCCGGCCACCATCGACGACCCGGCGATCCTGGACGAGATCGGCGCGTCGCTGCAGACCATCGGATACGCCCGCAAAGGGTAGCCAGAGAGGAAGAGGAAATGCGTCTGGAAGGAAAAGTCGCCGTCGTCACGGGTGCTGCACGGGGCATCGGTGCGGCCATCGCCAAGCGGTTCGCCCTGGAAGGAGCCAAGGTCGTCGTCTCGGATGCCGACCCCATGGCCGGCGACGCCTCGGTGGGGGCGATCAAAGAGGCCGGCGGCGAGGCGCGGTTCATCAATTGCGACGTCTCCAATCGGGCCCAGGTCGCGGCCCTGATGGACCGGACGATCGAGGCTTATGGCAGCCTGGACATCGCCGTCGCCAATGCCGGGGTGATCCACAACCACCCGTTCCTGGAGCTGGACGACGAGACCTTTGACCGGGTCATCGCGGTCAACCTGAAGGGCGTGTTCCTGACCGGTCAGGAGGCGGCTCGGCGGATGGTGGATCGCGGCATCCAGGGCCGGATCGTCAACACCGCCTCGGTGAACTCGGTGATCGCCCCGACCGGGCTCGCCGCCTACAACGCGTCCAAGGGCGGGGTGGCGCAGCTCACCAAGACCATGGCGATGGACCTGGCGGACTACGGAATCCGGGTGAACGCCATCGGCCCGGGCAGCGTGGCCACCGACCTTTTCCGCGCCGGCATCCTCACCGACAACGAGGCGATGCGCCGGGTGGAGATGCGCACCCCGATGCGCCGCGCCTCCGAGCCGGACGAGATGGCCGGCGTGGCCCTGTTCCTGGCGAGCGACGACAGCTCCTACGTGACGGGCCAGGTGATCTACGCCGACGGCGGCCGCCTCGCCCAGGGGCATGTGATCCCGCCGAAGGACTAATCTAAAAGCGTCATCCCGGATGCGCCCGGACCTGATCCGGGGGCAGGCCGGGACCGTGTTGGTCCGACGGGAGTGGCTTGATCCTGACTTGCGTCAGGATGACGGGCGCAAGTTAAAAAAGATCCGTCGTCCTGACGCAAGTCAGGACCAAGATTCCCAAGCACCCACTAGGTCCCGGCCGACCTCCGGATCGAGCCCGGAGCTCGCCGAGATGACGATGTTTGCTTGAACCGACTCCCACCCAATCCGTCATCCCGGATCGGCCCGGGCCCGACCCGGGGCGAGGCCGGGACCTGGAAGCCGCAGACTGGGTCCCGGCCGTCCTCCGGATCAGGTCCGGAGGGCGCCGGGATGACGGAGAGGGCATTGTGAAGTGGCGGATCGGCGACCGGGCGGCAATCGCTCCCGGCGCCGATCCGCCTGCCCAGCCCCCCACGGGCGAGCCGGCAGGCCCTCAGGCCCTATTCGAAATTCGGACGGGGGTCCCCTGTCACACCCTTCGGCGCGCGCTGGATGTCGATGCGGCGCTTGCCCTGGGCGGTCTCCGCCTTCTTCGGCAGGGTGATGCGCAGGATGCCGTCCTCGCTATGGGCCTCGATTCCGGCCTCGTCCACGTCCGGCGGGAAGCGGAAACTCCGCCGGAACGACCCGTAGGTGCGCTCGGAGAAGATGTAGGTGTCGGTCTTCTCGTCGCGCGAGGACCGCTTCTCGCCGCTGACCGTCATCTGGTCGCCGTGGACCTCCACGTGGATGTCCTCCTCGCGCACGCCGGGCAGCTCGATCTCGATGACATAGGCCGCGCTCGATGCCGTCGCGTCGGAGGGCGGGCTGAAGAACTCGGCGACGCGGGTGCCGAAGCGCCGCAGCGGGTCCATGACCTGCGGCCACCAGTCGGCATGGGATGGAACACCTTCGACCATGTTGACCTCCCTGATGGATTTCCATGCCCGAACTCGGGACGGTGGAAGCCTACCAGGGCGCGACCAGCCGGCCTTGACCTACATCAAAGGCGCTCGGGAAACCCGGCCGGCCGTCAATTCCTGTAGGCCAGCCGCAGGTTGCCCCAGATCCGGTCGGCGACCCGGATCGGGCAGTCGACCTCCTTGAGCACCTGCTTGTTGCCGCCCCCCATGTCGCGCACATAGCTCTGGATCTTGTACTCGTCGGTGTTGCGCGCGGCGAGCAGGCCGGCCCGGTCGTCGAAGATCCGGCGGTTGCGGCTGTTGGCGGTGTTCCAGACCGTCTCCCCCGGCTTCTGCGGCTTGGAGAAGGCGGCGTTGTGGGTCGGCAGGTAGGCGTTCCGGTCGACCGCCGCACAGAACACGATGGCCGGGTTCTTCGACACCACCGCCTCCTGGACCGCCGGGAACTGCTCGTCGGTGAGGGTGAGGAAGCGGGTGGAATACTGCACCGGGTCGGTGCCCTGGATCGGCACGTAGTCGTCGTCGAACAGCGCCTCCATGTCGTACCGGCCGGAGGACAGGGCCGAGGACAGGATGCCCGACAGCTTGTCCGCCGCGTCCCGGCACAGCGCCACCAGCGGCGCGTCATGGGCCTTGGTCGCCTCGATCACCTTGCGGACCCTGGACAGCTCGGTGTCGGTCGGCGCCAGGAACTGCAGATGGGTGCCGAGCGGACTGCTGCCGACGACCCGGGCGCCCAGGCGGCCGACCCCCTCGATCTCGACGAAGCCCTCCTGCCCGGTCGCCTCCTCGTCCAGGCCCGGGAAGAACAGACCGCCGGAGAAGGACAGGTCGACCGTGTGGCCCTTGACCGAGGCGGTCCCCATGGCGAGCGTGCCCGGGATGCCGACCGCCACCCGATCGGCCTGGCGCCGGTCGCCGGCCCCGGAGGAGCGCAGCATGGTGGTGATCCGCCGCTGCAGGTCGCCGACGTCGCGGCCGAGCCGGCCGGCGATCTCCGACAGCCGGTCGGCGGCGCGCAGGGAGACCTTGGCCGTGTCCTGCACCGCGCCGATCTGGTCGGCCACCTGGCCGGTCTCGAGCGACGCGCGCTCGGCACTGCGGGCGATCTCGGCGATGGCGGCGCGCTGCTCGTCGGCGGAGCTGGAGACCGACCCGGCGCGCTGGGAGAGCTCCTCCACCCCGGTGACGATGCTGCCGAGCGCCAGGTTCACCGAATCCGTGGAATCGGAGATCTGCTGGGTACGTTCGGTGACCGAGGCGATCGCGTTCTCGGTCTCCGCCGCCAGCGACTTCACCTCGCCGGCCACGACCGCGAATCCCTTGCCGGCGTCGCCGGCCCGCGCCGCCTCGATGGTCGCGTTCAGGGCCAGAAGTCGGGTCTGCTTGGCGATGCTGCGGACCAGCTCGGTCACGTCGCCGATCGCCGCCGCACTCTCGGTGAGCGCGGTCATGGCGCGCTTGGCCTCCTCGATGTCGGAGAGGGTGGATTCCGCCTTCTGGGCGGCGCCGGAGGTCTGGTCGGAGATCTGCTGGCTGGAGGCCTCCAGTTCCTGGGCGGCGCTGGCGACGATGTTCACGCCGTCTCGGGTGTTCTCGGCACTCGCTCCCACGGTGCCGGCCGCGGAGGTCACGTCGCCGGCGATGTTCTCGAGCTGACCCGCGACCTGGCTCAGGGTCTGGACCTGGTGCCGCACCTCCGACAGGGTCGTCGACATCTCGCGCTCGAGACTGTCGGACATGGCCATCAGCCGTCCGGTGGCGTCCAGTTCGTTTGCGGTGGAGCCGAAGGAGGCGATGCTGGCGGCCATGTCGGCGAAGCAGCGGCGCAGGATCGCGCGGAGTTCGTGTTCCTGGCGGTCGCCCTTCTTGACGTTCTTCACGACACCGACGATCAGGTCCTCGGTCAGCTTCTCGTAGCCCGCCAGATAGGTCGAGGTATCGATCCGCCGGTCCACATGGACCCGGCCGATCCGTTCCGAGGTGGCGAGCACCGCGTCCAGGTCGCTGTCGGTGCGGGCGGCGAACAGCGCCGTCCAGTGCCGGAGCTGGGCCTGCTTCAGCCGGCCGAGATCGGAGCCCTCGAACAGCGGGGAGATGTCCTCATGCTCCATCGCCATTCCATAGAAGTCGTCGATCGCCGACCGCGCCAGCTTCTCTCCTTCCGGGGCGGGGCCGCTCTCCTCCAGCCGGAACAGCTTGCGGATCTGTCCAGCCATCGACGGCTCGCTTCCATGCTCCATCCAATCCCCCCGGTCGTCCCGTCATTTTCTGCGCGGCAACGTCCTGGGTCGGGGATGGATCACGCACCGGGCGGCAGGCTGATCCGCGCCGCCGGTACGGTGTCCCCGGCCATGCGCCACCGTCCTGCCAGAAACAGTACCACGCCAATTAAGGGTATGCTTTTCGTAATCGTCGCGTATGCGAGCAATCCGGCCTCCAGCGCCGCGTCGATCTCCGCCGGGGTGAGCGGCCCGACTTCCAGCACCACCGCCCGGTCGCCGAGGTCGCTGTCCGGGTCCTCGTCGCTCGCCGGGCCGCGCCGGATCGCCGGGTGGCCGGGCAAATCGACCGCGTTGCCGATTAGGGTCGCCGCCACATCGGCCGACGCCGCATCCCCGGCCAGAACGGTGACCGCATCGGCGATCCCGAGGGAGAAGGACCGCCCGCCGCGCCCGCTGGTGGCCACCCCGCGCACCGGGTCCGTGTGATGCAAAACGGCGTTACCCGCCAGCACCGGCGCGCCGAGTTCCGGCACGAGCCCGACCTCGAAGCTTTGCCCTGGTGAGAGATGGAAGGCGATGTCGCCGCCGTCATTCACCCAGGCGCGGGCAAGGTCGGGTGCGGCCGCCAGCATCTCGGCCAGAAGGTGATCAGAGACCGCACCGGCGACGGCGGCCATCGGTGTCACGAACCGGTCGGCATAAGGGGCGACGGCGGCGACCATGCGGCGGGCGACGGGACCGGTGACGGCGGGCGGCGGACCGGCGATCGGCCGGCGCAGGACCGTCAGCTCGCCGACCAGGGTGGCCAGCAGACCGTCGAAGGCGGCGACCGCCGCCCGCTCCGCCGCCTCATGGCCCGGACCTTCCGCCTTCAGAATCAGGTCGATCGGCCCTTCCTGCAGGTGCACGCGGCCGTCGGGGAGGCGGGCGGCCTGCACGGCAGGGCTCAACCGCGCGACGCGGGCAGTCCCTGGGGCAGGTAGGGCCAGGGATTGTCCGGCGCCTGATGCTCCCGGCGCAGGTCCGGCCGGCTCTCCAGCACCTCCCCCAGGGGCCGGATCGCGTCCATGTACCCGCCCAGCTCCTCATAGGCCCAGCGCGGCAGGGTGAACTCGATGGGCGCCACAAGGGCCGGGGTCGGCACATACCCGAACGCGCCCCTGGGCAGGCGGGTGACGTCGACCATCAGGGTGATGCCGCCGCCCGGCCAGACATAGACCGGCGCACCGCCGCAGGTGACCCGGGTGATCGTGGACTGCACCGAGCGCGTCAGCCGCACCGGATTCTCGGTCACCCCGGCCCGCAGGCTGCCGCCGGCCCCGCCCATGAACAGCACGGTGCAGAGTGCGGGCTCGCAATTCTCGCCGATCCGGTCGACCACGACCTCCAGAGGCTTGGGCATTGGTTTGGCGACGAAATTCAGCCCGTCATCCAGCTCGAAATAGGCGCTGTCCTCGCCGGTGGTGGAGACCATCAGCACCCGCTCGCCGGGCCACGCGGTCTTGGGATCGACCCGGTCGATGATGTCCAGCGGGTCGGTCACGTCGGTGCCGCCCCAGCCGGAGCCGGGCTCGGCCACCTGGAAATAGCGTCCCGGCGTGGACTTGCGGCCGCGCACCCGGATGCCGCCCGGCTTCATGTCGAGGAACTTACCGGCCTGGTGCTCGCTCAGCACGCCGGTGATGTGGTCGTCCACGACGATGACCTCGTCGGCATGGCCGAGCCACTGGCGGGCGAAGATGCCGATGGTGGCCGAGCCGCAGCCGACACGCATCCGCTCCTCCTGCTCGCCGTCTACGATCGGCGGCTTGCCCGCCTGGACGGTGACCTTGCTGCCACCCGCGATCTGCAGCTCCACCGCCTCGCCGTTGCAGAGCGCCAGCATGGCGGCGCAGGTGACCGTGCCCTCCTTCTTGCTGCCGCCGGTCAGGTGACGCACGCCGCCGAGCGACAGCATCTGGCTGCCGTATTCCGCGGTGGTGACGTGGCCGACCGGCTCGCCATCCGCCAGCACCTGGGCCTGTTCCGGGCCAAGATGGCGGTCGGTGTCGATCTTCACCTTCACGCCGCAATAGCTGAAGATTCCCTCGGTCACGACAGTGACCGTGTCCACCCCCTCCCATTCGGCGCCGACGATGAAGGGCGCGGGCTTGTAGTCGGGATAGGTGGTGCCCGACCCGATGCCGGTGACGAAGACCGGCGGCTCGGCGACGATCTTGCCGTCCCAGTCCGGCGCATTCTCCAGGAACGGCACCACAGTGCCGTCCCGCTCCGCCACCCGCTCGGTCACCACCAGCGGGTCGAGGCGCACCAGCTCGCCCGCCACATTGGCATAGCGGTCGCAGGCGCCGGACTTGCCCTCCCGGATTCGACACAGCACCGGACAGGCGTCGCAGCGCACGATCCCGTCGGGCAGGGTTTCCGTCTCCGCGCTCATTCCGCCGCCTCCTTGGCCCGGGCGGCGCGGATCGCCGCGCGCAACCGGTGCGGCAGGACCGGCACCTTGTCCGGGCACACGCCGACCGCCTGGCGGATGCCGGCGAGGATGGCAGGTGCCGTCGGCACCAGGGCCGGCTCGCCGATCCCCTTCGCTCCGAACGGACCCAGCGGCTCCGGATCCTCGATCAGGATGCAGTCGATCTGCGGCATGTCGCCGACCGTGGGGATCAGGTAGTCGTGCAGGTTCTCGGTCTTGCCCGGAACGTATTCCTCCATCAGCGCCAGCCCCAGCCCCTGCGCGATGCCGCCATGGATCTGGCCCTCCACCAGGGTCGGGTTGACCGCGTGGCCCACGTCATGGGCGGCGGTCATGTGCAGCACCTTGGTGGTGCCGAGTTCCGGATCGACCTCCACCAGCGCGATCTGCGCGGCGAAGGCATAGGTGGCGTAAGGGATGCCCTGGCCGTCGGCGTCGAGCGGGGCGGTCGGCGGATCGAAGGTCCCCTCGCCCACCAGCAGGTGCCCGTCCGCGTCCACCGGCAGGGTCGCCAGGTCGAGATCCCGCGCCCCGGCGGCGTCGCGCACGATGATCCGGCCGCCATCGAACGAGAGATCCGCATCTTCGCCCGCATTGGCCAGCCGCAGAATCTGCGCCCGAAGGTCGCGCCCCGCCAGCTCTGACGCCCGGCCGGACACGAAGGTCTGGCGCGAGGCCGAGGTCTTGCCGGCATCCGGGGTGAGGTCGGTGTCGCCCCAGACCTGGTCGACCAGGGCCAGCGGCGCGCCGAGCGCGTCGGCGGCGATCTGCGCCATGATCGTGTAGCTGCCCTGGCCGATATCCACCGCTCCGTTGAACAGGGTCAGCCGCCCGTCGGGCTTGAGCGCCAGGCGCATGGTCGACGGGTTCGACATGGAGGTGTTGCCGCAGCCGTACCACATGCAGCCGATTCCGGCGCCGAGACGGGTACGGCCGGGCTTGGCGTTATGCGCCGCCACCTGTGCGCCATAGCGCGCCCAGGCCGGTTTCAGGGCTTCCACACAGGCGGCGAGACCGACCGAGGCCTCGATCACCTGTCCGGTCGCGGTCGGATCGCCCGCGCGCAGGGCGTTCAGCAGCCGGAATTCGAGCGGGTCCATGCCGATGCAGGCGGCCGCCTCGTCCATCAGCCGCTCGCCGATGATCGCCGCCTGGGGCACACCGAAACCTCGGAAGGCGCCCGCGGGAGGGCCGTCGGTATAGACCGCCGCACTGGTCGCCAGCACCGCGCCCACCCGGTACGGACCCGGCGCGTGGACCGGCACACGGCCGGCCACGGTGGGCCCCCAGGAGGCATAGGCGCCGGTGTCGAAATCGCCGTGGAAGCGGAAGCCGGTGATCGTGCCGTCGCGTTTCACCCCGAGGCTGGCGGTCATCGCCGCCGGGTGGCGCTTGGTGGTGGCGGCGAAACTCTCCGGGCGGTGATAGAGGGTCGCCACCGGCCGGCCGAGTGTCCAGGTCGCCACCGCCAGCGGGAGTTGGATCGACTGGTCGAGCTTGCCGCCGAAGCCGCCGCCGACCGCCGAGGGCGTGACCCGCACCGCCTCCTGGGCGATGCCGAGCACATGGGCCACCTCGTCGCGGTCCATATAGGGGGTCTGGGTCGTCACCCGCAGCTCGACCCGGTCGCCGACCCGCCGGGCCCATCCGGCCTCGGGCTCGATATAGGAATGCTCCACGAAGCTGGTCTGCATGGCGGCGTCCACCACCGCATCGGCCCCGGCCAGTGCGGCGTCGATATCGCCGGACGCCACCCGCCCCCGGATCAGCACGTTGCCGGGGGAGGCGTCATGCAGTTGCGTCGCCCCGTCCTTCAGCGCCGCCTCGATCCCGACCACCGCCTCGCGCGGCGACCACTCGACGGGGAAGCCGGACAGGTCGAGCGCCTCGAACGCCGCACGATCGGACACCACGACGGCGGCCACCGCCTCGCCGCGATAGCGCACGAAGCGCTCGGCGAAGACCGGCTGGTCCTTCAGGGTCGGATAGATGCCGAAGCTGTTGTGACCCGGCACGTCTCGGGCGGTCAGCACCGCCACAACCTGCGGCCGGGCGGCTGTCCAGGCGTCGAGATCGCCGAGCGAAAAATCCGCCAGGGCATGGGGCGAGCGGACGATCCGCAGCCACAGGGCGTCGGCGGGGCAGGTGTCGTCGCCATAGAGCTCACGCCCGTCCAGCTTGCCGTCGCCATCGAGCCGCGCGACCCGCGCGCCGACGGCGGAGCCGGGCTCCGGCATCTCGGCATCCGGCGCGTTGGAGGCGACGTCCAGCACCGCCTCGACGATCTTCAGATACCCCGTGCAGCGGCACAGCACCCCGCCCAGCGCATCCTCGACGGCCGACCGGCTCGGCTGCGGGTCGCGGTGCAGCAGGTCCTGGGCCGCCATCAGCATGCCCGGCGTGCAGATCCCGCACTGGGCCGCCCCATGCCGGGCGAAGGCACGCTGCAACGCCGAAGGGGGCCCGTCGCGCTCCGCCAGTCCCTCCACCGTGACGATCTCGCAGCCATCGGCCTGACCGGCCGGGACCAGGCAGGCGCAGACCTGGACGCCGTCCAGAAGAACGGTACAGGCGCCGCAATCCCCGGCATCGCAGCCGACCTTGGTGCCGGTCAGCCCCAGATCCTCGCGCAGCACCCGGGACAGCCGGCGCTGCGGCGGGACCGACGCGCTGCGCTCCATGCCGTTGACGGTGAAGGTGAGGGCCTCGGTCATGCCGCCTCCGCCAGTTCGATGAGGCAACGCCGCACCAGGGTGCGCGCGGTGTCCATCCGGTAGGGCGCGTCGCCGCGCACATCGGCGATGGGGGCGAGGTCGGCCAGATGGCCATGCTCCAGCCGGTCCGCCGCCTCCTTGGGCGACAGGCCGACGAGGGCTGCTTCCAGGGCATTCAGGCGAAGGGCAGCGGCCGTGCACGCGCCGACCGCCAGCCGCGTGGCGGCGATGGTCCCGTCGGCCGCGAGCCGCATCGTCCCCGCCACCATGACGATGGAGATCACCAGATAGCGCCGCGCGCCGAGTTTCAGGAACCGCCCCGCGCCGTCCAGTGCCGCCTCCGGCAGGTGGATCGCCGTCAGCAGTTCGCCCGGCGCCAGCGCCGTCTTGCGGTTGCCGAGCACGAACCGGTCGAGGGGGAGACGGCGGGTGCCGCCGGTCGAGGCCAGTTCCACCTCCGCCTCCAGCGACAGCAGCGCCGGCACCCCGTCGGCGGCCGGGGAGGCGTTGCAGAGATTCCCCCCGACCGTGCCCCGATTCTGGATCTGGGCGCCGCCCACCTCGCGCGCCGCCGCCTTCAGCCCGGCGCAGGCCGCCGGAAGCTCCGCGTCGATCACCGAGCGCCAGGTCGCCGCCGCCCCGATCCGCACGCCACCGGCCGACCGCTCGATCCCCTTCAGGGCGTCGAGGGCGGTGATATCAAGAATGTCCTCGTCCCGGTCGTGGGTGACCCGGGCGGGATAATGGTCGGTTCCGCCGGCGAGCACCGTCCAGTCGCCATCCCCCAGCGCGCGCAGCGCCTCGTCCAGATCGCGCGGACGCAGATATCGGCTCACGGCACCTCCGATCCACTACAGGGAAATTTCATTCGTATACCAATGAAGTGTGCCACGACTTTGTGAGCGGTCAAGGGGTGGTCCCGGCCTTGCGACACTGGATTTGGCCACAATCGGATGCAACTCTTTCCGCATGAGCGCCTCTTCCGCCCCGCCCTGGCCCGCACGCCCCGTCCCACCGACCGCCGCGGCGCCGTGGCGGTCGATGCTGTGGGCGTCTCTCGTCTGGAGCGCGGCCCTGCTGCTGACCGCACCCGCCGCCCGGGCCCAGACGCCGGTCGATCTCGCCCTGGTGCTGGCGGTGGACAGCTCGGCCAGTGTCGACGAGTCCGAATTCGCGCTCCAGCGCGACGGCCTCGCCCAGGCGTTCCGCGATCCGGAGGTGATCAAGGCGATCGAGAGCGGTCCGTACAAGCGCATCGCCGTCGCCGTGGTCGAATGGGCCGGCCATGCGGAGCAGATCGTGGACATTCCCTGGACCGTCGTGGACGGCGCGGCCGGATCGCTCACGCTGGCTGACCGGATCGACGGGCTGCAGCGCCAGATCCTCACCGGCGCCACCTCCATCGCCGGGGCGCTCACGTTCGCCCATTCCCTGCTGCTCTCCCATCCGTTCGAGGCCGACCGGCTGGTGATCGACCTCTCCGGGGACGGCCGCAACAACCAGGGCCCGCCGGTGGAGACGGTCCGCCAGGGGATCGTGCTCCAGGGCGTCACCATAAACGGCCTGGCGATCGTCAACGAGCATCCGACCCTGAACTACTATTTCGAGGATCGGGTGATCGGCGGGACTGCCGCCTTCGTGGAGGTGGCGAACGACTATGCCGACTATCCGCGCGCCATCCGCCGCAAGCTCATCCGCGAGATCCGCACCATGAACATCAGCGCGCCGCGCCGCCCGGACAGCGGGGCGCCGCGGCCCTCCGACGCGACCGAGCTGGCCACCCTGGCCGCGGAGCCCCGTCGATGGTAGCGCCCCTGCGGACCACTCTCCTCGCCGTCGTCACGACGGTTGGCCTGCTGGCCGCGACGGTCCTGGCCCCCGGCCTGCCGGCGCCGGCCCGGGCGGCGGAGCCGGTGGACCTGGAACTGGTGCTGGCCGTCGACAGCTCGGCCAGCGTCGACTACACCGAGTTCAACCTGCAGCTCCAGGGTCTGGTCCTCGCCTTCGAGGATCCGGAACTGGCCGATGCGATCGCCGCCGGGCCGCTGGGCGCGATCGCCGTCACCCTGATCGAGTGGTCGAGTGCGGAACGCCAGGAGATCTCCATTCCCTGGACGGTGATCCGCAGCGCCGAGGACGCCCGCGCCTTCGCCGAGGAGATCAGCCGCGCGCCGCGCCGGGTGGTGACGGGGGCCACGTCGATCTCCTCGTCGATCCTGTTCGCCGCCGGCATGTTCGACACCAACGGCTACGAGGGCACCCGCCGGGTGATCGACCTGTCCGGCGACGGCTACAACAACCAGGGGGCGGCCCTGTCGGTCGCCCGCGAGCTGGTGCTCGACCGGGCGATCACGATCAACGCGGTGGCGATCGAGAACCAGGTGCTGGGGCTGGGCGACTATTTCGAGGAGAGCCTGATCGGCGGCTTCGGGGCGTTCGTGATCCGGGCGACCGACTACGAGGACTATATCGGCCAGATCCGCCGCAAGCTGCTCCGCGAAATCATGCCGGCGCCGATCTCGTAGGGGGCTGCGGAGGCCTCTTGGAAGGCTGTACCCTTCCCCTCTGACACTCCCCGGATTTATTCCGGGGCGACGCTGGGTCCCGGACCGGGCCTTAGACGTAAAAGCCCATCCGCCCCCAGGGCTCACCCCGGAATAAATCCGGGGAGTGAAGTGTCTCTTGTGGTCTGCCCTCCACCCCCGTCTCCCCGGCCTTGCGCCGGGGCCCAGGGTTGGAGCGCGATGGAACGCGGGAGATGGTCCGTCGACGCTCCGGCACGCGGATGTCTCGGTCCCGGCGCAGTCCCCGGATTAAATCCGGGAGGGAAAACGGGAGTGGCTGGGGAGAGGGAAACACCCCTATCCCCGCGCCCCGTCGAAGCCGGCCAGTACGGCGGCCAGGTTGTCGCCGAGAATGTCGGAGATGTAGCCGCCCTCCTGCACGATCACCGTCGGGCGGGAGCCGGCGCCCAGTTTCGCGCCGATCTGCCGGAACCCGTCGGTGGTGACGCCGAGGAAGGCCAGCGGATCCTTCTCCGAGGCGTCGAGCCCGAGCGCGATCACCAGGGCGTCGGCGCCGAACGCGTCGATCGCCGCCATCGCCTTGTCCAGGGTCTCCAGGTACGCCGCGTCCCCGGTGCCCTGGGGCAGCGGCAGGTTCAGGTTCGCCCCGCGCCCCGGCCCGGCGCCGATCTCGTCGGCATAGCCGGTGAAGAACGGGTAGTAGCCGTGGGGGTCGCCGTGGATCGACACGGTCAGCACGTCGCCGCGGCGGTAGAAGATGCCCTGGGTCCCGTTGCCGTGATGCACGTCGACATCGAGGATCGCCACCGTCGCCGCCCCCTGGTCGCGCAGGTACTGGGCGGCGATGGCCGAGTTGTTCAGGAAGCAGAAGCCGCCGGCCTGGTCGCCATAGGCATGGTGTCCCGGCGGCCGGCACAGGGCATAGGTCGGCTTGCCGTCGCGCCATAACGCATCGGCGGCGGTCAGCGCCACCTGGGCGGAGGCCAGCGCGCCTTTCCAGGTGCCCGGCCCGATCGGGCAGGCGGTGTCGGCCTGATAGTGGCCGGCGAGGCCGACGATATGGGTCGGGTGGATATCCATGTTCCGGCCGGGATGCACGTTCGGCAGGATCTCCGGCGCGTGGTTCGGCAGGGCCGACCACTTCTCCCAGGCGGTCTGCAGAAACTCCAGATAGTCGGCGGCATGCACCGCCGCGACCGGGTCGAGGCCGAAATCCTTCGGCGCGATCACCTCATGGGCGCCGGCCTCCACCGCCCGCCGCAGGATCGCCGCGCGCTCCGGAACTTCCGGATTGGGGGCGCGGTTGCCGCGGCTGATGAAGCCGCTGGGGGCGTGCACGCTGTAGTCATCGGCCAGAACGACCCGCATCTCAGTTCTCCTGCTCGATCCGTCCAGCAGGTGTAGCGGGCGGGGGCGCGGGGGCGCAAGGGGCCGGGCGGGTGGATAGGGAGGAGGCTTGGTCCTGACTTTCGTCAGGACGACAGCCCTTTTCTTCAAAACACCCTCACCGTCGTCCTGATGCAAATCAGGACCAAGCCACCGCCGCCAGGGATAGCCGTTCGGTCCCGGCCGCCCCCCGGATCAAT
This sequence comes from Thalassobaculum sp., assembly GCF_965223715.1. Taxonomy (GTDB): domain Bacteria; phylum Pseudomonadota; class Alphaproteobacteria; order Thalassobaculales; family Thalassobaculaceae; genus Thalassobaculum. The sequence goes on along the minus strand of NZ_OZ245012.1, from coordinate 4,288,282 downwards.
CCCGGATTAAATCCGGGACGGGGAGCCGCCGGGATGACGGATGTTGGAGGGGTCGGACCCGCGGTTACGCCCGCCGCTCGCGCGTGGTGTTGCTGATCGGTTGGGACAGGCGGCTGACCATCTCCTTGGGCACCACCTGCCAGAAATTGTCGCGCTCGTGGCGCCAGTCGATCAGCAGCCGTTCGGCGAAGCGGGACTGGGTTTCGCGGACATGCTCCGACACCATGCGGCGCAGCAGCATCTCCCAGTAGTCGGTCTCGATCCGCTGGTAGACCACCGTCTCCAGATTCACCACCTGCTCGAAATTGCCCGCCGCGTCGTAGACGAAGGCCATGCCGCCGGTCATGCCGGCGGCGAAGTTGTGGCCGACCTCGCCGAGGATCACCACGGTGCCGCCGGTCATGTACTCGCAACCGTTCGAGCCGCAGCCCTCCACCACCGCGTCGGCGCCGGAGTTCCGCACGCAGAACCGCTCCCCCGCCTGGCCGGCGGCGAACAGCTTGCCGGCCGTCGCCCCGTACAGAACCGTGTTGCCGATGATGGTGTTCTCGTTCGGCGTGAAGGCCGCGGCCGTCATCGGCCGGACGGTGATGATGCCGCCGGACAGGCCCTTGCCCACATAGTCGTTGGCGTCGCCGAACACCTCCAGCTTCAGCCCCTGCACCGCGAAGGCGCCGAGGGACTGGCCGGCGGTGCCGCGCAGGCGGACCGTGATGTGGCCCGGCTGCAGACCCGACATGCCGTACTTGCGGACCAGGACCGAGCTGAGCTTGGTGCCGATGGCGCGCTGGGTATTGGCGATGTTGTAGGTGAGCTGAAGCTTCTCCCCGCCCTCGATCGCCGGCTTCACGTCCTTGATCATGATGGCGTCGAGGGTCTCGGGCACCTCGTTGCGGTGCTCGACCGTGTTGTACGGCGGCAGCCCGCCGGTATCGGCGCGCACCAGGATCGGGTTCAGGTCCAGGTCGTCGAGCGACGGATCGCCGCGGCTGACCTGGGCCAGCAGATCGGAGCGGCCGACCACCTCGCGCAGGTGGCGCATGCCGAGGCTCGCCAGGATCTCGCGCACCTCCTCGGCCACGAAGGAGAACAGGTTCACCACCTTCTCCGGCGTGCCCTCGAACTTGGCGCGCAGGCCCTCGTCCTGGGTGCACACGCCCACCGGGCAGGTATTGGAGTGGCACTGGCGGACCATGATGCAGCCCATGGCGACCAGGGAGGCGGTGCCGATGCCGAATTCCTCCGCACCCAGCATGGCGGCGATCACCACGTCGCGGCCGGTCTTGATGCCGCCGTCCGTGCGCAGGGTCACCTTGTGCCGCAGGCGGTTCAGGGTGAGCACCTGGTGCACCTCAGACAGCCCCATCTCCCACGGGATGCCGGCATACTTGATCGAGGTCTGCGGGCTGGCGCCGGTACCGCCGCCATGGCCGGAGATCAGGATCGTGTCCGCGTGCGCCTTGGCCACGCCGGCGGCGATGGTGCCGATGCCGGTGGAGGCGACCAGCTTCACGCAGACCCGGGCGTCCGGGTTGATCTGCTTCAAGTCGTAGATGAGCTGGGCCAGATCCTCGATCGAGTAGATGTCGTGGTGCGGCGGCGGCGAGATCAGGGTCACGCCGGGCGTGGAGTGGCGCAGCCGGGCGATCAGGCTGTTCACCTTTATGCCCGGAAGCTGGCCGCCCTCGCCGGGCTTGGCACCCTGGGCCACCTTGATCTCGATCTCGCGGCAGTTGTTCAGGTATTCCGCCGTCACACCGAAGCGTCCGGAGGCCACCTGCTTGATCGCCGAGCTCGGGTTGTCGCCGTTCGGCCGCGGCCGGAACCGGGCCGGATCCTCGCCGCCCTCGCCGCTGTCGGACTTCGCACCGATGCGGTTCATCGCGATGGAGAGTGTCTCGTGCGCCTCCGGGCTCAGCGCGCCGAGCGAGATGCCCGGGGCGATCAGCCGCTTGCGGATGTCGGTGATCGACTCGACCTCGTCGAGCGGCACCGTCTGCTTGACCTGCTTGAAGCCGAGCAGGTCTCGCAGGTTGATCGGCGCCTCGTCGTAGACCGCGTTCGCGTAGCGCTTGTAGAGGTGGTAGCTGTCGGTCTCCACCGCGCGCTGCAGGGCGTGCATCATGTCGCCGTTGAAGGCGTGACGCTCGCCGGTGCGCCGATAGCGGTACAGCCCGCCAACCGGCAGCGGCACGACGCTCTCGTCGAACGCCTTCTTGTGCATCGCCAGGACCTTGGCCTGGATGCCGTTCAGGCCGAGGCCGGAGATGCGCGAGGACATGCCGGGGAAGTACTGCTCCACCAGGGAGCGGGACAGGCCGACCGCCTCGAAATTGTAGCCGCCGCGATAGGAGGACAGGACCGAGATGCCCATCTTGGACATCACCTTCAGCAGGCCGTCCTGGATCGCCTTCTTGTAGTTGGCGAGGCAGTCCTCCAGCGTGCGGTCGCCGAACAGGCCGCGCGACAGCCGGTCGGCGATCGCCTCCTGCACCAGATACGGGTTTATGGTCGTACCGCCGACGCCGATCAGCACGGCGAAGTAATGCACGTCCAGCACCTCGCCACAGCGCACGTTGATCGAGGTGAAGGTGCGCAGCTGCTGGCGGACCAGGTGGCTGTGCACGGCACCGGTCGCCAGGATCATCGGCATGCCGCAGCGCTCGGGCGAGGTGGCCATGTCCGACAGGATCACGTGGGTGCAACCGCCGCGCACGGCGTCCTCGGCCTCCTGGCGGATCCGGTTCAGCGCCGTCTCCAGCGCGTGCGGGCCGCCCTCGGCGTCGAAGGTGCAGTCGATCTCGGCCGCCGTCTCCGCCATGTAGTCGCGCATGGCGTGGAACTCGGCGTTGGTCAGCACCGGGCTCTCCAGCAGCAGGTGGTCGCACTGCTCGCTGTCCTCGTCGAGGATGTTGCCCAGGTTGCCGAGACGGGTGCGCAGGGTCATCACCCGGCGCTCGCGCAGGCTGTCGATCGGCGGGTTCGTGACCTGGCTGAAGTTCTGCCGGAAGAAGTGGTGCAGCCCACGGTACTTGTCCGACAGCACCGCCAGCGGCGTGTCGTCGCCCATGGAGCCGACGGCTTCCTTGCCGCCCTCGGCCATCGGCTGAAGCAGCAGCTCCATGTCCTCGAGCGTCCAGCCGGCGACCACCTGGCGGCGGCGCAGCACGTCGCGCTCGAAGGCCGGCTTCTCCTCGTGCTCGGCGCGGATCAGCTTGTCGATCTTGGTGCTCTCGGTGATCCACTCGCCGAACGGCCGGCTGTTGGCCAGCAGGTCCTTCAGCTCGGCATCGTGGTAGAGCTTGCCCTCGTAGAGGTCGACGGCGATCATCTGGCCCGGGTCGAGCCGGCCCTTCTCGATCAGCTTGGCCTCGTCGATGCGCACCATGCCGGTCTCCGACCCGCCGATCAGCAGGCCGTCATCGGTCACCGAATAGCGCAGCGGCCGCAACCCGTTGCGGTCCATGCCGCCCAGCACCCAACGCCCGCCATAGGCGGCGATCGCCGCCGGGCCGTCCCACGGCTCCATCACCGCGTTGGCATAAGCGTAGAGGTCGCGCCAGGACTGCGGCAGGTCGTCTTCCTCGGTCCAGGCCTCCGGGATGCACATGGTCTTGACCATGGGCAGCTCGCGGCCGGAGCGGACCATCAGCTCGAAGGTGGCGTCCAGGGCCGCACTGTCGGAGGAGCCGGACTGCACCACCGGCTTGATGTCCTCGATCAGCTCGCCGAAGGTCGGGTGCGCCATCCGGGTCTCGTGGCTCGCCATCCAGTTGACGTTGCCCTTGACCGTGTTGATCTCGCCGTTATGGGCCAGCACGCGGAACGGCTGGGCCAGCTTCCAGGTCGGGAAGGTGTTGGTCGAGTAGCGCTGGTGATAGACGGCGAAGTTCGAGACGAACCGCTCGTCGGTCAGGTCCGGATAGAACTGGTCGACCTGCTCGGCCAGGAACATGCCCTTGTAGATGATCGACCGGCAGGACATCGAGCAGATGTAGAAATCGGTGATGTGCTCGGACAGCGCCGCCTTCTCGATCCGGCGGCGGATGATGTAGAGGTCGCGCTCCACCTGTTCGGCGTCATGCTCCGGGGGAACCGAGAACATGATCTGCTCGATCTCCGGGCGGGTGGCGTTCGCCTTCTCACCGATCACCGAGATGTCCACCGGGACCTGGCGCCAGCCATAGATAAAGCAGCCGGTCTTCAGGATCTCGGACTCGACGATGATCCGGCAGCGCTCCTGGGCGGCCAGGTCGGTGCGCGGCAGGAACACCATGCCGACGCCGATCCGCTCATCGAGCAGCTTGTGGCCGGTATTGGCGACCTCCTCGCGGAAGAAGTCTGCCGGGATCTCGATATGGATGCCCGCACCGTCGCCGGTCTTGCCGTCGGCATCGACGGCACCCCGGTGCCAGACGGCCTTCAGCGCCTGGATCGCCGAGGTGACCACCTCGCGCCGCGGCTTGCCGTCGATCGCGGCGACGAAGCCGACACCGCAGGACTCGTGCTCGTGGGCCGGATCGTAGGCATGGGCTTCCTGCAGCCTGGCCGCGTTCTCCCGCCACGCGCGTACGAACGTCTCTCCGTTCAGGGTCTCGCCAGTGAGAATGGGCGTGTCCGACATGTCTGGCCTCCTTGGCTCAGCAAACGGGATCAGGCGGCCGACAGGGCCGTCTCGGCCTTGACGGAGAGGTAGTCGTGGATGCGGTCGGCGGCGTCGCGGCCGTCGCGCACCGCCCAGACCACCAGCGAGGCGCCGCGGACGATGTCGCCGGCGGCGAACACCCCGTCGAGGCTCGTCATCATGCTCTTGAAGTCGACCGCGACCGTGCCCCAGCGCGACACCTTCAAGTCCTCCGCACCGAACAGGCCCGGAAGATCCTCCGGATCGAAGCCGAGGGCCTTGATGGCCATGTCGCACTCGATGGTGAAGCTGGAACCGTCGATCGGCTGCGGCGTCTGGCGGCCGGTGGCGTCGGGCACGCCCAGATGGATGCGCTGGCAGCGCACGCCATCGACCGTGCCGTCACCGACGAAGGCCTCCGGCGCGGCGAGCCACTCGAAGGTCACGCCCTCCTCCTCGGCATTGGCGACCTCGCGCTGGGAGCCGGGCATGTTGGTGCGGTCGCGGCGGTAGACGCAGGTCACCGCCGCGGCACCCTGACGGATCGCGGTGCGCACGCAGTCCATGGCGGTGTCGCCGCCGCCGATGACCACGACCTTCTTGCCCTTGGCGTCCAGGGTGCCGTCGTCGAACTCCGGCACATCGTCGCCCAGGCCCTTGCGGTTGGAGGCGGTCAGGTAGTCGAGCGCGGGATAGATGCCGTCCAGGCCGACGCCCGGGCACTGCATGTCGCGGGCCTTGTAGACGCCCGTGGCGATCAGCACGGCGTCGTGGCGGGCGCGCAGCTCGTCCAGGGTGACGTCGCGACCGATCTCGCAATTGGCGTGGTAGTGCACCCCACCCTCGGCCAGCAGGGTCGAGCGCCGCTCCACGACCTCCTTCTCCAGCTTGAAGTTGGGGATGCCGTAGATCATCAAACCGCCCATGCGGTCGTAGCGGTCGTAGACATGGACCTGGTAGCCGCGCTTGCGGAGCTGCTCGGCCGCGGCCAGCCCGCCCGGCCCGCCGCCGATGATGCCGACGGACTCCTCGCGCTCCCGCACCGGCTTCACCGGCTTGACCCAGCCGTTCTCGAAGGCGGTCTCGGTGATGTACTTCTCCACCGAGCCGATGGTGACCGACTGGAAGCCCTTCTCGATGACGCAGTTGCCCTCGCACAGGCGGTCCTGCGGACAGATGCGGCCGCAGATCTCCGGGAAGTTGTTGGTCGCCGAGGAGATCTCATAGGCCTCCTCCAGGCGCCCTTCCGCCGTCAGCATCAGCCAGTCGGGGATGTTGTTCTGCAGCGGGCAATGAACCTGGCAGTAGGGCACGCCGCACTGGGAGCAGCGACCGGCCTGCTCCTGCGCCCGGGCGGGATCGAACTCGTTATAGATCTCGCCGAAATCGGTACGGCGTTCCTCGGCGGCGCGCTTGTTCGGCATCCGCTTTTCGGTTCCGACAAACTTCAGCATCCGGTCGGTCATGGCGTGGTCTCCTTATCTGGACCCGGGTGCGGAGGCGCAGTCCCGGATCCTTATCCCCGCCATATGGAGTGGCGGGCGGCCTCTATACACGTTCGAAGAGAGTCGAAAAAGACCAAATGTCCCACATAGGTCCGATTTGGACCTAAATTGGATCGTACTCGCCCTTTGGACCGGGAACAATCCCCGATCGATGGCAGCCATACAGTCATCCGATTTCGAATATAGATCCGTTTCGGGACTATTTTGCCGCCTGCGCCGGACCCGCGAATCTTATATGGTCCGTGCCGGTCATCGGACGGCGGGGGAAGTGCGCGTGTCCATCGAACATCTGATCCTCATCGCCCTCGTGCAGGGGATCACGGAATTCCTGCCGATCAGTTCCTCGGGCCATCTGATCCTGGTCCCCACCCTGACCGGGGAGGCCGATCAGGGCCTCGTCATCGACGTCGCCGTCCATGTCGGCACCCTCTTGGCGGTCTGTCTGTATCTCTGGCGCGACATCGGCCGGATGACCATCGGCACCCTGAACGGCCTGCGCGGCCGACGCGATCCCGGCTTCCGCCTCGCCCTGCAGCTCGTTCTGGCCACCATCCCCGTGGTCGGCGCCGGCTATGCCCTGCAGCACTACTTCGGCGGCATGCCGCGCTCGGCGGAGATCGTCGCCTGGGCCACCCTCGGCTTCGGCATCGTGCTGGGCGTGGCCGACCGGGTCGGCATGACGATCCGGCGGATCGAGCACATGCGCTACGGCGAGGCGCTGTTCATCGGCCTCGCCCAGGTCCTGGCGCTGATCCCTGGGACCAGCCGCTCCGGCATCACCATGACGGCCGCCCGCGCGCTCGGCTACGAACGCCAGGAGGCGGCCCGGTTTTCCATGCTGATGGGCATCCCGACCATCCTGGCCGCCGGCACCCTGATCGGGCTCGACCTGTATGAGTCCGGCGATGCCCGGCTGACCGCCGACGCGCTGATCGCCGGGGGGCTGGCCTTCATCGCCGCCCTGATCTCCATCGCCCTGATGATGGGCTGGCTGAAGCGGGCGAGCTTCCTGCCCTTCGTGGTCTACCGCATCCTGCTCGGCGGCGGCCTGCTGATCTGGCTCTATACGGCTTAAGGCTCACTGCCTAATCTCGGCTCCCAAAGAATGGAGGGAGCCGACATGACCGAACGCGCCGAGCACCAGAGCCTCACGGCCTTCGCCAACCAGACCGACAATCCCAAGGCGCTGGGCTTCGATGCCGGACGGCTCGCGCGGATCGGCGACTGGATGCAGCGCTACGTGGAGGCAGGCAAGCTGCCCTATGCCATGACCGCGATCCTGCGCGGCGGCGAGATCGCCTATCTGGATGCCCGCGGCTTCACCGATCCGGACGCGAAGCAGGTGCCGGCGGTCGACCACCTCGCCCGCATCTACTCCATGACCAAGCCGATCGTCACGGCAGCGGCCATGACCTATTACGAGGAGGCGCGGTTCCAACTGGAAGACCCGATCTCCCGCTTCCTGCCCGAATTCGCCGAGCCGAAGGTCTATGTCTCCGGCGAGGGCGACAGCATGGTCACCCGTCACGCCGAGGGACCGATCACGATCCGCCAGCTCATGACCCACACCGCCGGGCTGACCTACGGCTTCTTTGATCCGGGTCCGATCGGCGCCGCCTACCGCAAGAACAACGTCAACTATTTCCCGGGCAAGGAGACCTCCGCCGAGGTCACCAGGCGCACCGCCGCGGTGCCTTTGCTGTTCGAGCCGGGCAGCCAGTGGACCTATTCGGTCGCCACCGACGTGCTCGGCCGGCTCGTGGAAGTGGTCGCCGGAAAGCCGCTGGGCGAGGTGCTGCAGGAGCGGATCTTCGAGCCGCTCGGCATGCTGGACACCGGTTTCGGCGCGCCGGAGGAGAAGGTGGACCGGTTCGTGCCCTGCTACGAGAAGTCGGGCCAGGGCATGAAGCGCGGCGAGGAGGCGGCGACCTCCAAGTTCCTCGGCAGGCAGGTCATGGAATCCGGCGGCGGCGGGCTGGTCGGCACCCTGCCCGATTACCTGCGCTTCATGGAGATGATGCGCCGGGGCGGCACTTTCGGATCGGCCCGCATCCTGGGTCGCAAGACCGTCGACCTGATGATGTCGAACCATCTGCCGGGCGACATCGCCTCCATGGGCCAGTCGAGCTTCTCGGAAATGCCGATGGTCGGGATCGGCTTCGGCCTCGGCGGCTCGGTCCTGCTGGACACGGCGGCGGCCCAGATCCCGGGCAGCCCGGGCGAGTTCGCGTGGGGCGGGGTGGCGAGCACGGGGTTCTGGATCGACCGGGCGGAGGAGATCTCGGCGGTGTTCTTCACCCAGCTCACCCCGTCCTCGGCCTGGCCGCTGCGCCGCGAGCTGCGGGTGCTGACCTATCAGTCGCTGGTCGACTGAGCCTCAGGCTGTGGATCCTTCTCGCGTGGCGGGCCGTCATAGTCCGCCACGCCGGCCGCCACGGCCGAGCAGGCGAGCCGGATGTATTTCGGGATCTGCACCTTCTCGCCGTCGCGCTCGCCCTTCTCGTAATACTGGACGACCCGGCGCTTAAGCCCGAGCGCTTCGGCGGCTTCCTTCTGCGACAGCTTCAGCGCCTTGCGCCAGCGCTTGAAGTCCGACGGCTTCATCGCATTGGAATCGTTGGACTGTTTAGCCACGCATATCCTCGCGCTCGGTTGTGCGGCGATTTAACAGCTTCTTAAGGGTCCAGCCAATATAAAATGCGCACGACGTGCGGTTTTATCCCTTGAATAGACGCACCTCGTGCGCATATGAATGTTTCTTGAAACATGGAGGGCACAATGGCGCGTCATCTTTTCCTGCATAACGGGGTCGCCTACGAAGGGGAGCTTGCCCTCTTCAAGAGCACCCATGTCGGCGCCTCGGGCGCCCAGGCCACCGCCGATCTGCCGGGTCTGCGTCCGGGCTTCCTGTACAGCGTGACCGACGGCACCGAAACCCGGATCATGGACGACGAGGTGGCGGTCCACCGCTACATGTTCAGCCATCCGGGCGCGACCGTCTCCACGGTTCCGCTGCGCCACTGACAGCAACAGGACCTAGCCGGGGAAGGGACCGTCTCCGGCCAGGTCACAGGCCTTCATGAGCTGACCGCGCAGCGCCTCGGAGATCGGCACCGACTTGCGGGCGCGCGGATCGAAGCACACGGCGGTCGCCACCGCCGTCACCCGGCAGGTCCCGTCCACGAAGATCCCCTGCTCCACCCGACACGACGTGTTGCCGAACCGGGTCACCCGCGTGCCGGTCCAGGCGATGCCAGGAAAACGGATCTCCCGCACGAAATCGATCTCCAACCGCCGCACCACCCAGGTGGTCTCCGGCGAGCCGCCCTCGGCCGCCGCACTGTAGAGATTCTCCCCCGCCGCCATGAACATGCGCACCCGGCCGTTCTCCAAGAACACGCCGATCGCGTTGTTGTTCACATGCCCGACGATGTCGAGGTCGCCGGCGCGCAACCGCTCCTGGGTCCAGAAGGCGTAGCTGTCGGGCGTGCTCGGATCGAAGGCGGCGTCGGTCATGGAAGATCCTCGGGACGGTGAGGTCCCCTCAATAGTCGAGCTCGTAGGTGACGCCAACCCGGCTTTGGGAGTCGGCGCCCACATCGGTCTCCACCGAGATGCTGTCGGTCACCTCCACTTCCACCACCGCCCGGCTGGAGGCGCCCGACAGGCCCTGCTGCAGCTTCAGGAACACGCCCGGCGCGATGTACTTGCCCACGGACAGGGAGGCGCCGACCGACCCGTCATCGGCCGTACTGGTGTCGACGTCGATGGTGTCCACGCCGATCGCGTCGCGCACCTGCTCGGTGATCCCCGGCCCGGAGCCGAAACTGCCGGACAGGATCGCCGCCGACCGGGCCAGCTTCAGCGCCTGGATCGGGGTCAGCTCCGCCTTGGACGAGCCGAACAGGATATGGGAGAGGATGTCCTCCTCCGGCAGGGCAGGGTCGCTTTCCAGGCTGATATCCGGGTCGCTCGCCCGTCCGCCGACCACGATGGACGCGCGGATCTCCGTCAGCTCGGCGGTCAGCCGCATGTCCAGTGCCGGATCCTCGGCGTCACCGCCGTCGAAGATCACCCGGCCGCGCTCGAAGTTGAAATTCTCGCCGACGGCGCTCAATACGCCCCGGCGCACCGAGATCTCGCCGTCGACCACCGGCGCGTCGGCCAGCCCGGTCACGGTCAGGTTGCCACCCCACTCGCTGTCCAGCCCTCGGCCGCGCACGAAGACCTGGCCCGGAATGTCGATTTCCAGGTCGAGACGCAGGGGGGCGCTGGGCGCCTCCTCGGCCTCCTCGCGCTCTTCCTCCCGCTCGGGATCCTCGATCACCCGGCCGTCGCGCATCTCGACCACCTCGATCTCGACGACGCTGGGCGGCAGGTTCTCCGGAATGCGGATCTCCGTCGGCAGGACCGTCACCTTGCCCTCGAGCAGATATTCCGGCGCCTGACCGCTGGCCTTCAGGTCCATGTCGATGGAGACCGACGCCATGTCCATGTCGGACGCGTTGAAGTTGTCGGCGGTGATGGTGATATCCGCTGGGAAGCCGGTCTCCGGGTCGGCCGACAGGCTGCCGGAGGCGGATACGGTGCCGCCGCCGGCCGCCCGGGCGTCGAAGCGGCGGATGACCAGCTCCTGGCCGGCGCCCTCGGCGCGCACGGTGAGGTCGCGGAGGTAGAGGCCGGCGGAGGGCACGTCCACCCGCCCCTCGTCGACCGTGACCGCGCCCGACAGCGCCGGATCGCCGACCGTGCCGTCCGCCCGCACCCGGGCCTGGGCCTTGCCGGCCAGGGCGACCAGGTCGAGCGGCAGGAAGGCCGAGACCCGGCCCAGATCCATGTCGGCATCGACCCTGGCTTCCAGCCCCGCGGCCTGCTCGAAGACCGGTGGCGAGCCGGCAGGTCCGGCCGATCCGTCGACGACCGCCGAGACCGTCGCCGTCGCGCCGTCACCGATGGAGGCGTCGAGCCGGGCGGTCGCCTGCCGGTCGGACAGCCTCAGCCCCGCCTCGGCGACCAGCGGCGGCACATCGGCCAGGTTCGGGTCGAGGGTCCGTACCCCTGGCGTGGAGAGGGCGATATCCGCATCGGGGTTCTCGATCGGGCCGGAGACCGAGATGTCGCCATTGATCCGCCCGTCCAGCTCCAGGGTCGGATCGGCCAGCCGGGCCAGGGCCGCCGGCAACTCGCGGATGGCGAGGGCGACGTCCAGATCGGCGGTGTCGAGCCCGACATGGCCGCTGACCCGGCCGTCGTCGATCGCCAGATCGATGCCGTCGATGCGCGGCGCCGGGTCGAGCGCCACCTGCATCGGGCCCTGCTGGCGGATCAGCGCGTCGCCCACATCGGCGTCGAGCCGGCGGACCGTGATCGGGCCGGAGGCGATGTCGAGCGGGACCGACGCGGCGGCGGCGAGCACCACCGGCACGCCTGCCTCGGCCTCCGCGTTCAGGGTGACCTCGGCCACCCCGCCGGTCACGTCGGCGCCGAGCACCGCCGTCTTCAGCGTCGCGCCGTCCGCCGTTACCCCGCTCAGCGTCAGGTCGACCCGGCCGTTGGCCGTACCCGTCGCATCGGCCAGGGACGCCTCAAGGGTCGCGCGCTCGACCGTCGGGCCCTCGGCCACCGCAAGGGAGGTGGCGTCCAGGGTCAGACCGATGCCCTGGCCCCGTCGGTCGGTCAGGGAGACGGCGCCAACGATGGTGCCGCCGGTGAGCGGCAGGTCCAGGGCGGTGCCGACCACGCCCAGATCGGCGACGGAGATCTCGAGGTCGCCGCTGGCCAGGGTGCTCTCCAGGTTGACGGCGGCGCCACCGGAGACCGAGGCGCCGAGCCCGTCGAGCGACAGGCCGCTGACCTGCAGCACCCCGTCGGCCAGGGCGTAGCCGAAGGACAGGTCCACCGGCTCGCCACGGAACCGGAGCGCTGTCGTCACATCGCCGGCCGGGCTGTCGGGCAGGCCGGCGACGGTGGCCGAGCCGGTGATCTCGTCCACCGGCGTGCCGGCGGCGACGAGCCGCGTGATCCGCCAGGAGGCTGAGGCCGCCGGCGCCTCCAGCGTGCCGCCGAGCGCCACGGCGACCGCGGCGGCCCCGGACAGGTCGGTGCCCGCGATCCCGCTCAGGGCCGACAGATCTTCGGCAGCGAGGTCGATCCGCCCGCCGATCTCGCCGCCCGTCAGATCCAGGGAGAGATCGCCGGCCGCCCGCGCCGCGGCGGCGGTCAACTCCAGGCCGATCACCTCCAGCCGCTGGTCGGCATCGAGGCTGATGCCGGCGATCAGGCCGGGCGACGGGCCGACCAGGCCGCTTAGGGCCGGATCACCCAGCGCGACCTCCGAGCCGTCGACCGAAAGCGTCGCGGAGACGGTCAGCGGGTCGAGATCGACCGTGCCGTCCACCGCCAGCTCGGCCGCCCCCGACAGGTCCATGCCGGCCAAGTCGCTGAACCGGCCGAGATCGGATGCGGTCACTTGCAGGGTCGGGGTGAGCCGGCTGCCGTCGACGAAAGCCGCACTTCCGGACAGGGTGGCCGCCTCGGTGGTCAGGGTAAGGCGCTCGACGGTCGCCTCCAGGCTGTCCGGGGCGACCTCCGCGGCGGCGCTGAGCGCGATCCGAGGGCCGAGCAGCCCGACCGTGTCGATCCCCTCGACCTGCGGCGTCGCCACGCCGCCGTCCAGCGCCACCCGGATCTGCGCCGGCAGTTCCGCCAGCGCCCGGTCCGCCTGCGCCGTCAGGGTCAGGGCCAGGTCGTCGAGCGCGACGTCGTCGGCGACCAGTACCCCGCCGAGCGTGGCGACCAGCCGCCGGCCCTCCTCCTCCAGCCGGGCGGACAGGGTCACGTCGCCGGCCAGCGCCAGTCCTGCGAGGTCGGCGAAGGTCGCCAGCTCCGGGACCGCGAGATCCGCCTGGGCCGCCACCGGCGTGCCGGCCGCATCCACCGCCGCCGAGGCGGTCAGGCTGGCCGCCGGCAGGGAGATCTCCAGACTGTCGAGACGGGCACTGCCGTCCGGCCGGGCCTGGGCGTTGAGCGCGAGCTTGATCGGCTCAGACAGCAGCGGGCGTAGGTCGGACGGCGCCAGGCGGGAGGCGGCGATGCTGCCATCGACCGCAAGGCCGTAGCCCTGCTCGGTGGAGCGCACCACAAGGTCGAGGTCCAGGCGCGCCTGCGGACCGAACCCGCCCTCCAGCGCGCCCTGCCAGTGCTCCAGCCCGCCCTGACCGGTGAGCGACAGGGCCAGTGGCGGCCTGCCTTCGATGTCCAGCAGCCCGGCGACCAGCCCGCCCTCCGGCTCGCGCAGGCTGAGATCGGCGCGCAGCACCCCGCTGGACGGCACCAGCGCGGCATCGATCTCCGCCCGGGCGGGGGGACCCTGCGGCCGCACCGCTTCCACCCAGCCGCCGGCCCGCACCTCGTCGGCGGTCAGCGCGGCCGACAGATCGGCCGTGACCGTGACCTGCTCGCCGGCGATGGACGGGCCGAGAGTCAGGGCATCGACCGACAGGCGGTCGAGCGCGACCTCGATCCCCGGCACCTCGAACCGGAGGGAGAGCGGCTCTGGATCGGCCGGTTCCGGCTCCTCCGGCGTCTCGGGCAGCACCGGCAACCGCTCCAGATCGGCATCCGCCAGGGCCAGGACGTTCACCGAGACCCGGCCGCCCAGCAGGTCGAGCAGGGTCCAGTCCAGCAGCAGCGAGCCGGCCCGGGCGAACTGTCCCTCGGAATCGTATGCGGCGACGTCGCGCAGTTCGATCCGGCCGGGCAGGGTGCCCTCGATCGCACCGATGCTGACGCGCACCGGGCCGGACGCGGTGGCGTCCTCCACCAGGGCAATGATCCGGGCCCGGCCCCAGTCGGTATTGGCGACCGCGACGACCCCGAGCACCGCGATCACAAGGATCCCGACGAGACCGGCCAAGATGAGGAGCGCGCGCCGCAGCATCGCTCAGAACGCCTGGCCGAGACTGAAATAGACCTGGAAGACGTCGTCGCTGTCTCGGGGGTTGAGGGGGAAGGCGATGTCGGCGCGGATCGGGCCGATCGCGGTGAAGTAACGGAAGCCGAGGCCGGCCGCCCATTGCAGCTCCTCGTCCAGGCTCGGCAGTTCCTGGTCATAGACCTGGCCGGCATCGACGAAGGGGACGATGCCGAAATCGCCGTAAACCCGCCAGCGCAGCTCCAGGCCGAAATCCAGCAGCGCGCTGCCGCCGGTCGGGTCGTTCGAGGCGTCCAGGGGGCCGACACTCTGCAGCGCATAGCCGCGCACCGAACCGGAGCCGCCAGCATAGAAGCGCTTGTCGGCCGGCAGGTTTCCGGTGGAGGCGCCGACGATGGAGCCGATCCCGGCCCGCCCGGCCAGCACCAGGTCGCCCTCCTCGTCCAGAGCGTAGTATTCGGAATGGCGCAGCGAGGTCGAATAGAAGGACAGGGTCGAGCCGAGGCTCTCCAGATAAGGGGTGAACTTGATCCGGGTCCGGCCGCCCTTGGTCGGGTTCAGCAGGTCGTTGGAGGTGTCGATCGAGGCGCCGAGCGGGATGCCGACCAGCGTGTACCGGTCCTCGCTGCCGTTCTCCTCGATCCGAGAACGCTCCAGGCTGAGGCCGTAATCCACCGACAGGGCCTGGGACAGGCGACGATCGAACCGGCCGGACAGCTTGTAGCTCTCGCTGTCATAGCTGTCGGTGTACTGCTCGACATAGCCGGTCTCGACGGTGAAGTTCTGGTCGGTGACCAGCACGTCCGGCACGGTGAAGGCGCCGGTCAGGCTGGTCTCCACCTCGGCGACGGTCACTTCCGTGCGCAGCTTCTCCGCCCCGCCGAACAGGTTGCGATGCTCCCAATGGGCGCGGGTGCCGAGCCCCTCGGAGGTGGAGACGCTGATGCCGGCGCCGATGCTGCGCGGCGGATGCTCGCGCACGGTGACGGTGACCGGCAGCAGGCCATCCGGCCCGACCTCGTCGCCGAAGGCGATGCCGGCGCTGTCGAACAGACCGGTGCTGACCAGCGCGCGACGGCCCTGGTCGATCTTCCGGATATCCACCGGCTCGCCATAGGCCCAGGGCAGGCGGCGCACAATGTAGTCGCGTTCGACGCTCTCGTTACCCTTGACGGTGACCTCGCCGTAGCGCGCCCGGCCGTTCGGGGCGACGCGGAACAGCAGGTCCATGGTCTTGGCGTCACGGTCGATCACGGCCTTGCGCTCGACGAGCTCGGCCAGGGGATAGGCCTGTTCCTGCATCAGCCGGATCAGGGTGGTCTCGGCATTCACCACGGCCGTGGACCTCGCCGGTTCGCCGCGCTCCAGGCCGAGCTTGTCGCGCGGCAGCTCGACGCCCGCCGGGACCTCGCCGTCGCCCCCATTCTGCCCGGCGGTGCGCACGGTGACCGTCTCGAAGGTGTAGACCTCGCCCGGATCGCCATAGACCAGCACCCGCACCGGGCCGCCCGGCTCGGCCGGCTCGTCGATGCGGGGCACGAAGACCGCGTCGTAATAGCCCAGCGAGCGGGCGACGCTGTTGAAGATCTCCTCGTCCTCGCGGGCCCGGCGTTCCAGGGCGGCGCGGGAGATCGGGAGGTCGTCGATGCGGGACTTCAGGACCGAGCTTTCCTCCACCAGCGACTTCAGCTCGCCGGTGCCGTCCAGCCCCTCGATGGTGACCTCATAGGGGATGCCGGACTGCTCTTCCTCGGCCGTATCCTGTGCGGAGGCCGGCCGGACTCCGCCTGCGAACAGCAGGAGTCCCAAAACGAAAATCAAAGCAGAGCGCATGAGCGCGGCCGGACCTTTGGTGGTCAGAACCTTCGGGTATAAGGGCCCATCCGCCGGGTGTCACGCCTTCCCACTGTCGCCAGCGGGAAGGGCGATCACTCTTCCGGCATCTCGATCGGTTCGCGGGTGATCCGTTCGCCGGGCTTGTGGGTCAGCACGATCGCCAGGACCACGACGAGGCCGATCGCCAGGCAGATCGTGGTGAAGATGTTGAAGGCGAAGGTGTGCAGGTAGAACACGCCGACCACACCGAGCAGCACGAAGGCGACGACCAGCAGGCCCCAGTGCCACGCCTTGCCGATGAAGATGTCAGCCATGCGCGCCTCCCTTGCTGCCGGCGAACCGGGGTACCGGATCGCGCCGGCGCATCACGGCGACGGTCGCCCCGAGCGCCAGTCCGCCCAGGGACAGAATGACACCCGGAATGCCGAGGATGTCGACGGTCGGCGGCATCAGCGCCAGCACCGCGGCGGCGAACACCGCCAGCCGCATCAGCCCGTTCAGCGGACCGTAGAGCCAGGACTCCAGGGAGGCGGACAGCAGCCAGAGCCCCGCCACCGCCGCCAGGGCGGAATAGATCGTCCAGGCGATCGAGCCGTCGAACAGCAGGGACGGGTTATAGACGAAGGCGAAGGGCACCAGGTATTTGGCGATGCCGACGCGGGCGGATTCCACCGCCGTCGCCATCGGCGGCGTCTTGGCGATCGCCGCGCCGGCGAAGGCGGCCAGGGCCACCGGTGGGGTGATGGTCGAGACCACGCCGAAATAGAAGGCGAAGAGATGCGCCGCCATCGGCAGCACGTCCAGCTTCTCCAGGGAGGGCACGATCAGGGCCGAGACGGTGATGTAGACCGCCGTGGTGGTCATCCCCATGCCGAGCACGATGGCCGCCACCGCCGTCAGCGCCAGCAGGATCAGCAGGTTTCCGCCGGACAGGTCGATCACCGACTGGGTGAACTTGAGGCCGAGGCCGGATACGAAGACCGAGCCGATGATGATGCCGGCGCAGGCGCAGGCCACGGTGACCGGCACGGTGGAGCGGATGCCGCTCTCGAACGCCGCCAGGATGTCGGCCGGACTCATCCGGGTCGCGGGCCGGATGAAGCTGAGCCCGATCAGCGCCAGGATGCCCCAGAAGGCCGACTTCATCGGCGTGTAGCCGGTGACCAGGAAGAAGATCAGCACGCCGAGCGCGAACAGCAGGTGCCAGCCGTCCTTCAGCACCTCCAGGGCGCGCGGCAGCCGGTCCTTGGAGATCCGTTCGATCCCGGTCTTCTCGGCCTCGAAATGCACCATGAAGTAGATGGTGGCGAAGTAGAGGAAGGCCGGGATGAGGGCGGCCAGGATCACGTAGACATAGGGCAGCGCCAGGTTCTCGGCGATGATGAAGGCGGCCGCCCCCATGATCGGCGGGGTGATCTGTCCACCCGACGAGGCGCAGGCCTCCACCGCGGCGGCGAATTTCGGCCGGTAGCCGAGCTTCTTCATCAGCGGGATGGTGAAGGAGCCGGTGGTCACCACGTTGGCGACCGCCGAGCCGGAGACCGTGCCCATGAAGCCGGAGGCGACGGTGGCCGCCTTGGCCGGGCCGCCGACCCGGTGGCCGGTGAGCGAGACCGCGAGGTCGATGAAGAACTTGCCCGCCCCGGAGCGGATCAGCAGGCCACCGAAGATGATGAACAGCACGATGTAGGTCGCGGCCACATGCAGCGGGATGCCGAAGATGCCGTCGGTGCTCATGAACATCGTGTCGATGTACTTCGCCGGCCGGGTCGGCGGGCCGTAGAAGAAGCCGAAGAACTTGTGGGCGTAGAGCGCGTGCACGATGAAGAAGCCGGTCACGCAGACCATGGCGATGCCGACCGTGCGGCGGGTCGCCTCCAGCACCAGCGCGATGCACAGGGTGCCGACGATCAGGTCGCCCTCCTCCTTGGAGCCAAGGCGGAGCTGGAAGGCGTCGATGTCCCACATGGTCCAGACATGGACGAAGATCACCGCCCCCACGAGCAGGAGGTCGATGGCGAAGCCGAGCTTCTGGAGGGGCGTCTCGATCGGCTCGAAATGGGAATTGCGGAACAGCGGCTGGATCAGCAGCGCCAGCACCATCATCACCGTCAGGTGGGTGGTGCGGAACGAGCGCCCTTCCGGCGTGCCGAACTCGGCGACATACAGATGGAAGAAGGCAAGCGAAACGGCGATCACCACGCAGAACAGGGTGATGGTCCAGGACAGCGTCCAGCGCTTCTGCACCAGCAGCCGCTCCAGGAACGTGACCTCCTTGACCTCGCCGTAATCGAGGGCGTTTTCCGTCTGGCTCATCGCGGCCGTCCCGGCTGTCTCAGTCTAGAAAAAGGAAACGCGAAGCGGACGCCGGAGGGACCGGCGTCCGCGAAGATCCGCGATGCCGGGCGATCAGCTCGCCGGGCGCACGCCCTTCTCTTCGTAATATCGCGCGGCACCCGGATGCACCGGGACCGAGGCGCCGTTCAGTGCGTTCTCGAGGGTCACCTCGTTCCACGTCTTCTTCACCTCGGCGAAGGCGGCGTGGTTGTCCCAGAACACCGACATCATCTGATAGACGAGGTCGTCCGGCAGATCCTTGCTGACGATCATGCTGGTGACGATGCCCAGGGTCGGGATGTCCTGCTCGACACCCTCATAGGCGGCCGGGGTGATGGCGCCGCGGATGTAGCCGGGATTGGCCTTGATGATCTCGGTCAGCTTCGGCTCCGGCACGCCGATGAAGCGCAGGCCCGGGCTGTGGTTCAGCTCGATGAACGAGGCCTGCGGCATGGAGGTGGCGGCCATGAAGACGTCGATATGGCCGTCCTTCATCAGGGCGACGGACTCGGTGTAGTCCACGTAATGGACCGTGCCGCCGTTGTTCTTGATGTCCTCGAAGTTGAAGCCGTAGGCCTGCAGGATCGATTCCGCGAAGGCCGTGCCGGTCCAGCCGGTCTTGCCCGGCGAGATGTTGGCGTTCTTCATGTCCTCGAAGGACGTGATCTCGCTGTCGCGCGGCACCGCCACCTGGAAGGTCGACGGATAGAGCGTGGCGAAATAGGCGATGTCCTTGACCGCCTTGTCGAACTTGCCGTTGCCGTTGAAGCCGTTGGCCGCGGTGTGGGCATAGGTCCAGCCGATCTCAGCGTCGCCGCCGCCGACCGCCTTGACGTTGGCGATGCCGCCGCCCGACGTGTTGGACGCGGCGATGCCGTCGATGTTGTCCTGCATCACCTGCATGATCTTGGCGCCGAGCGGATACCAGGAACCGCCGGACGGACCGGACACCATGCGGATGAACTGATCGGCGCTGGCGCCCGTCGCGCTCAGGGCCAGAATCGGGGCGGCAACCGCCGCCGCGCGTGCGAGACGTCTCATCGTGTTTCCTCCATCACGTTCAATTCTCACGGGCCGTCTTACGCGGCCGTCGACATGCAAAATTGCATCACAGTGCCGGCGAGGCAAGAGACCATGGACACGCAGGCAGGAAATGACGGGGATCGGCGGGCAGCATCGGCCCGCAGGCGCTCAGCCGCGCAGCCGTTCTTCGGGGAGGTAGAGATGGGCCGTCGTGCCTTCGCCGACGGTGCTGGTCAGCACCAGGGAGCCGCCATGCAGCTCGGCCAGGGTGCGCGACAGGGCGAGGCCGAGGCCGAGCCCTTCTGAGGCGCGCACCTGGGCATGGTCGCCGCGCACGAACGGCTCCATGACCCGCTTCAGCTCCTCGGGCGAGATGCCGAAGCCGGTATCGCTCACCGCGATGTCCAGGCCGCCATCGGGCGCGAGCCGGATCGCCAGGGAGATCCGGCCGCCGCTCTGGGTGAACTTCACGGCGTTGGACAGCAGGTTGATGATGATCTGGCGGATCTTCGACGGGTCGCAGCGCAGCGGCGGCAGACCGGGATCGACCGTCACCGTCATGGTCAGCCCCTGGGAGGACGCGCGTTCGGCGATCAGGGCCTCGCAGGTCGCCGCCAGCTCGGCCAGCGGCACGACCTCCTCCTCCAGGGTGATGCGGCCGGTCTCCAGGCGCGACAGGTCCATGGCCTGGCCGATCAGGATGTCCAGATGCTCGCCCGCATGGACGATGTTGCTGGCGTATTCGATGTAGCGCTTGTTGCCGATCGGCCCCCAGAGCTCGGCCTCGATCGCCTGGCCGAAGCCGATGATCGCGTTCAGCGGGGTGCGCAGCTCGTGGCTCAGGCTGGCGAAACCGTCATGGCGGGTGCGGTCTAGCTCGCGGGCATGCTCGCGCGCCATGGCCAGGTCGCCGGCCAGCGCGTAGTTCTCCAGCCGCAGGCTGATGCTCTCCACCAGGGTGCGCGACACCACCCGGCCCCAGGCCGCCACCGCCCCGAAATACGGAATCCCCACCACGCCGATGGTCCGCAGGACCGGCTCGTCCGAGGCGAGGAAGCCGACCACCGGCGGAACCACGACGATGGCCAGGTAACCGACGAAGCAGCGCCACCAGATCGCGAAGGAGAAGACCGAGCCAGCACCCAGGGCGGCGATGCAGGCGGCGTAGAGGGTGACCGCGTCGAGCGGCATCCCCCCGGAGAGCAGCAGCAGCGACGGCACCGCCCAGATGGTCGCCGAGGTCAGCGCGCCGATCTCGTAGGCCCGGGCCCAGGCGCGGTGGTTCCCGCCGGTGATCCGGCGCCGGCGGGCCAGGGACCAGACATAGACCCGGGCGCACGCCACCAGGACATGCACCGCCATCCAGGTCAGCGCCGGCACCGGCCCGACCGCGTCGATGCCCACATAGGCCAGAACGACAGCCGCAAAGGTGCTCGCCAGCATCGAGGCCGGCGACCTGTACAGATAGCGAACCCGTTCCGTATTCAACGCGTCGCTCGACACGCCGAATCCCGGCCCGGTCCCCCCTCTCCCCTCAAAGGCGGGAGCGGCCATGTCTGACCTCCCAATAGGCACGGGCGGCACGCGGTGCCGCCGTCTGCTGCGACGCTACAAAGCTTAAAGTTAAGGATTGGTTGATTTGGAAACGGGTCTCCCAGCCCGCCCGCAATTACGAAACAAGACCACGATTTTCATGCCAGTCCGGGATCGATTCAGTCGGATACTCCTCGAAACACTGGTCGCCGGGCCCGGTCGCCGGCTCCACCCAGGAAGCCTTGGATCCCAGCATCAAATGGACCTTCTCCGGCGGCACCGGCAGCGGGGTGTCGATGGCCGAGGCAAAGGGATGGATGAGCTCCGGCCAGCGGCTGTCCCAGGCCCAGAGCATGCTCCCGAAATGGGAGCAGAAGCGCCGGCCGAGCGGGCTCGGACCGCCCGGCTCCTCCACGTGATAGACCGTGATGTGCTCCTCGCCCTCGACCGACAGGCTGTCCGCCTCGCCGCCGAGATTGATGGCGAAACCGCCGCCGCCTGCCGTCTTGCGGCAGATCGAGCAGTAGCAGAGGTTGAAGGGATAGGGATGGGCGCTCTCGATGCTGAACCGCACCTTGCCGCAGTGACAGGATCCCTGAAGCTTCATGTCCCCTCCCCCATGGCGCTGCGGCCTCAGTGCGGCCGGTCGCCCTGCAGTGTCACCCGGCGCATGTGCCGGCGGTGTCCCTCGTAATCGTTGACCGCCCGGTGCATCAGGCAGCGGTTGTCCCAGACCGCGACCGAGCCCCGCTCCCAGCGGAAGCGGCAGATGAACTCGTCGCGGATCGAATGGGCGTAGAGATAGTCGAGCAGCGGCTTGGACTCCGCCTCGCTCCAGTCCTTGAAGCGGATCGTGTAGTTCGGATTGACGAACAGGCCCTTGCGGCCGGTCTCCGGATGGGTGCGCACCACCGGATGCTCGATCAGCCGGTCGCCCTCCTCGTTGGCGTCGATCGCCATGGAGACCGAGGTGTTCTTGCCCCCCTGGAACTTCGACTGGCTGCCGTAGGAGCGGGTGCCGCTGTGCAGCGCGGTCATGCCCTCCAGCGTCTGCTTCAGCCCGTCGGACAGGGTGTCGTAGGCGGCGTATAGATCGGCGAACAGGGTGTCGCCGCCGCGCGGCGGCACGTCCAGCGCATAGAGCAGCGAGCCCATGGCCGGGGTCTCCAGGAAGCTGGTGTCGGTGTGCCAGTTGCCGCCGAAATTGTACTTCCCGACATCCTCCGCCTCCTTGACGATGTCGATGATCTCCGGATGGCCCTCCAGCGACTTCACGAAGGGGATGGCCACCGGTTCGCCGAACAGCCGGGCGGCATGCTTCTGGCGCTCCGGGTCGTCGAGCTGCTGGTCGCGGAAGAACACCACCGAATTCGCCAGGAAGGCCGCGTGCACCTCGGCCGCCTGGGCGTTGGAGAGCGGCGCGCCGAGGTCCACGCCCCCGATGATCGCGCCGATGGAGCCGCCCAGCGGCTCAACGGAGATGGTGTCGTAGCTGGGCATGGTGGCGTCCTCCGCGGGTTCTCGTTTTGCGTCAGTCTATCCCCTGACGACGAGAGCGCGAACCGCCGATTGTAGCCATCGATTGAGGTTCTTCTCACACACTTCGTGTGATGCCGCCGTCTACCCTCAGGTTTTGTCCCGTGATGTAGGACGACGCGTCGGACACTAGGAAGGCCGCCACATCGGCGATCTCCTCGGCCTTTCCGTAGCGGCCCATGGGGATGCGGGCGCGGAACGCCTCCTTCTCCGGCCGGCTGTCGATGAAGCCGGGCAGGATGTTGTTCATGCGGATGCCCGAAGCGGCGTATTTGTCGGTCACCAGCTTGGTGAAGGCGGCGAGCCCGGCGCGGAACACGCCGGAGGTCGGAAACGCCTCCTCCGGCTCGAAGGCGGCGTAGGTGGAGATGTTGACGATCGTCCCGCCACCCTGTTTCTCCATGATCGGCACGACCAGACGGGTCATGCGGATCACGTTCATCAGATAGACGTCGAGGCCGAGATGCCAGTCCGCGTCGGTCAGCTCCAGCACCGGCCCCTTCGGACCATGACCGGCGGAGTTCACCACCGCGTCGATCCGCCCCCACTTGTCGAGGGCGGCATCGACCAGGGCCTTCAGCACCTCCGGCTCCAGGTTGGAGCCGGTCACCGCGATCCCGCCGAGCTCCTCGGCCAGCGCCTCGCCCTTGCCGGAGGAGGAGTTGATGGCGACGGCATAGCCCTCCGCCGCCAGCTTGCGCGCGACCGCCGCTCCCATGCCCGAGCCGGCGGCGGTGATTAGAGCCGTTTTAAGCATGGTCAATTAGCCTTTCGGTTATGCTTCAACTGCATATCAACACAGTATAGACTGCTGGAATGTGATTCTTTTAATGTGATATTGAGTAGGTCTTCACATATTAAATCGTGCGTATTTTCAATTCTGACTTCAAAATTCTCACCATCACTTTCAGCTCCATAAATTCTAACCCCGCCCTGCCTGAGATACTGAACCACTAAACTGTCTAGATTCACAAATCCCAGCTGCCGATTTCTATTCCTAGACACGCATCGGACTACGCCTTTTCCAGTATCGGAAACATAGCGGTCAGCACAGACAACACCGTTAGGATCACCGATTATTGCCGTATCTCCTGCCGCCGAATTGCAGCCCACAATCAGGAGAATGGCAGCGGAGAGCCACTTTCTCATCGATGGCTCTCCATTGTTCTTCCCCGGCTCAATGGATCTCCGGCTCCGGCGTCTTCACCGTGCCCATGAGCACGTCGAAGTCGCAGCCCTTGTCGGCCTGGGTGATGTGGTCGGCGTAGATCGCGCCGAAGCCGCGCTCGAACTTGCGCTTCGGCGGGGTCCAGGCGGCCTTGCGGGCGGCCAGTTCCTCCTCCGACACATCCAGATGCAGGCGCCGTCCATCCACGTCGAGCTCGATCATGTCGCCGTCCTGCACGAAGGCCAGCGGGCCGCCGACCCAGCTCTCAGGCGCAACGTGCAGCACGCAGGTGCCGTAGCTGGTGCCGGACATGCGGGCGTCGGAGATCCGGACCATGTCGCGGATGCCCATCTGCAGGATCTTTTTCGGGATCGGCAGCATGCCCCATTCCGGCATGCCCGGCCCGCCCTGGGGGCCGGCATGCTTGAGCACGATGACGCTGTCCGGCGTGACGTCCAGGTCCGGATCGTCGAGCCGGGCGGCCATGTCGTTATAGTCGGCGAAGACCACCGCCGGGCCGCGGTGCTTCATGAACTTGGGATCCATGGCGGTCTGCTTGATGACCGCCCCGTTCGGCGCCAGGTTGCCGCGCAGCACCACCAGGCCGCCCTGCTGCTTCAGCGGGTTGGCACGGCGGCGGATGACCTCCTCGTTATAGACGTCGGCATTGGCGATATCCTCGCCCAGGGTCTTGCCTGAGACGGTCACCGCGTCGGTGTGCAGCAGGTCCTCCAGCTCCTTCAGCAGGGCCGGCAGGCCGCCGGCGTAGAAGAAGTCCTCCATCAACCACCGGCCGGACGGGCGGATGTCGGCGAGCCACGGCACCCGGCGCGAGATCGTGTCGAACCGC
Organism: Thalassobaculum sp.; assembly: GCF_965223715.1. Lineage (GTDB taxonomy): Bacteria > Pseudomonadota > Alphaproteobacteria > Thalassobaculales > Thalassobaculaceae > Thalassobaculum. Next base: position 4,263,937 of record NZ_OZ245012.1, on the reverse strand, counting down.
TGCAGGTCGATCGGCAGGCCGAGGCGGCCGGCCATGGCGATCAGGTGCACCACCGAGTTGGTCGATCCGCCCATGGCCATGACGGTGGAGATCGCGTTCTCGAACGCGCCCTCGGTCATGATGTCGGAGGGCTTCAGGTCCTCCCACACCATGTCGACGATGCGCCGACCGGACAGGGCCGCCATGCGGGAGTGGTTGGAATCCGGGGCCGGGATGGCGCTGGAACCGGGCAGCGACATGCCGAGCGCTTCGACCGCGCTCATCATCGTCGCGGCGGTGCCCATGGTCATGCAGGTGCCGGGGGAGCGGGCGATGCCCTCCTCGATCTCCTCCCAGTCGCGCTCGGTGATGTTGCCGACCTTCAGCTCGGCCCAGTACTTCCAGGTATCGGAGCCGGAGCCGAGCGTCTTGCCGTGCCAGTTCCCGCGCAGCATCGGACCGGCGGGCACGAAGATGGAGGGGATGTTCATGCTGGCCGCCCCCATCAGGAGCGCCGGCGTGGTCTTGTCGCAGCCGCCCATCAGCACCGCCCCGTCGGCCGGATAGGAGCGCAGAAGCTCCTCGGTCTCCATCGCCAGCAGGTTGCGGTAGAGCATGGTGGTCGGCTTCTGGAACGGCTCCGACAGCGAGATCGCCGGCAGTTCGACCGGGAAGCCGCCCGCCTGCCACACGCCGCGCTTCACCTCTTCCGCGCGCTGGCGGAAATGGGTGTGGCAGGGATTGATCTCGGACCAGGTATTGACGATGGCGATGACCGGCTTGCCCTGCCAGTCCTCGCGGCTGTAGCCCATCTGCAGGGTCCGCGAGCGGTGTCCGAAGGCGCGAAGATCCGCCGCCCCGTACCAGCGCGCACTGCGCAGATCCTCATACTTCTTGCGCGCCATCTCATGTCCCTCCGGTCGCATGTTTATCAGTGTTTTGCCGCAGTCGAGCACCGCGCCCGGCGGGGGTCAAGGTGCGGCATCGGGGTGGCCCGGACCGCCACAGGCCGCCATACTCGCCGCCTGAATAACTGAATGCGCCGGGGGGCCCATGGAGTTCGACGCACACCACCTTCTGATGATGCTGGGGTTTCTCCTGGCCGCCTATTCGGTCGTCGCCAACGACGCGATCCAGACGCTCGGCACCTTCCTCAGCTCCAACAGCCACCGGCCGTGGTGGCTGCTGTGGCTGTTCGCCGGCGGCATCCTGACCTTCGTCTTCTTCTACGGCTGGCACGCCTATGAGGGCGACATCTCCTATGGCCGGCTGGAGAAGTTCCCGATCCCCGACCTGTTCACCTGGGCACTGGTCCTGCCGCCGCTGATCGTGCTGATCCTGACGCGCTACGGCATCCCCGTGAGCACCACCTTCCTGATCCTGACCTCGTTCACCGCCACCGCCCTGCCGGCCATGCTGATGAAGTCGATCATCGGCTACCTGCTGGCCTTCGGCGTCGGGCTGATCGTCTACCTCGTGATCAGCAAGCTGTTCTACAGCCGCATCATGGCCACCCGGGACAGGGAGCCGGCGCGGTACTGGGTGGCGCTGCAGTGGATCTCGACCGGCTTCCTGTGGAGCCAGTGGCTGGTCCAGGACCTGGCCAATATCTTCGCCTACCTGCCGCGCCAGCTCGACATGTCGATGCTGATCTTCGCGCTGGTGGTGATGCTGGTGCTGCACGCCTACCTGTTCTACCGGCGCGGCGGCGCGATCCAGGGGATCGTCACCTCCAAGACCAACACCCAGGACATCCGTTCGGCCACGCTGATCGACTTCGCCTATGCGTTGATCCTGATCTTCTTCAAGGAATTGTCGAACGTGCCCATGAGCACCACCTGGGTGTTCCTGGGCCTGCTGGCCGGCCGGGAACTCGGGCTGGTGCTGATGCTGAAGGTGACCTCGCTGAACCAGGCCGGACGCACCGCCGCCTCCGACATGGCCAAGGCGATCGCCGGCCTGGTCGTCAGCATCGCGGTCGCCTTCGCGATGCCCTATCTCGCGGCCTATACCGGCGGCTTCACCCACGACCACGAACATCCGGTGACCGTGTCGCCGGACTGAGGAAGGACGCCATGACCGAGGACAGCCCGACCGTCTCCACCCTGAGCTTCGGGCCCGACCGGGCCGCCCCCAACCATCCCCACCTGCCGGTGGTGATCCTGGCCGGGGCGGTGGCGGACGACATATCGGGCCCGGAGGTGCAGGCAACCGTGCGCCGCAACGGCTGGGGCGGGGCCTGGCTCTACGGCGTCTTCCCCTATCACCACTACCACTCCAACGCCCATGAGGCGCTGATCTGCGTCGGCGGCGAGGCCGAGCTGCAGCTCGGCGGTGACGGCGGGGAGACGGTGACCGTGCGGCGGGGCGACGCCCTGGTGCTGCCGGCGGGGACCGGCCACAAGTGCCTGTCCGCCAGTGCCGATTTCCTGGTCTGCGGCTGCTATCCGCCGGGACAGGAGACCCCGGACCTGAAGCGCGAGACCGACAGCCGGGAGGGCGTGGACGACCGGATCGCCGCCGTCCCCCTGCCCGACACCGACCCGCTGTTCGGGGCGGGCGGGCCGCTGCTGGAGGCCTGGGGCCGGTAGGGCGCTACGTCCGCGCTCCGGCGCGGCGGCGGCGCTTGACCTTGGGTTCGACCTTCGGCTTCGCCCGCTCCTCCTTGGCCGCGGCGACCCGCTGCTCCAGTTCCCGGTCGACCGTGTTGTCGGTCCAGTTGACCATGGTGCGGACCATCTGAACCCGGGCCATCTCGAAACCGCGGCGCACCTTGGAGCGCTCGTCCTCCTGGTTCACCTCCTCGTCCGGCATGACCGGCAGGTTCGCCAGGATGTAGCCGATGGCGTCGTCGATCTGCTCGCCCTCGTTGCTGTCGAGGGCCGTGAACCAGATCTTGCAGAGGTGGTTCCAGCCGTCGAGGGCGTAGGACACGTCGCGGCGGATCTGCTGGGCGAAGGCCTTGGTCTTGTCGTACTCGCGGAACACGTTCATGAAGAACGAGAAGAACTGCTCGATCTGGTTGAACCGGTCGTCGACATAGTCGAGGAAGTCCTTGATGGCGAAGCGGACCAGGGTGATCCGGTCCGACGTCTCCGAGCGCGCGGTCTTGGAATACTGCGTCATGGTCCGGTCCATGCGCTTGATCTCGTTGCGCGTCCGGGTCAGGAAGCCGTCGGTCTTGTTCTCCGCCTCGATGTTCACCGCGCCGAACGGCGCCATGTAGCTGGTCAGTTCCTCCAGCCGCTGGTTCACCACCTTGACCGGCGCGTTGAGTTCCTCCGAAGCGAAGGACAGCACCCGCTCGGTCAGGGCCGAGGCGTCGAGCCCGGCCTCCCGGCTGGCCTCCTTGTCCTTGGTCAGCCGCATCAGAAGGGCGGTGTCGGCGCTGGCCATGAAGGCGTCGCCCTTGCGGATGCCGCAGTCCCGGGTGAGCTGGGCCAGGAAGCTGAGATAGGTCATCAGCCGGTCCTGCTTCTCCCGGTCGACCTCCAGCGCCGCCTGTTGGCGGACCTCCTCGGTCTCTCCCATGGCCTGGTCGACGCGGATGCGGATCTCGCGGACCTTGAACGGGTCCGGGGATTCGGAATCGTCGATGTCGTCGATGCGCTGGTACAGCTCCTTGTCGCGCAGGGTCATGCCGGCGAAGGCCGGCACGTCGCGCCAGGGCAGGATCATGACGCTGCGGGAATCGGTTCCGCCCATGCCGCTGGGCACGGTGATCTCCCAGTCCAGTTCCACGCCCAGATCGACCACCCGCAGCCGGCATTCGCGCAGGCTGCTGCTCTCGAACGGCACGCTGGCGCCGCGGGCCTCGAAGCTGAGGGGCATGGGACGGCCTTTGCGGCTCATCACGGCACCTCCTGCATCGAGTCGGAGAAGTTGCTCCAGGTGGACTGGTCGACCGCCGCGGCCGCCCGGTCCAGGATCACGTCGGGGTCGGTCTCACTGCCGCCGAAGGTGGTCATGCCGATATGGCAGCGCAGGGCGATCCGCTTGCCGTCCTGCTCGATCGGCCGGCCGCAGGCTTCCCGCACCCGGCCGGCCAGGACCTGCGCCCCCTCCAGGGTCAGGCCGGTGGCCACCAGGCTGGCGAACCAGTTGCGGCCGAGCCAGGAGACGATATCGGCCGAGCGCATGGTGGTGCAAAGTCGGGTGCAGATCAGCTCCGCCAGGACCTCCTCCGGCACCGGCTCCTCGGGCAGGACGCGCAGCAGGATCATGTAGCCGATCTGGCCGTGGCGATGGACCACCGCACCCGTATAGGCGATCAGCCAGCGGAACGCCTCGCCATCGACGCAGTTCACCTGGTCGATCACCCCGTTGCCGAAGCCGGACGACCGGATGCCGTCGGCCCGCCGGATCTGCAGCGCCACCGCCTCGGGCACGGGACCGTCCACCTCGGCGGCGACGATATAGTGATCCGCCCCGCGGCGCGTCGCCTCCAGGCCGGCCGCATGGGTCGGGACGATCACCACCGAGGTCACGCCGTCCTGGCGGACCGGCCCCTCGCCCTGGGCATCCTGGGCCAGCGAGCCGACGACGACGCCCCCCGGCGGCACCTCATGCCAGGACTCGCAGGCCACCGGACCGCGGAATCCCTTCCCGCCTTCGCCGATCATCCGCTGGGCCGCAACCTGAGCCGCCAGATCAGCTCCGGAGATATAGACCGAACGCTCCATTCCACCCTTCTCCCGGCTCCCGACGACTGGCGTCATCCGACCTCCGGCCCGCCTGTTACCCAACCCTTCAGTGCCCGCGATACGCGTGTCGGGCGGGATCTCGCCCTACCCCGCCCTCGCTCCAGGCCACCGAAGCGACCGGGTCTCACCGGCGCGTGGCCCGGAGATTTGAAACAGTCTCCACCCCGCCGGGAACGACCGGACGACTCACGTCGGCGAACCCGTTCGATTTACGGAATATTTCGATTTCTTCCGCGCTTTTGCCCTGAGCCCCCAGTATTCCTTAAATGTATCATACGCGGAATTTCAGCCTCAACCGGAAAACCCGATCAAAAATAAGACAATTAAATACTTTTTGTTTTCATTTTTGATCGGATCGATGCATTTCTGCTTTCGTCGAAATGTAACATCTTATTCAGCTATCGGTCATAACTGCACGCGGACCTGCGACGCGGACCGACGCGGCAAGTGATAGAGGCCAGCTTTTAAGATTGGGTTAACTGAATCGGCGGCGCCGGGAGCGGTCTCGGACCGCGTCAGCCGGACGAGGACGGCGGGTCGGGGAGCCGGGCACGACCCGTGCCGCTCCGCGTTATGCAGAGAATATATTTTCCCGCGATGCGCGCGACCGCGACGGCATCACCGACACCACGGACATGCCTCCGGCAGGGCCGGAGGCATGGGCCGGTCAGTAGCGTAGTTCGGTGAAGACGGGATCGACGCTGCCGTTCCAGCGGCCGTTATAGGCCTCGATCAGGTCGGCGGCCTGGCTGCGGCCGGTGGCGACGATCTCCTCCAGCGGCTTCAGATAGCCGGTCTCGTCCTTGCCCTGGAAGTCCTGCCGGGCCCGGCGCTTCAGCCCCTCGCGCGCCAGGGCGACCACGTCGGCCGACCAGTCCTTCAGGCTGCGGCCGCGGAATTCGGCGGCGAGCCCGTGGCGCGGCACGGCGTTGCGCAGCTCCTCCTGCTCCTCCACGGTCCAGTCCCGGCAGAGCTGCCAGGCCTGGTCCTGCACGCCCGGATCGTACAGCAGACCGACCCACAGGGCCGGCAGGGCGCAGATCCGGCCCCAGGGCCCGCCGTCGGCGCCGCGCATCTCGATGTATTTCTTCAGCCGGACTTCCTGGAACACCGTGGTGGTGTGGTCCGACCAGTCGCCCATGGAGGCGGTATGGCCCGCCACCTCCGGCAGCTTGCCGGCCATGAAGTCGCGGAAGCTCTTGCCCGCCACGTCGATGTACTGGCCGTCGCGGTAGACGAAGTACATCGGCACGTCGAGCAGGTAGTCGACATAGCGCTCGAAGCCGAAGCCCTCCTCGAAGACGAAGGGCAGCATGCCGCAACGGTCCGGGTCGGTGTCGGTCCAGACATGGCTGCGGTACGACCGGAACCCGTTCAGCTTGCCCTCGGTGAAGGGCGAGTTGGCGAACAGGGCGGTGGCGATCGGCTGCAGGGCCAGGGAGATCCGGTACTTCTCCACCATGTCGGCCTCGGACTCGAAGTCCAGGTTGGCCTGGATGGTGCAAGTCCGCTTCATCATGTCGAGGCCGAGATTGCCCTTCTTGGGCATGTAGGCGCTCATGATCCCGTAGCGGCCCTTCGGCATCCACGTGATGTCCTCGCGGGTCGAGGTCGGGTCGAATCCAAGGCCGAGCATGCCGACCCCGAGCTCGTCGCAGACCTCGCGGACCTGGGCGAGGTGGGTATGCACCTCGTCGCAGGTCTGGTGCAGGTTGTCGAGCGGGGCGCCGGACAGCTCGAACTGGCCGCCGGGCTCCAGGGTGATGGCGCAGCGTCCCTGGGTCAGGGCGATGACCTTGCCCTTCTCCTCGATCCCCTCCCAGCCGAACCGTTTCAGGCCGTTCAGGATCGCACCGATCCCGTCGGGGCCGTCATAGGGCAGCCGCTTGTGGTCGGACAGGCGGAAGGCGAACTTCTCGTGTTCGGTCCCGACCTTCCAGTCACTGCGCGGCGTGACGGCGGAGGAGAACCACTCGATCAGCTGCGCCTTATCGGTGATGGGCGCACCCTGATCTTCAGGCGGACGGGACATTGGGCCTCCGGTCTCAGTCGTGGCGAGCGGTCCAATCGCCCACGAGCGCCTGCCAGATGGCAAGCACCGCGAGCGCGGCCGTGTCGGCGCGCAGGAGACGCTCTCCCAGGCTGACACGCGTAACAAACGGCAGCTTCCGAAGCCGGTCAAGTTCCGCTTCGGCAAAGCCCCCTTCCGGTCCGATCAGGAATCCGGCTCTTGTCATCGGACGATCTTGATGCATGGACAGCGCTTCCGCGATCGGCGGGCCGCCGGTCTCGTCGGCCAGAATCAGGGCGCGATCGGCCGGCCAGGCGTCGATCAGGGCGTCCAGTTTTGCCGGGTCGCGGACCTCGGGCACGGTCAGCCGGTCGCTCTGCTCGGCCGCCTCGACGGCATTGGCGCGCAGCCGCTCGGTGTTCACCCGGTCGACCATGGTGTGTCGGGTCATCACCGGCCAGAGCAGGGAGGCGCCGAGCTCCGTCGCCTTCTGGGCGGTGAAATCGATCCGCGCTCGCTTGATCGGCGCGAAGGCGAGCCAGACATCCGGCTCGGCGCGCTGCGGGCGGGTCTGTTCCAGGACGGCGAGGTCGGCGGATTTCTTGGCGACGGCGGCGATCTCGCTGCGCCATTCGCCGTCCCGCCCATTGAACAGCGCCACCCCCTCGCCGGGGCCGAGGCGCAGGACGTTCTTCAGGTAATGGGCCTGGTCCTGGCCGAGCACCAGCGTCCCGCCCGGGGCGAGCGGGGCGTCGACATAGAGGCGCGTTTCGATCCCATCCTTCATGGGCGCGGTGTAGCCGGGGTGCGGGGGCGGGGCAAGCGGGGTGTCGGTGCGGGCAGCGACCACTTCTCCCCCCTTTGTCTCATTCATCGTCATCCCGGTGACCTCCGGGCCCGACCCGGAGGTCGGCCGGGACCCAGTGGGTGCGTCGGAGTCTTGGTCCTGACGTGCGTCAGGACGACGGATTTTTTTTTGACCTTACCCCCGTCATCCTGACGCACGTCAGGATCAAGCCACTCCCGTCGGAACAACAGGGTCCCGGCCTGCCCCCGGATCAATCCCGGATTGAATCCGGGACGGGGCGCATCCGGGATGACGGAATGTTTGGGATAGGGCGGCGCTAAATCCGCTCCACCCAGTCCGACCGATCGTAGGGCGGCGTACCCGCATCGGCGAAGTACTCCTCCGCACTCAGGATCTTCCCGCCCATCACCCGGTAGAAGCCGACGGCGTAGACGTCCTCCGACCCGTTGGAGATGTGGATGCGGGCGACCGCGCCCTCGGCGGTGGCGTCCACCGTCTTCACGGTGATCTTCCAGTCGCCGGGATAGGTCCGGTTGAGGCCGACATAGTTGGCCGGCGACGCGATCCGCTCTCCCGTCTGCGGCCAGATCGCCTGGAACCCGCCGTCGAGCAGACGGGCCACCGAGTCCCAGTCACGGTGGTTCATGCGCTCCCACAGGGCGCGGACCGGATCGGTCGGATCGGAGATCATGGTTGCCAGCATGACGGCCTCCCGTTGCCTGTAGCCTCGATGCCAAGGGATCAGATGTTCTATTTTTGTTCCTTCACTGTCAAGCTTGATTGCGCGGCGGGCTGCGCGTAGGGTCCGCCACCGTTTTCCCTGCCTGCGGACGCGCCCGAACCCGCGCACCCGGCCGCTCGAAACCGACCGCCCGAAGGAGAGCCTGTGATGTCGGACGACTACGATACCGATACCGATACCGCCCCGACGCCCGCCGGCACGCCGGGGATCGCGTCGAGCAGCGAGAAGGACTCGCCCTATATCGGCGGCATCAACGCGGGCCAGCTCGAATCCTTCATCCAGCGCATCGAGAACCTGGAGGAGGAGAAGGCGAACCTGGCGGCCGACATCCGCGAGATCTTCGCCGAGGCCAAGGCCCAGGGCTACGACGTGAAGATCATGCGCCAGATCCTCAAGCTCCGGAAAATGGAGGAGGACGACCGCGACGAGCAGGAGACCCTGCTCGAGGTCTACAAGCGCGCGCTCGGGATGGCGTGAGTGAGGCTTCCCCACACATCAGCCGTCCAAGAACGTCGTCCTGAACTTGTTTCAGGACCAAGCCGCTGGCGGATCCCGCATGCAAGCTGCACCGTCCGAGCGTTGATCCTGAAACAAGTTCAGGATGACGGTCGGGGGTTAAGAGCCCCCTACTCCGCCGCCTTCCGTGCCGCGTCCGGATTGCGGAGCTGCTCCTCCAGCGCCTTCACCTTGGCCTCGGCCCGCTCCACATGGGCCTCCTTCACGTGCCCGTAGCCGCGGATCTGCTCCGGCACCAGGGCCAGGTCGACCGCCACCGGGTGGGTCTGGGCTGACAGCCCCTCGGCCAGGCGCTCCATGCGGGCGATGTACTCGTCGCGCAGGCGGCGCTCCATCTTCCGCTCCTCGGTGCGGCCGAAGATGTCGAACGCCCCTCCGCGCAGGCCCTTGAACTTCGCCAGCATTCCGAACGCGCTCAGCATCCACGGCCCGTAGACCGATTTCTGCAGCTTGCCGGTCTCCGGGTCGCGCTTGGCGAAGAGCGGCGGGGCGAGGTTGAACTCCAGCTTGAAGTCGCCCTCGAACGTGTCGTGGAGCTGCTTGCGGAAGGTGCCGTCGGTGTAGAGCCGGGCGACCTCGTACTCGTCCTTGATCGCCATCAACTTGAAGGCGTAGCGGGCGACCGCTTTAGCAAAGGCGTCGCTGCCCGGCACCGCCTTCTTCTCGGCGGCCTCGACCTTGTCGATCAGCGCCCTGTATCGGCCGGCATAGGCCGCGTCCTGGTACTCGGTCAGGATGTTGACGCGGCGCTCCACCATCTCCGCCAGGGTCTCCGGGGCAGCCCGCTTCGGGGCTTCAGCCTTCGGCGCGATGATCCGCTCCACCGCCTCGCGGTCATGGGCGGCGCGCCGGCCCCACAGGAAGGCCTGCTTGTTGAACTCGACCGCCACGGCGTTCAGCTCGATCGCCCGCTCGATCGCGGCGGCCGAGAGCGGCACCAGCCCCTGCTGATAGGCATAGCCCAGCATGAACAGGTTGGAGGCGATGCTGTCGCCCAGCAGCTTGGTGGCGATGCGGTTGGCGTCCACGAACTCGGCGGAGTTGTCGCCGGCCATCTCGCGGATCTGGTTCTTCATGGCCTCGGCCGGGAAGTGCAGGTCCGGGTTCTGGGTGAAGGCGCCGGTCATGGTCTCCTGGGTGTTGACCACCGCCCGGGTGCGCTCCCGGCTCATGGCCTTCAGCCCGTCCTTGGACACCGCCGTGGCGATGTCGCAGGCCAGCATCAGGTCTGCCGAGCCGGTGGCGACGCGCGGAGCGTGCACCGCGTCCGGGGAGCTGGCGACCTTCACGTGGCTGATGACGGCGCCGCCCTTCTGGGCCAGGCCGGTCATGTCGAGGATGCTGGTGCCCTTGCCCTCCAGATGGGCGGCCATGCCGATCAGCGCGCCGATGGTCACCACGCCGGTGCCGCCGATTCCGGTGACCAGGATGCCGTAGGGCTCGTCCAGTCCCGGCAGGGTCGGTTCCGGCAGCGCCTCGAAGACCGGCGGCGGCGTGTCCGACTTGCCGGCCTGGCCCGTGCTCTTGCGGACCTTGCCGCCGATCACGTTGACGAAGCTCGGGCAGAAGCCCTTCACGCAGGAGTAGTCCTTGTTGCAGGTCGACTGGTCGATCTTGCGCTTGCGGCCGAACTCGGTCTCCACCGGCTGGATCGACACGCAGTTCGACTGCACGCCGCAATCGCCGCAGCCCTCGCAGACCTGCTCGTTGATGAAGATCCGCTTGTTCGGGTCCTCCATCAGGCCGCGCTTGCGCCGCCGCCGCTTCTCCGCGGCACAGGTCTGGTCGTAGATGATCACGGTCACACCCGGCGTCTCGCGCAACTCGCGCTGGATGCTGTCCAGCTCGTCGCGGTGATGCACCTTGGTGCCCTCTGGCCAGATGCTGTCCGACGGGTACTTGTCCGGGTCGTCGGTGACCACGTCGATCCGGGCCACGCCCTCGGCCGCGACCATGCGGGCGATCATCCAGGGGGTGAGCTGGCTGTCCGACGGCTGGCCGCCGGTCATGGCGACGGCGTCGTTGAACAGGATCTTGTAGGTCATGGTCGCCTTGGCGGCGACCGCCTGGCGGATGGCGAGCGAACCCGAGTGGTTGAAGGTGCCGTCGCCCAGATTGGCGAAGATATGCGGCGTCTCGGTGAAGGGCGCCATGCCGACCCAGGGCACGCCCTCCCCACCCATCTGGGTGAAGGTTTCGGTGCTGCGCGGCATCCAGGAGGCCAGGAAGTGGCAGCCGATGCCGGCCATGGCGCGCGAGCCCTCGGGCACCTTGGTCGAGGTGTTGTGCGGGCAGCCGGAGCAGAAATACGGGGTGCGGGCGAAATCCGAGGGCTTGGCCTGCTCCGACTTCATGCGCTGCTCGACCAGGGCGCGGCGCGCCTTGATGCGGTCGAGATCGGCGATCTCCAGCACCCGGTCGGCGATGGCGAGCGCGATCTCGTTGGCGAACAGCTCGCCGTTCACCCGGAACAGCGGCTTGCCCTCGACCGTCTTCTTGCCCTCGACCTTCGGCTGGCGGGCATGGGGCTGGTCGTACAGGATCTCCTTGAGCTGCCACTCGATCAGCGAGCGCTTCTCCTCAATTACCAGCACCTTCTCGGCCCCGGCGGTGGCGGCGACCGCGCCGCTCGGCTCCAGCGGCCAGGACATGCCGACCTTGTAGAGCCGCAGGCCGATGTCGCGGGCCATCTCGGCGTCGATGCCGAGATCGTCCAGCGCCTGGCGTACGTCGAGATAGGACTTGCCGGTGGTGACGATGACGAGCCGCGGCTTGTCGGTATCCCAGACCACCGTGTCGAAGGCATTCGCCCGGGTGAAGGCGCGGACCGCCGGCAGCTTGACGTCCTGCAGCCGCTGCTCCTGGCTGGTCCAGTCATCCGGCCAGCGGATGTTCAGCCCGCCCGGTGGCATGTCGAACTCGGGGATGGTGATGTTGACCGAGTCCGGATCGGCATCGACCGAGGCGGTGCTGTCCATGATCTCGGCGGTGGTCTTGAAGCCGATCCAGCAGCCGCTGAACCGGCTGAGCGCGATGCCGAGCAGGCCGAAATCGAGGGTGTCCTGCACACCGGCCGGGTTCAGCACCGGCACGCTTGCGTCGACGAAGGCGTATTCGCTCTGATGCGGGACGGTGGAGGACTTGGCGGTGTGATCGTCGCCGGCGAACAGCAGCACGCCGCCCAGCTTGGAGGAGCCGGCGAAGTTGCCGTGCTTGAACACGTCGCCGGAGCGGTCGACGCCCGGGCCCTTTCCGTACCACAGGCCGACCACGCCGTCGGCGGTCGCGCCCTGAAACAGGCCCGGCTGCTGCGAGCCCCACACGGACGTCGCCGCCAATTCCTCGTTCACGCCCGGCTGGAAGTGAATGCGGTGTTCCTTGAGCAGCTTGCCGGCGCGCCAGAGCTGCTGGTCGTAGGTGCCGAGCGGCGAGCCGCGATAGCCGGAGATATAGGTCGCCGTGTCATGCCCGGCCGCCTTGTCGATCCGCCGCTGGATCATCGGCAGACGCACCAGCGCTTGCACGCCGGTCAGGAAGATGCGTCCCCGGTCGAGCGTGTACTTGTCGTCGAGTGTCACCGCGGCGAGCGACTGCGCCGTACTGGACCGATCCATGCCATGGCCTCCCGGCTCGTCTGGTTAGGTCCCCCTGATCTGGGATGCGAGCCTCTGCCTCAAAGGTAAAGGGTACTGACCTAACCCACAACCGGCCGTCGGTCGCACCCGGCTTTGATGTGTCGATTACGACAGACGCGCCCCGTCCTGGCAATGCGTCCCGAGGGGTCGGTGTACCCGTTCAATAACTTAGATGGAGTCGACACCGACAAAGGCAACGAAGTCGAGCTCGAAGCGGGGGTTGCCGCTGCGCTCCCGGTCGTCGGTGAGCTCCTCCTGATCGACCGTGCCGATCAGGTAGCGGGCCGCGCCGTCGTCGTCCCGCAGCGGCAGCAGCAGCCGGCGCGCCGAATAGATCACCTCGTCGTCCCGAAAGACCCGCCCGCTGGTGAACATTATCTTGCGATCGATGAGAACCCGGTTGCAGCGGCTGGCCACCAGGGCGGTGGTCTCTTCGTCGAAGACCTCATGCAGGTGCCGGCCGCGCATCGCCATGTTGAAGTTGCGGCGCACGCCTTCGCCGATCAGCCGGTAGAAGTAGGAGTGGGATTCGTCTCGTTCCAGGATCCACACGAAGGGCAGCAAGCCCGCCTCGGCCAGCACGATCGGGTCAAGGGCGGCGCGCGCCGCGATCGGGTGATCCCCGTCCCGCGCGACCTTCCAAATGTCGAGGAGCGCCGCACAACGCGGCGCACCGTCGATCTTCTCCAACACGATATGCAGCGGCCCGGCCCATTCGTCCGTCCCGTCAGAAATCGGCACTGTGTCCCCCATACCCAATTAATCAACGGGTACCAAATTAGTACCGAAAATTCGAGACAATATTGATATATTCCCACAAGGGTTGGGGGTATTCATGCATCGAGACGCAGGTCTGGTACGACGCAGCCTCGACGCGGGGCGGCCGAAAGGTTAAGCAGGCGTCGCAGTCGGAACGAGGCCGCCAGCCACGGGGAGAGCCCAAGCAGATGACCGTGCTCGTCACCGGTGCCGCCGGTTTCATCGGCATGCATACCGTGCGCGCCCTGCTCGACCGGGGCGAGCAGGTGATCGGTATCGACAACCTCAACGCCTATTACGACCCGGCCCTGAAGCGGGCGCGGCTCGCCGAACTGGAGGGGCGCAACGGTTTCCGGTTCGAGCGGATCGATTTCTCCGACCGCGACTCGATGGCCGCCTTCGACGCCCGCCATCCGGAGATCGACCGCATCGTCCATCTCGGCGCCCAGGCCGGCGTGCGCTACTCCCTGCAGGAGCCGTTCGACTATGCCAGCGCCAACCTGATCGGCCACCTGGTCATGCTGGAGATGGCACGGGGCCGGATGGCGGCGACGGCCGGCCGGCCGGCCCTGACCCATTTCGTCTACGCCTCCTCCTCCAGCGTCTACGGCGCCAACCGGGACATCCCGTTCTCGGTGGCGGACCGGGTCGACCGGCCGGTGTCGTTCTACGGCGCCACCAAGAAGGCCAACGAGGTGATGACCTACAGCTACGCGAGCCTGTACGGCATCCCGTCGACCGGCCTGCGATTCTTCACGGTCTACGGCCCCTGGGGCCGGCCCGACATGTCGCCCTGGCTGTTCACCGAGCGCATCCTGCGCGGCGAGCCGATCCAGGTGTTCAACCACGGCCAGATGCGGCGCGACTTCACCTATATCGACGACATCGTCGCCGGCGTCCTCGCCGCCCTCGACCACCCGCCGTCCGCCAGCGAGGGGTCGCCGCCGAACGCGGTCTACAACCTCGGCAACCACGAGCCGGTCGGCCTGCTCGACTACATTGCGGTGATCGAGGCCGCCTGCGGGCGCCGTGCCCAGCTCGACCTGAAGCCGATGCAGCCGGGCGACGTGGTGGAGACCTATGCCGATATCGAGGCCAGCACCCGCGACCTCGGCTACCGCCCCGGCACCTCCATCGAAGACGGCATTCCGCGCTTCGTGGCGTGGTTCAAGCGCTACCACGGCATGTGACCGCGCCCCGCCCGTGCTGAAGGGCTATTCCTCGATCGACTCGTCCGCCCGCACGCCCCAGACATCGCCGCGGCGCAGCCAGCCGTCGATGCCGGCGACCTCCACCTCGCACCAGTCGCCCCGGCAGGCTTCCAGCCAGGCGATCACCCCCGGCTCCAGCCGCGCCATCGGCGGCGAACTCTCTGCCGGTTCCCGGCGCAGCAGGCGGACGGCGGTGACCACGATCACCGTGCGCCGGCCAGACAGCATGGACTGATGGACCCAGCCCTCGGTCCCCTCGAAGTCGCGGATCTTGCGCCAGGTGTCGAACTCGGCGACCACCTCCACCGGCAGGTTCGGGCGCTGGAACACCCAGTCGATCGGATAGCGCACCCCGGGACCGGTGCGGACATTCACCTCGCGCGCCCGCAGGGTGACGAAGCGCGGGATCGGCAGTCCGGTCTCGGTGCCGACGGAGGTCATGGCCGCCCGGCTCGCGGCGGATTGCGCTCCCGCCGCGACCGGAGCGCACAGGAGGGCGACGAGGAGCAGGACGAAGGCGCGCATTGGGGCTCCGGATGTCGCGGTGAAGTGTGGGTCTCGAGGGTGTTATACCGCTATCCATGGCGCTCGTTAAGGCCGCGCACTACAATATACGTCATCGTCGCCCGCGGCCGGGGGACCGCCGGTCGGCGACTTCATTGCCGCAGGTGACACGGCGCCGCGACCCTGCTAACCCACGGCCCAGCACGGGCCGGGCTCGCGCCCGTCGCCGCCGGATCGATCGCCGGGAGGAGAGGATGCCGCAGTCGAAGAAGCGCGTTGTCGTCACGCGAAAGCTTCCCGATCCGGTGGAGACCCGGATGATGGAGCTGTTCTCCACCGTCCTCAACCTGTCGGACGAACCGATGAGCCGCGAGCAGCTCGCCGCGGCCATGCGCGACTGCGACGTGCTGGTGCCGACTGTGACCGACCGGATCGACGGCAGCCTGATCGAACAGGCCGGCGAGCGGCTGAAGCTGATCGCCTCCTTCGGGACCGGCGTCGACCATATCGACCTGCGCGCGGCCAAGGCCCGGGGCATCACGGTCACCAACACGCCGGGGGTCCTGACCGAGGACACCGCCGACATGGTCATGGCCCTGATCCTGGCCGTGCCGCGCCGGGTGGTGGAGGGCAACGCCCTGATCACCTCGGGCAAGTGGACCGGCTGGGCGCCGACCCGGATGCTCGGCCACCGGATCCACGGCAAGCGGCTCGGCATCGTCGGCATGGGCCGGATCGGCCAGGCCGTCGCCCGCCGCGCCCGCGGCTTCGGCCTGTCGGTGCACTACCACAACCGAAAACCGGTGCATGCCGATATCGAGAACGAATTGGAAGCGACCTACTGGGACAATCTCGACCAGATGGTCGGGCGCATGGACATCCTGTCGCTGAACTGCCCGCACACCCCGGCGACCTATCACCTGATGAACCGCCGGCGGCTCGCCCTGATGCAGCCCCACGCCTATGTGGTCAACACCGCCCGCGGCGAGGTGGTCGACCAGGAGGCGCTGGTCGAGGCGCTGCGCGAGCGGCGGATCGCCGGCGCCGGGCTGGACGTCTACGAACACGAGCCGGAGGTCGCCGGCGGCCTGCTCGCCCTCGACAACGTCGTGCTGCTGCCCCACATGGGCAGTGCGACCATCGAGGGCCGCCAGGACATGGGCGACAAGGTCATCATCAACGTGAAGACCTTCGTCGATGGCCATACGCCGCCCGACCGGGTCATCGAGACGATGTTCTGAGGTCGGATCCGGCGTGACAGGCCCTCTGCACCCGCTGCCCACCGAAAGCCTGCCGGACGCCCACCATGCCCCCTGAACCGAACCCGACCGTCGGGATCACGGTCCCGCTGGAGTCCCTGATCGGCAGCGACGCGCCGGCCTCGATGCACGACTTCGTGCGCTACTGGACGGAGAAGCGCGGCGATGGGTGGCTGCCGGCCTATCGGGATATCGATCCGGTGGACATCCCCTGGGCGCTGTCGCGGATCTATGTCGTCGCGGTCCTTCCGGACGGGGATTTCGTCTACCGGCTCGCCGGCGAGGACATCGCCGAGCGCTACGACCGGTCGCTGAAGGGCACGCGGATCAGCGACCTGTTCACCGACCGCAGCGCGGAGCTGATCCTGGGCCGCTGGCAGCGCGTGGCGACCGGCCCCTGGGCCTATTACTCCTACACCCAGCACACCTCGATCCGGGGCCCGGTCCTGACCGCCCGACGGGTGCTGCTGCCCCTGGGCGCCGACGGGCGGACCGCAGATCACCTGATCGGGTTCACGGTGTTCGACGAGCATGACCACGCCCGCGATCAGTTCGCCAACGGGTTGATCACCAAGGACGTGCGCTGGTCGGACCTGCGGCGGTGATGGGGTGTGCGGGAGGACGGGAACGGGAAGGCCGGTGGCGCGTTACTGGCCCGCGGGAGCCTCGGCGTCGATGATCTCGCGCACCACCTCGATCAGGCTGGCGAAATAGGGCTCGCGGATCGTTCCCACGGGCGTCAGTTCGGCCGCCTCGCCCGGAAGCAGGTAGCCGGTATCGCCCAGATCGGACTGAGGACGCGCATCCAGAGGCATGATCGATACTCCCCAACTTTCCCCGGATAAGCTAAACACAGCCGTGTAAAGAAAGGATTAATGCCTCCAGGGAACGTCCGAGGAGACATTGAGCCCCCGCAACACGGCCCTACCGCCGGACGCTTCGATGACCATCGAACAGATTTCCACCCTGTCGCTTCTCGCCGTTGTGGTCGCCCTGTTCATCTGGGGGCGTTGGCGGGTCGATGCCGTGGCCATGCTCGCCCTGATGGCGGCGGTCTTCATCGGCATCGTCGCGCCGGAGGATGCCTTCAAGGGCTTCGGCCATCCGGCGGTGATCACCGTCGCGGCGGTGCTGGCCCTGTCCTCGGCGATGGCCCGCTCCGGCGTGGTCGACCTGATCGCCGCCTGGGTCGAGCGCTTCGCCTCGACCCGCCTGACCCAGATGGCGGCCCTGTCGACCCTGGGCGGGGCGATGTCCGGCTTCATGAACAACGTGGGCGCGCTCGCCCTGCTGATGCCCGTCGCCCTGTCCATGGCGAAGCGCACCGGCTACTCGGCCTCGCTGATCCTGATGCCGCTGTCCTTCGCCACCATCCTGGGCGGCCTGGTGACCCTGATCGGCACGCCGCCCAACGTGCTGATCGCCCAGTATCACCAGCGGATCACCGGGCACGGGTTCGAGCTGTTCGACTTCGCCTGGACCGGCCTGCCCATGGCGGTGGTCGGCATCCTGTTCCTCACCCTGGTCGGCTGGCGGCTGATCCCGTCCTCCAGCCAGGGTAAGTCGGACGGCGACTCGCCATTCGACATCGACAGCTACCTGACCGAGCTGGTGGTCCCGAAGGAGGCGAAGATCGTCGGCAAGACCATCGACGAGATCGCCGAGGAGATGGAGACCCCGCCCCAGTTCGACGGCATCGTGCGCGGCCGCAACCGGGTGATCCGGCGCCTGCACCTGGCCAAGCTGGAGGTCGGCGACGTGGTCCTGGTCCATGGCGACACCGAGGCGATCGAGGAACTGGTCTCCAAGGGCTTCAAGATGGTCGCCGCCAAGGACCTGAAGGCCGAGGACGGGGAGAGCCCGATCGACCGGGACGCGCTGGCGGTGGTGGAGGCCGTGGTGACGCCGCGCTCCTGGCTGGAGGGACGCACCCCGGCGCTGGTCACCCTGCGGGCGCGCTACGGCATCAACCTGCTGGCCATCGCCCGCTCCGGCGCGCCGATCCGCACCCGCCTGCGCGACGCCCAGTTCCAGGCCGGCGACGTGCTGCTGCTGCAGGGTGCGCGCGACCAGATCAACGACACCGTCCGGGCGCTGGGCTGCCTGCCGCTGGCCTACCGCAATCTTTCGCTCGAGCCGCGCCGGGCGCTGGTGCCGATCCTGCTCTTCGCCGCGGCGATCGTCGCGACGGTGACCAACGTGATCCCCGCCGCCGTCGCCCTGACCGCCGCCGTGGTCGCCCTGGTCTTCCTGAAGGGCCTCACCATGCGCGAGGTCTACGAGGCGATCGACTGGCAGGTCATCGTGCTGCTCGCCGCCATGATTCCGGTCGGCGGCGCCCTGGAGACGACCGGGGCCGCCAACGTGCTGGCCGGCGCCATCGCCGCGGTCGCCTGGAGCGCCGATCCGCACCTGATCCTCGCGGTGGTGCTGATCCTGACCATGACCCTGTCCGACATCATGAACAACGCCGCCACCGCGGTGGTGATGGCGCCGGTCTCGGTCGGCCTGGCCGAGGCGATCGGCGTGAACCCGGATCCGATGCTGATGGCCGTGGCCGTCGGCGCCTCCAGCGCCTTCCTGACCCCGATCGGCCACCAGAACAACCTGCTGGTCATGGGCCCGGGCGGCTACAAGTTCGGCGACTACTGGCGCATGGGTCTGCCGCTGGAGATCATCCTGGTGGCGCTGGGCGTGTGGCTGATCCCCTGGGTCTGGCCGTTCACATGACCCCGCCGGTCACGGCCTGGTTGGGGCAGGCATGATCGCCGGCAGGCACCTGCCCCTGGTCCTGATGCTGATCCTGGGCAACCTGTGGGGCCTGTCCTTCTCCCTGTCGAAGACGGCGGTGCTCGGCGGCATCCATCCGCTGGCCTATGTCTGGATGCAGACCACCGGCGCGACCCTGTTTCTGTTCGTGATCTGCCGGCGCGCCGGGATCAAGGTGCCGACGACCCGCCGCCATCTGCTGCTCTACGGCGCTACCGGCTTGGTGGGAACGGTGCTGCCGAGCCTGACCATCGTGACGACGGCCCTGCACGTGCCGGCCGGGATCATCTCCACCCTGGTGACCACCGTGCCGATGATGACCTTCACCCTGGCGGTGACGACCGGGCTGCAGCGGTTCGAACCGATGGCGCTGGCCGGGCTGACCCTGGGGCTGATCGGCGTGCTGTTCCTGGTGGTGCCGGACGCGAGCCTGCCCAGCGCCGACATGACCGGCTGGGTGCTGTTCGGCATGCTGACGCCGGTGCTCTACGCCACCAACGGGATCCTCGCCGCCCGGCTGCGCCCGGCCGGGACCTCGTCCCTGGCGGCCGCACTGGGCATGATGGCGAGCGCCTCGGTGGCGAGCCTGCCGGTGATGCTGGCGACGGGCACCTTCCACCCGCTCTTCGCCGAGGGGCTGGCGGCGCACGACCTGGCGATGACCGGTCAGATCGTCATCACCTGCGTGGCCTACATCATGTATTTCGAGATCAACGAACGCTCCGGCCCGGTCTATCTGAGCCAGGTCAGCTATGTGGTGAACGTGACGGGGCTGTTCTGGGGCTTCGTGATCTTCGGCGAGGTGCCGTCGCCCTGGCTCTGGGCGACGGTCGCGCTGGTGTTCGCCGGGGTGTACCTGGTCAACCGCACGACGCGGGTGAAGGCCCCCTCGTAAACCTCTCCTCGTCTTCCCGGCCTCGCGCCGGGACCGAGAGCGGGAGCGTGCCGGAGCGTCCGGGCATGATCGCCAAACGCTCCAGCAGGTGTTTACCCTGGGCCCCGGCGCGAGGCCGGGGAGACGGGAACAGGGGGAGACGGGAACAGGTTGATTTCCTCCCCACCCCAACCGTCTTCCCGGCGTTGAGCCGGGACCGAGAGAGGGAGCGTGTTGGAGCGTCCCGGCAAAATCGCCGAACGCTCCAGCACGTTGTTGTTCTAGGCCCCGGCTCAAGGCCGGGGAGACGCGGGTATGGGGAAGAGGCCCTTACGCCGCCTTGAGCGCCGGGAGCTGCCAGTTCACCTTGGCCATGTCGGCGGCCAACGCGTCGGCCTTCTCCTTCGGCAGCGGCAGGAACGGGGCCCGCACGTTGCGCCAGGACGCCTTGCCGCTCTCGCGGGCCAGCAGTTCCTTCAGGCCGGCCGCGGCCGGGTAGTTC
Source organism: Thalassobaculum sp. (assembly GCF_965223715.1). Classification (GTDB taxonomy): domain Bacteria; phylum Pseudomonadota; class Alphaproteobacteria; order Thalassobaculales; family Thalassobaculaceae; genus Thalassobaculum. The sequence goes on along the minus strand of NZ_OZ245012.1, from coordinate 4,243,665 downwards.
TGCAGCGCCAGGCGCTGGGCGGTGAGCTGCTCCTGCAGGCCCTCGGCATCCGGCGCGCCGGCCTTCCAGGCGGCGTAGACGGCGCCGCAGAGCGACGAGGTGCAGTTGCCGGTGGCGGTGATCGTACCGACGCCGCCGACCTTCAGGGTGTCGAGCAGGTAGCGCTCGGTGCCGGCGAAGACGTCGAAGCCGTCGAAATTCTCGGCCATCGCCTTCATGTTGGCGAAGTCGCCGGAGCTGTCCTTGATGCCGCAGAACACGCCCGGGAATTCCTTCAGGAAGCGGCCGATCAGGTCATGGCTGAACGGCACCGCCGACATCTGCGGGAAGTGGTACAGGTAGACCTTCATCCGGTCGTCGCCCACCGCCTCGAGCACCCGGGCGAAATGCGCGTAGAGGCCGTCGTCGCTCGGGTTCTTGTAGTAGAACGGCGGCAGCATCAGCGCGGACTCGATGCCGATCGACAGCGTCTTCTTGGTCAGTTCCACCGTGTCCGGCAGGGCGCAGCAGCCGGTGCCGATCATCATCCGGTCCATCGGCAGGCCGGACTCGCCCAGCACGTCGAGGAAATCCAGGCGCTCCTTCAGGGACAGGGAGTTCGCCTCGCCCGTGGTGCCGAACAGCAGGACGCCGTCGCAGCCGTTGTCGAGCAGCCACTTGCTGTGATCCAGGGTGCCCTGGACATCGATCGACAGATCGTCGTTGAACGCGGTCAGGCCTGCGGCCATCACGCCTTTGATGCGCTCGCTCATCGGTTTCCTCCGGGCGGTATGTTGAGCGCCGACCATATTGCGCCGCCCTGCCGCAATCAAGCGCCCGCGCGCCGCCACACTGGTTCAACGCTGAACATATTCCGGTTCAGCCCTGGATATGCTGGCGCAGGGTCTCCGCCATCTTCTGCGGGTCGGTTCCGTGGCTGAAATGGGTCACGTAGTTGCCGTCCGGATCGAGCAGATAGCTGATGGAGGAATGGTCCATCAGGTAGTCCGAGGCGCTGCTGTCCTCGGCCTTGGCGTAGTAGACCCGGAACTCGCGGGCGACCTTGGCGATCTGCTCCTCGGTGCCGGTCAGCATGGCGAAGCGCGGATGGAAGTACTCGTGATAGCCGGCGAGCTGTTCGACCGTGTCGCGTGCCGGGTCGATGGTGATGAAGATCGGCGTCACCTTCTCCGCCAGCGGGCCGAGCTCGTCCAGCGCCGTGGTGACCGTCGCCATGGTCGTGGGGCAGACGTCCGGGCAGTAGGTATAGCCGAAGAACACCACCTGCCAGGTGCCCTGGTAGGTCTCCTCGGTGACCTGCCTGCCGGTCTGATCGGTCAGGGTGAACGGGCCGCCGACCTGGACCTGTCCGTCCTTGGCCTGCCAGATGAAATATCCGGCGGTCACCGTGCCGACCAGGGTCGCGGTGAGCAGGGTGACGACGAACAGGAAGACGCGGGAGGACATGGGATCACCCTTCGGCGGGTCGCGGAGACGCTAGGCGCTCCGGTCATATGGGACCGGCGGCCCCGCGTCAAAGGTGGGGCGAGCCCTGCCGGCGCAATTGCCGCAGGCAGCGGCCGGCCTTAGGCTGTGTCCATGAGCGATCCGAACACAATGCGGATCTTCGTCGGCACCGCCGAGGGCAAGCGCCTGGCCGAGCGGCTGGCCGACCGTTTCTGCCCCGCCTCCCGGCTCCTGGTCACCCTGCATGACGGCATCCGCCCGCCGCGCGGCTGCACCGTCGACCGGCTCGGCGATACCGAGATCGGCGAGGCCGCGGCGGTCATCGACGCCCTCGACCCGTTCGACCGGAGCTCGGTGCGCGCCCTGCGCGACGCCGCCCGGCGCCGGGCGATCCCGCGCCTGACCTTCCGGCCGCGCGGCTGGGAGCGGCATCCGCTCGACCGCTGGGTGGAGGTGCGCGACCTGGACGGGGCCGTCGGCGCCGTCGCCTCGGTCGCCCGCACCGCCCTGCTCTGGCTGCCGCCGCGCGATGTCGCCGCCTTCGCCACCGTCGGCGGGCTGCGCTTCCCGACCCGGCTGGCCCGGCCGCCGGTGGGCTGGAACCTGCCGCCGCGCTTCGAGCCGATCCTGGCCCCGCCCCCCTACAGCCTCGCCGGCGACACCCTGCTGCTGCGCCGCACCGAGGCCCAGGCCGTGGTCATGCGGGCGACCGGCGCCGAGCGCGACGCGCCGCTGGTGCGCGCCGCCCGCGGCCTCGACCTGCCGATCGTGATGATCCGCCCGCCGCTCGAGCGCAGCGAGGTTCCGGCCCGCTCGATCGATGTCGCCGAAGATTGGGCGGATTCGATCCTGAACCCGCCGGACTACCTCAGAACCGCCAAGGAGTGGCGTTGACGAAGACCACCGCCGACTGGCCGTCGGGATAGAGATCGACCCGCGTCACCGACACGGTCTCCGCATGGAAGGACAGCGCCCGCTCCGGCGCCAGGGCCAGGGCATGGGCGAGCGCGGCCCGGATAGGCCCGCCATGCACCACGGCGACCACGTCGCGCCCGGGCAGCTTGCCGCTCCACTCGTCCAGCGCTTCGCTGACCCGGCCGACCACATCGACGAAACTCTCGCCGTTCGGCGCCCGCTCGTCCGCCGGGGCCAGCCAGAACCGGCGATAAGCCTCCGGATGACGCTCGCGGATCTGCTTGCGGTCGCCGCCCTGCCAGTCGCCGAAATGCTGTTCCATCAGCCGCGGCTCGTCGACCGGATCCGGCCCCTGCGCGCCCGCCGCCCGCAGGGCCGCCGCCGTCTTGCGGGTCCGGGCCAGCGGGCTCTGCAGCCAAAATGCGTCCTTTGGCAGCAGCCGGGCGACCGAGGAAAAGACCGTCTCATCGGTCACGTCGCAGTCCAGATCGACCTGGCCGTAGATCGCGTTGGTCGGATTGATGACGGGGGCGTGGCGGACCAGCCACCAGCGGGTCGGTGCGGACATGGGCTCTCCTCAGGCTGCGAGATAGGCGGCGATGGCGGCCAGGGCGGCGACCTCGGCCATCTGTTCGGCCGCCCCCAGCACGTCGCCGGTGACCCCGCCGATCTGCCGCCGGGCGAGCGCGCCGACCAGCACGGCGGCGCCGACCGCGGCCAGCACGGCGGCGAGGCCGATCCCGGCGGGCAGCACGAACAGGGCGACGGCGACGGCGATCGCGACGGCCCAGAGCGCGCCGCTGCGGCCGGGCTTGCCGGCGGTGCGGCCGAGCCCGTCGCCGGCGGCGAAGAGCAGCGCACGGGCGAGGCCGGGCACCACGCCACGGGCCACCGCATGGGCGGCGATCATCGCCAGCACGGCGGTATCCGCATCCAGGGCGGCGAGGCAGGCGGCCTTGAACCCGATCGCCAGGACCAGCGCCAGCACGCCATAGCTGCCGATCCGGCTGTCGCGCATGATCCGGAGCTTGGTCTCCGGATCGCGCCCGCCGCCGAACCCGTCGGCCAGATCGGCCAGCCCGTCCTCGTGCAGCGCCCCGCTGGCGAGCGCGGAGGCGGCCAGCGCGATCAGGGCCGCGGCCGTCGCCGGCAGGCCGACGGCATCGGCCACCGCGAAGGCGACACCGCCGATCAGGCCGACCACAAGGCCGACCACCGGAAAGGCCCAGGACGCCGCCATCAGCGGGCGCGGGTCGGTGATCGGCCGGGGCCAGGGCAGCCGCGTCAGAAACACGGTCGCCAGACCCAGCTCGTCGAACCAACGGGAGGTCGGCGCACCGGAGCCGGGCGTCTCGGGAGGGGGTGTCTCGGTCATGGCGATGGTCTCGCTTTGCGTCACATCGGTTGAGCGGGTATAGCCTTCGCCCGACACCACAACAACCGTGGGCCCGCCAAGGTCCCACACGAGGTCCCATGTCCAAGACCGGTTTCGACCCCGCCGACGCCTCGCTCGACGAGATCCGCGCCCTGTTCAAGGAGCTGCCGGGCCCCGACCTGGAGGCCGCGACCTCGGCCGCCGAGCGCGAGGCCCAGCTCACCAAGCCGCGCGGCGCGCTCGGCCGGCTGGAGGAGCTGGCCGGCTGGCTCGCCACCTGGCAGGGCCGCCACCCGCCGGAGATGCGCCATCCGCGCACGGCGGTCTTCGCCGCCAATCACGGGGTCGCCGCCCGGGGCGTGTCCGCCTTTCCGGCCGAGGTGACCGCCCAGATGGTGCAGAACTTCATCGCCGGCGGGGCCGCGGTGAACCAGCTCTGCCAGGCCTTCGACGCCGACCTGCGGGTCTACGAGATGGCGCTGGAGCAGCCGACCCAGGACTTCACCCAGGGCCCGGCCATGGACGAGGGCGCCTGTGCCCGGGCCATGGCCTACGGCATGATGGCGGTGGAGCCGAACCTGGACGCGCTGTGCCTGGGCGAGATGGGGATCGCCAACACCACCTCGGCCGCCGCGCTCGCCTGCGCCCTGTTCGGCGGCGAGGTGTCAGAGTGGGTCGGCCGCGGCACCGGCGTGACCGGCGACGCGCTGGCCCGCAAAACCGACGTGGTTGCCGAGGGCGTGGCCAAGCACGCCCATCTGACCGACCCGCTGGAGACGCTCGCCGCGCTGGGCGGGCTGGAACTGGCGGCGATCGCCGGGGCGGTGATGGCCGCCCGCCTCGCCCGCACGCCGGTGGTGCTCGACGGTTTCGCCTGCACGGTGGCGGCCGCCGTGCTGTGGAAGGTGGATCCCAAGGCGCTGGACCACTGCATCGTCGCCCACCGCTCGGTCGAGCCGGGCCACGCCAAACTGCTGCAGATCATCGACAAGGAGCCGCTGTTCGATTTCGGCATGCGCCTCGGCGAGGGCAGCGGCGCGACGCTGGCGATCGGCATCCTGAAGGCGGCGGCCGAATGCCATGCCGGCATGGCGACCTTCGCCTCAGCCGGGGTGTCCACGGCTGCGTCCAAGCCGCACTGACCTCACGCGTCATCCTGACGCAAGTCAGGACCATGCCGCGCTGTATCCGCCGCTCCCCGTCGTCCTGACGCACGTCAGGACCATGCCTCGCTGTATCCGCCGTCCGAATCATGGTCCTGACGTGCGTCAGGACGACGGGGAGAGGTGGAGAGGACCACGGCTTGGTCCTGACTTTCGTCAGGACGACGGTTGAGGCTGTATTCGCCCCTACTCCCCCGTCTGCAGCAGCTTGCCCTCCTCCCGCGCCTTGGCGAAGGCCCAGGCGAAGATCGCCGCACCCGCGCCCAGATACACCACGTCTAGCAGCAGCGCCCGGAAGAGCAGGTCCCAGCGGAACACGCCCTCGACCATCAGCGCCCGCATGCCCTCGAACACATGGGCCGACGGGGTCAGCCAGGCGAGCCAGCGCACAGCTTCCGGCAGGGTCTCCACCGGGTAGTAGACTGCACTGATCGGCGCGATGGCGAACATCGCCACCCAGGCCAGCGACTCCGCCCCCAGCCCGGCACGCAGCACGGCGGCGGTGATCGCCATGCCGATGCCCCAGCCCATCCCCATCAGCACCAGGAAGAAGGCCAGCAGCGGCAGGCCGAGATCGAAGATCGAGAACTGATACAGCAGGATCGCGATCACCGCCGCGAACACCCCTCCCAGCACGGTGCGGATCGCGCTCATGGTGATCAGCGCCACCACCAGTTCCCAGGGCCGCAGCGGGCTGACGAAGAGATGGCCGAGATTGCGCGACCACATCTCCTCCAGGAAGCAGATGGTGAAGCCGATCTGCCCCCGGAACAGCAGGTCCCAGAGCAGCACGCCGGCGATCAACACGCCGCCGGCCTGGGCCAGCCAGCTCGACTGGGTCATGAAGAACTGGGAAACCAGCCCCCACAGGATCATCTGCACCGTCGGCCAGTAGGCGAGCTCGGCCAGGCGCGGCCAGGAGCCGCGGATCAGGTACCAGTAGCGCCGCACCATGGCGGCGATCCGCCGGGCCGAGGCGGCCGGGCCGGTCACCCGGCGGGTGTCGGAGAACGCGGTCATGCCGGCACCTCTTCGGCCGCATTTTCGGCCCGTCGGTCGCGGGCGATGTCGAGGAACACGTCCTCCATGGTCCGCCGTCCGTATTTCGACAGCAGCGCGTCCGGACTGCCCTGGTCGACGATCCTGCCGGCGCGCAGCATCAGCACGCTGTCGCAGAGCCGCTCGACCTCGGCCATGTTGTGGGAGGCGAGCAGGATCGTGGCCCCGGTATCGGCCCGGTATTCCTCCAGATAGCGCCGCACCCAGTCGCCGGTATCCGGATCGAGCGAGGCGGTCGGCTCGTCCAGCAGCAGCAGGTCGGGACGGTTGACCAGCGCCTTGGCCAGCGCCACCCGGGTCTTCTGTCCCGCCGACAGCTTGCCCGCCGGCCGGTCCATCAGGTCGGCGATGTGTAGCCGGTCGGCCAGTTCCGCCACCCGGCCCTTTGCGTCGGCGACGCCGTAGAGCTCGGCATAGACGATCAGGTTCTGCGACACGGTCAGGCGGTGCGGCAGCTCCACATAGGGCGAGGAGAAGTTCATCCGGTGCAGCACGGCGTACCGCTCCTTCACCAGGTCGTGGCCGAGGGCCCACACCTCGCCCGAACTCGGCAGCAGCAGGCCGAGGAGCATGGAGATCGTCGTCGTCTTGCCCGCCCCGTTGCCGCCCAGCAGGGCGACCGTGGCACCGGCGGGCACGGCGAACGAGATGTCGTCAACGGCGCGCACGGCACCGAAGGACTTCGTCAGATTCCTGACTTCCAACGCAGGGGACATGAGGAGACCGGGTCGTGGCGGTAAGGCGGGAAGCAGGAACATAGGCGCTCGATGCCGGCCTGGAAAGTTCGGCGGCCGGCACCGCTGGAAAGTTTGGCGGCCGGCGCCGCTGGAAAGTTCGGGGCGCCCGCGCCATTCTGCGGCGATGACATTCGCCCATGACAGCCTCGATCCCGGCCGCCCGGTCACCACCCGCACGGTCAGCGTCCGCACCCTCGTCGTCATCCGCTGGGTGGCGCTGGCGGGGCAGGTCGCCGCCCTGGTCCTGGTCGCCTTCGGCCTCGGCTCGCCGGTGCCGCTGCCGCCGAGCCTGGGCGTGGTGGCCGTCTCCGCCCTGCTGAACCTGCGCCTGCAGATGCGCCGCGACGGCCGCGAGCGGCTGCGCGAGGGGGAGGCGGCCTTCTACCTCGCCTTCGACATCATGCAGCTCTCGGTGCTGCTCTACCTGACCGGCGGGCTGCAGAACCCCTTCGCCCTGATGCTGCTGGCACCGGTGACCGTGTCGGCGACGATCCTGGGCCGGAAATCGACGGTGAACCTGTGTCTGCTGGCGATGGTCTGCGCCTCGCTGCTGACGGTCAGCCATCTGCCGCTGCCCTGGGTCGAGACCGAGTTCGCCCTGCCCGAGCTCTATGTCACCGGCATCTGGTGCGCCCTGGTGATCGCCCTGGTGTTCAACGCCGCCTATGCCTGGTGGGTGGCGGAGGAGGCGCGCCAGCTCTCCACCGCGCTGGCCGCCACCCAGCAGGCGCTGGCCCGCGAGCAACGCCTGGCCGCCATGGGCGGGATCGCCGCCGCCGCCGCCCACGAGCTGGGCTCCCCGCTCGCCACCATCGCCGTGGTCGCCCGGGAGCTGGCCCGCGAGGTGCCGAAGGACAGCGACCTGGCGGAGGACGTCCAGCTCCTGCTGTCGGAGAGCCAGCGATGCCGCGAGATCCTGGCCAGCCTCGGCCGCGATCCGACCCCCGATTCCGCCCAGCCCTTCACCGTGATCCCGATCGACCTGCTGGTCGAGCAGGCCGCCGCCCCGCATCAGCGCGACGACGTGGCGGTGATCGTGGAGGTGCAGGAACGCGACGGCCTGCCCGAGGGTGCAGAACAGCGCGAGGTGCCGACGGTCACGCCGAGCCCCGAGCTGCTGCACGGCATCGGCGCCTTCATCCAGAACGCGGTGCAGTTCGCCAAGGCCACGGTGGAGGTGGCGATCCTGGTCGGGCCGCGATCGCTCACCATCACGATCGAGGACGACGGGCCGGGCTTCCCCCTCACCCTGCTGACCCGTCTGGGAGAGCCCTATGTCTCCGGCCGCGGCAACCGCGACGGCCATATGGGCCTGGGCGTGTTCATCGCCATCACCCTGCTCAGCCGCACCGGCGCCCAGGTCGAATTCGACAACCGGCGCGAGGGCGGCGCCCGGGTCACGATCCACTGGCCGGACGGGGTGGCCCGGATCGACTGACCTGGCCCTGAGAACGCCCGACTTTGTAGAAAAATCGCGCAAATCACTGCGCGTTTTTGAGTCTCGGGATATTCATCTTTTGTAAATCTATAGAACGGTATTTGGCCGTGCTGACTTGTATTCAGCGCCCTCAAATCGCTCTTTCTTGGAGTCACCTCCCCCAAATGAAGAACCTCTCCATCACGGCCAAGATAACCGGCCTGATCGCGTCCCTTGTGCTCGTCGCGGCTGTGATCAGCGGCGTCGGCATCTACGCGATCGATGAGCTTGCCGGCCAGACTCAGGACGTCAGCGTCGCCGGCGAAGAGGCGCTCCTCGCCGCCCGCGTCAACCGCAGTGTCACCGTGCTCAACCGGGCCGAGTTCCGGGTCGCAGCCGACCCGAGCCAGGCCATCATCGACGACGCCAAGACCACCATCGCCGAACAGCGCGCCGAGATCGACGCCCGTCTGGCCCAGCTCGACAAGACCGCGACCCCGGCCCAGGCCCAGATGCTGGACACGATCCGTGCCGCCTATGCCGCCTATATGGTCGAACTGGAGGAAACCCTCGCGATCGCGGTGAAGATCGCCGGCAATGTTCAGCTCAGCGCCTCCCAGCAGGAACTGGTCCAGTCGGCCCGCTCCTCGCGCCAGCAGGCCAGCAAGCTCGAGGACGTGGTCCGTAGCTATGCCGACAGCGCGAGCGACGCCGCCCACGGCACCGCGAAGACCGCGATCGAAACCGGAAACACCCTCAGCCTGACGATGATCGTCATCGCCGCCGTCGGCCTGCTCGCGGGCGCCGGTGCCGGTTTCCTTCTCGGCCGGTTCGGCATCGCACTGCCGCTGCGCAACGCGGTCGGCAGCCTGCGCCAGCTCGCCGGCGGCGACACCGCGACCCGGATCACCGGGGACGATCGTGGCGACGAGATCGGTGACATCGCCCGCGCCATGGACACCTTCAAGCAGGGCCTGATCGAGCAGCGCCGCTTGGAGGCCGAGGCGGCCGAGACCAAGCGGCTGGCCGAGGAGCGGCGCAAGTCCGACCTTCTCGCGCTGGCCAGCCAGGTCGAGGAGCGGATCGGTCAGATCACCCGGGAAGTCGGCAAGTCGGTGACCGACCTGCATGCCGCCGCGACCCAGATGTCGGCCGCGGTCGAGGAAACGTCGGCCCAGAGCACGGCGGTTGCAGCCGCCTCCGAGCAGGCCAGCAGCAATGTCCAGACGGTCGCCGCGGCGTCCGAGGAACTGTCCACGGCCATCGCGGACGTGACCCATCAGGTCGCCGACACCTCCCGCCGGGTCAACAAGGCGGCGTCCAACGCCTCAAGCGCCCAGTCGGAGATCGAAAAGCTGACCTCCGCCGTCTCCACGGTCAACGCGGTCATCGAGGACATCAACGGCGTCGCCGAGCAGACCAACCTGCTGGCCCTGAACGCCACGATCGAGGCGGCCAGAGCCGGCGAGATGGGCCGGGGCTTCGCGGTGGTCGCCGCCGAGGTCAAGAACCTCGCCCAGCAGACCACCAAGCTCACCGAGAGCGTGGCCGACCGCATCGAGACGGTCGTCTCCTCCGCCGCCCACGTGGTCGGCGTGCTCCGCAGCCTGATCGAGGAGATCTCGGAGATCGACGAAGCGGCGACGGCCGTGGCGGCATCGGTGGAGGAACAATCCGCCGCGACCCAGGAGATCAGCCGCAACGCGACCGAGGCGGCCGCCGGGACCAGCGAGGTGTCGTCGAACATCGCCGGCGTCCAGACGGCGGCGACCCAGACCAGCCAGGCGACCCTGATCGTCAGCGGTGCCGCGAACGGCCTGCAGTCGAACATGGTCGCGTTGGAAAAGGCCGTCGACCAGCTGGTCGGAGAGCTGCGGGCCGCCTAGAGCGCGATCGGTTCAGATCGACTCGACCTGAGCCCTACATCGCTCTCTTGGCTATTAAAGACAGCGCAAACGGGGCCTCGATGCATCGGTCCCGTTTGCGCCCCTGGCGGCCCCGGACCCTATTGCTAGCCATCGGCGCCGTCACATTATAGAAACGGGAGAACACCGGTCACTCATCCGGACCGGTGCCCGGAACGTAAACGGACATCATGACGATGGCTGATCAACCGGAACCGAAAGCGCTGACCGCGCCCAGCGGCGGGGATGTCACCCTGCTGATCGTCGACGACGACGCACCGCTGCGCAACCGCCTCGGACGGGCCATGGAACGGCGCGGCTTCGACGTCCGCCTGGCGGAATCGGTGGAGGAAGGGGTCGGCATCGCCCGGCGGGAACGCCCGGCCTATGCGATCCTCGACCTGCGCCTGTCCGACGGCAACGGCCTCGACATCGTCGCCGCCCTGCGCGACGCCCGGGCGGATGCGCGGATCATCATGCTGACAGGCTACGGCAACATCGCCAGCGCGGTCGCTGCGGTGAAGGCGGGGGTGCTCGACTACCTGCCGAAGCCGGCCGATGCCGACGCGATCACCGCCGCCCTGCTGGACCATGCGGACGCGCTGCCGCCGCCCCCGGAAAATCCGATGTCGGCCGACCGGGTGCGCTGGGAGCATATCCAGCGGGTCTACGAGCAGTGCGACCGCAACGTGTCGGAAACCGCCCGCCGCCTGAAGATGCACCGCCGCACCCTGCAGCGCATCCTGGCCAAGCACGCCCCGCGGGATTGATTCTTTCGCGCCTTAAATAAACTTCGCTCCCCGGCCTTGTGCCGGGGCCCACGGATCAGCGCGCCTAGCGACGGGACTAAATTTCAGGCGGCCGAGCAATCCCATTCGTAGGCCCCGGCACAAGGCCGGGGAGTTCACGATATGTATGCGGAGTAGTGCGGGAGAGATTCTCTCAGCTGACCCGGCTCTCCTGGGTGAGCAGTTTATCGACGTAGCGGCCCTGGTACATCGTGATGCCGAGCGACTGGCCGAAGCGGATCGCCTCGTCGCTGTCGCAGCGGGTCAGAATGATGCGGGCACGGCCGCAGCGGTCGATATGCTCCTTCAGCTCGCTGGTCCGATTGCCGGACAGATCGTCCGCCATGTCCGGCGACCAGATCAGCTTCAGCAGGTCGAGGCCCAGCCGCTCGCGGTCGATGAACTGCAGGGTCAGGTGGTTCAGCCCGTCCAGGCAGATCCGGTAGCCGCGCTCGCGCATGAAGTCGCGGGCGAACATGTAGGCGCCCATGTCGCCGAAGATATCGATCTTCTGCAGCTCGATGACCACGGTGCCGCGGGCGATCGCCTTCAGCGAGCTGTCGAAGTTCAGGAACGGTGGCGACAGGATGGTGCCGACATTCAGGTTGATGCTGAATGAGCTGGCGATCGAGGTGTCGTCGTTGCGCACCAGCATGGACAGCATGCGCGAGTCCAGCGTCTGGGTCAGGTGCTGGAACAGCCACAGGTTCGAGGCCAGGTCGAATTCCGGCAGCACCGACTGCTGCAGGTCGGCGATCGAGATGTAGAGCTCGCGGAACACCGGCTGCGGGTTCATGTTGCCCGGGGTGATGGCGCAGACCGGCTGGCGGCGCATCAGGTTGGACAGGTCGGCCCGGCGCAGGAAGTTCTCCAGCTTGCCGAGCTGCTCCGGATCCAGCGCCTTGCGCGAGCCCTTGACCCGCTGCTGGCCCTTCTCGCTGGCGACGGCCAGGCGCGCCTTGCGCTCCCGCTCCCGGTGCATGGACTTCACCAGGTCGAGCAGCTCGTCGTACTGGCTCTCCACGTTGTACCAGGTGCAGAACCGGGCCAGATCCTCTTCCTCGTCGCCCTGGCTCAGCGGGTCCTCGCTGAACAGGTAGCGCACCTTCATGATCGCGGCGTCGATATCCTCGATCGCCGCGTCCTTGCAGATGAAGAAGAGGTCCATGTTCGAGAGGATGAAGATCTGCCCCTCGTAGTTGTTGACCATCCCCTCGAAGGTGGCCGCCGCGATGCGGATATGGTGGTCCTGGCGGTTCTGCGGACGCAGCCGCGAAAGGTGGATGTGTACCGCCATCCGCCCATCGAGATTGCGCCCGAGGCGCTGCAGGTAGTCGAGCAGGAGATACTCCTGGCTCGGCCCTCGTGATCGGTTTTGCGTTTGGCTCAGCGCCATCGTCGTCCCGCTCTGGTCAGTCCACCCGGTCGGCCACCGCCTCAGGCTCCGGGCAGAGAGGTGAAGCTATCACTGTCTGCCATCTAGGTAAACGCGACGCTGGGTTAAGAAATCGCAAATAACATCAAGTTTTGTACGAATTTAGCCGTGTCGCGACCGGTTTCCGTCCTCTCCGATTCGACAATATCAGAATTATGGCCGGCGGCTCAAATCAATGACCAGTCGGTCGGCACCGTGGACACGATTTCCAGGGTCGGGTTGTCGTCGTCGACCACGTCGAGCACGGCAACATCGCCCGCATCGTTCTGCAGCAGCAGGTCGCGGGTGAAGGACGGGGCCAGATCCTCAAGGTCGACGATCCGCCAGTTGGCCTCCAGGGTGATGGTCTCCTCGGCGGCGACCGAGGCGCCGTCCATCATCCACAGGGTGGCTGTATCGCCGGAGCGCCAGACCACATCGGCCTTGCCGTCGCCGGAGAAGTCGCCCACCAGATCGGCCTCCCACACGGAGTCCATCTGACCGAGATCGGTGCGGGTCACCGTGCTGCCGTTGGCCTCCAACAGGCTGACGGTGCCGTCCGCCGCGCGCACCAGCAGGTCGTCGCGCCCGTCGCCGCCGAAATCGGCGATGCCGAGGATCTCGGTGGAGCCGTTCATCGCCACCTCGGCGGTGCGGTCCGCGCCGCCGGCACCGGCCACGTCGACCCAGGCGCTGATGCCGCCCGTCGCACCGTTGCGCCACAGCAGGTCGGCTGCGCCGTCGCCGTCGAAATCGCCGGTTCCGACCAGGGACCAGCCGCTGCCGACGGTCTGGGTCAGGCCGGCGGTGGAGACGCCGTTGTCGCCGAGCTGCCAGATCGAGACGGAGCCGTTGCCGCTCAGCAGCAGGTCGTCGGTGCCGTCGCCGTCGAAATCGCCGGTCGCTGCGACGACCGCGTCGGTCGGCAGGCCGCTCTGGGTGCCCTGCTCGGTGATGCCGGAGCTGTCGACCCCGACCACCGTGGCGACGCCGCTGGCGGTGTTCTGGATCAGATGCTCGTCGGCCTGGCCGTCGCCGTTGAAGTCGCCGGAGGCCAGGATCCGCTCGTCGGCGCCCAGCGCCCGGGTGTCGAGCACGGTGGTGCCGTCCTCGTCCACCGCCAGCGCCCGCAGCATGCCGTCCCCGCCCTGGGCGGTGACCACGGTGGCGTTGTCGGCCACCGCGCCCAGGCGCGGCAGCAGGTCGCGCACCGGCTCGTCGCCCAGCACCAGTTCCACATTGTCGATCCGCGCGCCGTGGTTGTCCGACGTGCCGTCGGCATCGGCGCCGATGAAGGAGATCGTGTGCTCGCCCACCCCGAGGTTCAGGGTGACCACGTCGCTGTGCCAGGTGGTCTGGGCGTGGGTCTGGGTGTAGACGACCTGCCCGTCGATCTCGATGCTGAACTCGCTGGTCGCGGCCTGGTTGTTGCCGTACTGGCGGGCCGAGAAGTCGAAGGACAGGGTGTGCAGCCCGGCCTCCTGGATGGTGAAGGCCTGGGTCACCTTGGCGTTGGTGTCGCCGGCGGTTCCGCCCTTCTCCGGATGGCTGTCCAGCTCCAGGACCTGGTTGTCCTGGTTATGCTGGATCGCCTTGCCGCCCAGGTCGTCGTCCTGGATCTCGATCGGCGCGGTCCCGCCCACGCCCGGCGTCGCGTCCTCGGCGAACCAGCCCTCGATCTCGGTGAAGGTGCCCCAGCGGCCGTGGTTCAGGGCCGGCGTGTTCTCGAAATCGCCGTTCAGCAGCAGGTTCACGCCCGCGCCCGGACCGAACTCGCCGCCGATGACCAGCCGCTCGATGCCGTCCAGGGTGACGCCGTCCAGGTCGTCGATGCTGTCGATATAGACCGTGTCGAAGCCGACGCCGCCGACCAGGGAGGTGTCGCCCGCCCCGGCATAGAGCGCGTCGTTGCCGGCCCCGCCGGACAGGGCGTCACTGCCCTCGCCGCCGATCAGCGTGTCGTCGCCGCCGCCGCCGGAGATCGTGTCGTTGCCCGCTCGGCCGTCGAGCTGGTCGTTGCCGGCGCCGCCGAGCATCAGGTCGTCGCCGCTGGTGCCCGCCTGCGGCAGCAGGGTGCGGGCCGGCTCGGTGCCGGACACCAGCTCGATGTTGTCCACCATCGCGCCGTGGCGGTCCTCGACGAGGGTGCCGCGCAGGCTGATCGTGTGCTGTCCGACGCCGAGCTCCAGGGTCAGCCAGTCGCTCACCCAGGCGTGCGGCGCGTCCTCCTGGCTGTAGACCACCTCGCCGTCGATCAGGATGTCGAAGCCGCTGGTCTCGGCGGTCAGGCCGTTGAACTGGCGGGCGGCATAGTCGAAGGACAGGGTGTAGGTGCCCTGGTTGAAGACCGTGAAGGTCTGCTCGACCAGCGCGTTGTTGTTGTTGACCGGCTGGCCGCCCTCCTCCGGACCGGAGTCGAGCTCGAGCACGTTGTTGTCGGACGCCCAGCTGTCCGGCGAGACCGGCGCGCCGCCGATGCGGCCGTGCTGGATCTCGATCGGCGAGGTGCCCGGGATCTCCGGATCGGTATCGATCGCGGTCCAGCCCTCGATCTGCTGGAACATGGTCCAGACATTGGTCAGCTCGGTCGGCGTGGTCTCGAAATCGCCGTTGATCAGGAGGTTCTGACCTTCGCCCGGACCGGTGCTGCCGCCGACGACCAGATGCTCGATGCCGTCGACGGTCACGCCGTCCAGGTCGTCGATGCTGTCGACATACAGGGTGTCGTTGCCGGCGCCGCCGATCAGGCTGGCATCGCCCGCCCCGCCATACAGGGCGTCGTTGCCGTCGCCGCCGAGCAGCACGTCGCTGCCCGCGCCGCCGACCAGGACGTCGCCCTCGGAATTGTCCGCACCCGCCGGCGTGACGGTGATGCCGGAGATCAGGTAGTCGCTGCTGTCGGAAGACCCGCTCTGGCTCACGCCGCCATAGGGCAGCGCGGTGAAGACCAGGGTGTCGAAGGCCGTCGCCGGCGCGATCTCGACCGTGGTGGAAATCCCGGTCTGCGCGGTGGTGTCGATATCGCCTTCACCGACCAGCAGGCCGTCGCGATAGGCCGCCCAGTGCCCGACCTCGCCGCCGGCGCCCTCGTCCGGGAACAGGCGGTCGACCTGGACCGTGGCCGCGGTCGCCGGGCTGTCGAGCTCGACGATGAGCTGTTCGGAGATGCCCGAGGCCGGGTCGTAGCCGAGCTGCACCGCCGGGCCGGTCCCGGTATTGCCGTCGACCCCGATGCTGCCGCCGGAGGTGGACACATGATCGACGCTGGCATCCGTCAGCGCGCCGTCCACGATCTTGCGGCCGGTGACCGCGTAGCCGCCGCCGGTCTCCGCGTAGTTCGAGGCGGTGATGTCGAAGGCCGCCGGGCTGGCATCGCCGTCGCCCACCAGCGTGTCGTTACCGGCCCCACCCGACAGGGTGTCGGAGCCGCCGCCGCCACTGATCAGATCGTCGCCGCCCAGGCCGGAGATCCGGTCGGCATCGGACGTGCCGAGCAGGGTGTCGTCGCCCTCGGTCGGGCCGAACGGATTGACGAAGCCGGCCGCCTCGAGCGCGTCCAGGTCGGCCGCGTTCGGGTTGGAGGCCTTGGTCTCCTGCCGCGCGGTGTCGTTGATCTCGTAGCGCACGACCATCGTGCCGCTGCCGGCCTCGCTCCAGAAGAAGCTGTCGCCCGGCTCGGCCACGATCGGCCCGTCCTGCGGGTCGTCGACGCCGTACATGTCGGCGGTGGCCTCGATCGCCACGTCGTTCGGGTTGCGTAGCCGCCAGATCTGCTCCAGGTCGCCGTCACCGTCCAGATCGACCTTGCCCATGGCGGTCAGGGTCAGCCGCTCCAGTGGCACCGTCTCGGCCAGCGCGATGTCCACGCCGTCGGCATCGACGGTCAGCTCGGCGGTGGCGAACTCGCCATCGACCTGGAAGCTGGCATCGACATTGCCGTCGCCGTCGGTGTCGAGATTCACGGTGGTGACGTCGTCGTCGGCGCTCAGGGTGACCGCGAGCTGGTCGGTGCCGCCGGTGACCCGGATGGCGTCCTGCTCGGCGTCGTAGTCGGTGATCCGGTCGCCGTCGAGATCGGCCGCCGTGCCGGCGAAGGTGTCGCTGCCCGACCCGCCGGTCAGCGTGTCGGCCCCGGCGCCGCCGGAGAGCAGGTCATTCCCCGCGCCGCCCAGCAGGGCATCGTTGCCGGCGCCGCCAGACAGGGAATCCGCGCCGTCGCCGCCGGAGAGCAGGTCGTTGTCGGCCAGGCCTTCCATGCGGTCGTTGCCGGTGCCGCCCGACAGGGTGTCGTCGCCGGAATTGCCGGCCAGCCAGTCGTTGCCCGAGCCGCCGGAGACCAGGTCGTCGCCCACATTGCCCCAGGCGACGTCGTCGCCCTCGCCGCCGATCAGGGTGGTCGCCCCCTGGGCGTAGCGGTGGCTTGCCAGGTCGAGGATGTCGTTGCCGGCGCCGCCGTCGATCACCTCGATGCCGGCCAGGCGGCGTCCGCCGTAATCCAGCACGATGTCGTCGGCGCCGTCGGTGCCGCGCAGGGTGTCGCTGTCGCCGGTGCCGCTGTCGGTATAGGTGTCGTAGCGGGCATGGCCGGCGCCGTTGGATCCGGTGCCCTCGGCGTCGGTGATGCTGCCGTCGGTCAGCGGGTTCTCGGGATCGCCGACCTGGTAGTTCTGGATGCCGTTGGTCTGGTCGCCGGTCCACAGGTACAGGTCGTCGCCCGCCCCGCCGTCCATGCTGTCGCGCCCGGCACCGCCGCTGAGCGTATCGTCGCCGGCCCCGCCCTTCAGCGTGTCGTTGCCGGTGCCGCCTTCCAGGCTGTCGCCGCCGGTCCCGCCGGACAGGGCGTCGTTGCCCTCGCCGCCCAGGATCGTGTCGGAGCCTTCGGCGCCGCTGACCACGTCGCTGCCGGACCCGGCATTCACCAGGTCGTCGCCGCCCAGGGCGTCGATCGTGTCGTCGGTGCCGGAGAGGCCGGTGATCGTGTCGGCCCCGTCGGTCGCGCCATAGGGATCGACCGGATCGACGCTGAGGGTCAGGGTCAGGCCGCCGGCACCCTCGGTGAGCGTGGCCCCCTGATAGTTGCCGGAGACCCGGAAGCTGGACAGCGGGTTGCCGTTCCCGTCGTCGCCGATCTCCACCAGGGTCTTCGTGCCCTCGATGGTCAGCGAGACCGGCGTGCCCGTGTCGGAAAGGTCGGAGATCACGATCTCCTCGCCCTCGGCATAGTCGCCGAGCAGGTCGCCGTTCAGCTCGTCGAGGGTGCCGGTGAAGACGTCGTCGCCGCTGTTGCCGAACAGGTAGTCGGATCCGGCGCCGCCGCCGATCGTGTCGGCCCCGTTGCCGCCGAACACCCAGTCGGCCCCGTCGCCGCCCTGGATCGAGTCGTTGCCGGCGCCGCCGGTGAGCTGGTCGTTGCCCTCGTTGCCCGACAGGGTGTCGTCGCCGCCATCGCCGGCCAGACGGTCGACTCCCGCCCCGCCGACCAGCAGGTCGTTGTCGCCGCCGCCGGCCAGGGAATCATTGCCGTCGCCGCCGCGCAGGGTGTCGTTCGCCGCCCCGCCGAGCAGGGTGTCGTTGCCCGCACCGCCGTCGAGCAGGTCGGCGTCGGCCCCGCCATCCATCCGGTCCCGGCCCTCGCCACCCGAGAGGGTGTCGTTGCCGGCACCGCCGGTGATCGTGTCTTCGCCCTCCTGGCCGAGCACGACGTCGTCGCCGTCCTCGCCGTTGAGCACGTCCTCGCCGGCCCCGCCGGAGATCGTGTCGTCGCCGCCGCCGCCGAACACCACGTCCGCCGCGGACAGGGCGGTGATGAGGTCGTTCTCCTCGCCGCCGGAGAGCGTGTCGCTGTCCGGCGTGCCCATCAGGCCGTCATTGCCGTCGCCGCCGGTCAGCGTGTCGTTGCCGTCGCCACCGGAGAGCGTGCCCTCCATGCCACCGCCGAACAGCGTGTCGGCCTCGTGCCCGCCGCTCAGGGTGTCGTTGCCGCCACCGCCGACCAGGACATCGGTGCCGTTGCCGCCCTGCAGGGAATCGTCGCCCTCGCCGCCGGACAGGGAATCCGCGTCATGGCCGCCCTGCAGGGTGTCGTCGCCGGCCCCGCCGAGCACCGTGTCGGAGCCGTTGGCACCGCCCAGCGCGTCGTTGCCGGCCCCGCCGGAGAGCTCGTCGTTGCCGTGACCGCCGGTCAGGCTGTCGTCGCCGTCGCCGCCGACCAGGGTCTCGCTCTGGCTGCCGTTGCCGCTGGACTGCCAGCCACCGTTCTGGTTCTGGATCCCGGGGCCGGAGCCGTCGCCGAAATACAGGTAGGTGGCGCCGCCCTGAACCGTCGCCGACACGTTGTCGAAGCTGCCGGTCATGGCGAAGGACATATCGGCGGAGCCGTCGCCGTCGGTGTCGATGGAGACCGTGGTGACACCGTCCTCGGTGCTCAGGCTCACATCGTCGCTGTCGAAGGAGCCGGCCACCCGGACCAGGTCCTGGTTGCCGTAATCGGAAATCAGGTCGCCATCGCCCGCGGCGAAGGTGTCGCGCCCGAGCCCGCCGACCATCGTGTCGCTGCCGGACCCGCCGACCAGCAGATCGTCGTCATGGCCGCCGGACAGGGTGTCGTCCCCCGACCCGCCATAGATCTGGTCCGGCCCATTGCCGCCGATCAGCAGGTCATCGTCGCCGCCGGTCAGCGTGTCGTTGCCGTCGCCGCCGGTGAGCGTGTCGTTGCCGTCACCGCCCGTGACCGTGTCGTTGCCGTCACCACCCGTCAGCGTGTCGTTGCCGTCACCGCCCGTCAGCGTGTCATTGCCGTCGCCGCCGGTGAGCGTGTCGTTGCCATCACCGCCGGTCAGCGTGTCGTTGCCATCACCGCCGGTGACCGTGTCGTTACCGTCACCACCGGTCAGCGTGTCATTGCCGTCACCGCCCGTGACCGTGTCGTTCCCGTCGCCGCCCGTGAGCGTGTCGTTGCCGTCACCGCCCGTGACCGTGTCTTCCCCGCCGGATCCGCCCTCGGGATCGGGTGTCACGGTGATGCTCTTGACCAGATAGTCGCTGCTGTCGTTGGTCGCGGTCTGGCTCTGGCCGCCATAAGGCAGGGCGGTGAAGACGATCTTGTCGAAGCTCTGGCCCGGTTCGATCGTGACGGTCGCGGTGGACCCGCTGGTGGCGACGATATTGCCCTCGGCCACCAGGGTATCGCCGTCATAGACCGCCCAATGGCCGGTCTCACCGCCCGACCCCTCGTTCGGGAACAGGTTGGTGATGATCGCGCTGGCCGAAGTGGCCGGGTTGTCGAGGGTGACGATCAGCTCTTCGGAGATCCCGGCGACCGGGTCGTAGCCGAGCTGGATTCCCGGGCCGGAGGCCGGGCCGTCGACGCCGAGGCTGCCGCCGGAGGTGGAGACATGGTCGACGCTCGGTTCGGTCAGCGCGCCATCGACGATCCGTCGGCCGGTGATCGTATAGCCCGAGCCGGTATCCGAGTAGTTCGACCCGTCGATGGTGAACGGATCACCACCGGTCAGAGTGTCATTGCCCTCGCCACCGGTCAGCGTGTCATTGCCGTCGCCGCCTGTGAGCGTATCGTTCCCGTCACCGCCCGTGAGGGTGTCATTGCCGTCACCGCCGGTGACCGTGTCGTTGCCATCACCGCCGGTCAGCGTGTCGTTACCGTCACCGCCCGTGAGGGTGTCATTGCCGTCACCACCGGTGACCGTGTCGCTACCGTCACCACCGGTAACCGTGTCGTTGCCGTCGCCGCCGGTGACCGTGTCGTTACCGTCACCCCCGGTGACCGTGTCGTTGCCGTCACCGCCGGTGACCGTGTCGTTGCCATCACCGCCCGTGACCGTGTCATTGCCGTCGCCGCCCGTGACCGTGTCGTTGCCATCACCGCCGGTGACCGTGTCGTTGCCATCACCGCCCGTGACCGTGTCATTGCCGTCACCGCCGGTGACCGTGTCGTTGCCGTCACCCCCGGTGACCGTGTCGTTACCGTCACCCCCGGTGACCGTGTCATTGCCGTCGCCGCCGGTCAGCGTGTCGTTGCCGCCGCCACCGGTGACCGTATCGAAGGAGACGTCGGTGAAGAAGCCACCCTGGCCGTCGCTGCCGATTGTCACCTGGGGCGCGCCGCCGGCGCCGACGACGCCGAAGGTCATATCGGCGACGCCGTCGCCATCGGTATCGACCGAGATATAGGCGGTATCGCCTTCGGTCCGCATGGAGAAGTCGGAGACGTCGAGCTCGACACCCTCGATGCGGATGACGTCGCCCTCGCCGTACTGGGCGACGATGTCGTCATCGCCGACAAAGAAGGTGTCGTTGCCGGCCCCGCCGTCGAAGACATCGGCGCCGTCGCCGCCATACAGGGCGTCGTCACCGTCGCCGCCGGACAGGGTATCGTTGCCGTCACCGCCGGCCAGGACGTCCTCGCCGGACCCGCCGGAGATCTGGTCGGCACCCTGGCCGCCGAAGGCTGTGTCCGCGCCGTCGCCGCCGACGATGGAATCGTTGCCGAGGCCGCCGGACAGCAGGTCGTCGCCGCTGCCACCAACCACGGTGTCGTCGTGCTGGCCGCCGGACAGGGTGTCGTTGCCGTCGCCCCCGTCCAGGAGGTCGTTGTCGCTGCCGCCGCTCAGCGCGTCGTTGCCGAGACCGCCGCTCAGCGTGTCGTTGCCGTGACCGCCCGACAGGGTGTCCTCGCCGGCGCCGCCCGACAGGGTGTCGTCGTTCTGGCCGCCCACGGCCAGGTCGTTACCCTCGCCACCCGACAGCAGGTCGTTGCCGCGGCCGCCGCTGAGCACGTCGTCGCCCTCGTCGCCCAGCAGCAGGTCCTCGCCGGCATTGCCCAGCAGCGTGTCGTTGCCGGTGCCGCCATCGACGGTGTCGTTGCCCCAGCCGCCGCCGATGAAGTCGTTGCCCTCGCCGCCGGAGAGCAGGTCGTCGTTCTCGGGAAGGCCAGGATCCTCGCCGTCGTCGTCGACGCCGTCATCACCGACGATCGTGTCGTTGCCGGCACCGCCGGACAGGGTGTCGTTGCCGCCGCCGCCCGAGACGTCGTCGTCGCCGGAGCCGCCGCTGACCGTATCGTTACCGGCCCCGCCGGAGATCGTATCGCCCCCATCACCGCCGGTCAGCGTGTCGTCGCCATCGCCGCCCGTGACCGTGTCGCCGCCGTCACCGCCGGTGACCGTGTCGCCGCCGTCACCGCCGGTGACCGTGTCGCCGCCGTCACCGCCGGTGACCGTGTCGCCCCCATCGCCGCCGGTGACCGTGTCGCCGCCGTCACCACCGGTAACCGTGTCGCCGCCATCACCACCGGTGACCGTGTCGCCGCCATCACCACCGGTGACCGTGTCGCCGCCATCACCACCGGTGACCGTGTCGCCGCCATCACCACCGGTGACCGTGTCACCGCCATCGCCACCGGTCAGCGTGTCGTTCCCGTCACCGCCCGTGAGCGTGTCGTTGCCGTCGCCACCGGTGACCGTGTCACCGCCATCGCCGCCGGTCAGCGTGTCGTTCCCGTCACCGCCCGTGAGCGTGTCACCGCCATCGCCACCGGTCAGCGTGTCGCTACCGTCACCGCCGGTGACCGTGTCATTGCCCTCACCGCCCGTGACCGTGTCGCCCCCGCCGCCGCCGGTCAGCGTATCGTTACCGTCACCTCCGGTGACCGTGTCGTTGCCGTCACCGCCCGTCACCGTATCCCCGCCGGGGGTGGTGTCCTGTGGCGCTTCGGTCGGTTCCGTGTTCTCACTGAATCGGAGCAGGGTATAGGGAGCGCCGTTCTCGTCGACGCCGGTGCTAACCTCCGCGACCTCGAAGCCACCTCTCGCCTGGAAGCTGAAATCGGCGACCCCGTCGCCGTCGGTATCGACAGCCACGGTGGTAGTGGGGGTGGTGCCGAGGCTCCGCGTGACGGTCAGTGCACCGACGTCCAGGGCCGACCCGTTGATCCGCACCGCATCGATCTGCTCCAGATCGCGGATGACGTCGCCGTCATCGACCACGAAGGTGTCGGCGCCGCTGCCGCCCGTCATCTCGTCGTTACCGGCGCCACCATCGAGGTAGTCGTCGCCGGCATCGCCGATCAGGTCGTCACGACCGGCACCGCCGAGCACCGTATCGCTGCCGTCGCCTCCCATCAGGTAGTCGTCACCGGCGCCGCCGTCGATCACATCGTCGCCGTCATTGCCCGCCATGAGATCGTTGTCGGCGTTGCCGTACATCGTGTCGCCGCCGGCACCGCCAAACATCTGGTCGGCTCCGTCACCGCCCGAGACCAGATCCTCACCGTCGCCGCCGAACAGGATGTCGAGCTCGGAACCGCCCGAGATCGTGTCGTCGCCGGCAAAACCGGAGATCCTGTCACTGCCGTTGCCGCCAACGAACAGATCGTTGCCGTCGCCGCCGAGCAGCGTGTCGCGGCCGTTGCTGCCGGACAGGGTCTGGCCGTCCCAGCCGGCACCCGCGTCGCCGGCCAGGGAATCGTCGCCGGCCCCGCCCTCGACCGTGTCGTTACCGTCGCCGGACTGCACGGTGTCATTGCCGTCGCCGCCGACCACCGAGTCGTCACCGCTGCCGCCGTCGACGTCGTCGTCGCCGCTGCCGCCGTCCACGGTGTCGTTTCCGGCACCGCCGTCCAGCGTGTCGTTGTCGGCGCCGCCCTCGACCACGTCGTTGCCGTCGCCGCCGGCCAGCGAATCCGCGCCCTCATTGCCTTCGACGGTGTCATCGCCCGCGCCACCATCGGCGGTGTCGTCGCCGGCGCCGCCGGCCACGCTGTCATTGCCGTCGCCACCGGCGAGGCTGTCATTGCCGTCGCCGCCCGCGACCGTATCGTCCCCGTCGCCGCCGCCGACCGTGTCGTCGCCGTCATTGCCGTCGACGAGGTCGTTGCCCGCGCCGCCATCGACGCTGTCATTGCCGCCGCCGCCCGCGACGGTGTCGTTGCCGGCTCCACCGCCCACACTGTCGTCGCCGTCACCGCCGGCAACCGTGTCGTCGCCGCTACCGCCATCGGCCGTATCGTCGCCGGCGCCGCCCTCGACCAGGTCGTTGCTCGCCCCGCCGTCCAGGCTGTCATCGCCGACGCCGCCGGACAGGGTGTCCTCGCCAGCATTGCCGCTGACGACATCGTTTCCGGCACCGCCGGACAGGCTGTCATCGCCGAGACCGCCGGACAGGGTGTCGTCGCCCGTGCCGCCCTCGACCGTATCGTCGCCGTCGCCGCCCAGGGCGCTGTCATCGTCCTCGCCGCCGAGCACGCTGTCATTGCCGGTACCGCCGGACAGGGTGTCGTCGCCCGCCTGCCCGGAGATCGTGTCGTCGCCACCGCCGCCGGAGACCACGTCGCCGGCCGACTTGGCGGAGATGTCGTCGTCGCCGTCGCCAGCCTCGATCGTGTCGTTCTCCGGCGTGCCGACCAGGGTGTCGGCGCCGTCGGTGCCAAGCTCCGGATCGAAGGCATCCAGGGTGATGTCGACGCCGCCATTGCCGTTGTCGGTCACGGTCGGCTCGGTGAACAGACCCTCCAGCCGGATCGTGGACTCGGGCGTGCCGTCGCCGTCGGTATCGAGGAACAGCGTGCTGCCGGTCTCGTCGCGGACCAGGGTGACGTCCAGGCTGTCGGCGCTGACGCCGGCGACCGAGATCACATCGACGCCCGCGGCGAAGTCGCTGATCACGTCGCCGTCGAGTTCCTCCGGCGTGCCGGCGAAGGTGTCGGACCCCTCGCCGCCGGCCAGGCTGTCGGAGCCCGCCCCGCCGACCAGCACGTCGTCGCCCGCGTCGCCGTCGATATCGTCGGCCCCGGCACCGCCCGACAGCAGGTCGTCGCCCTCGCTGCCGCGCAGGGTGTCGTCGCCCTCGCCGCCGTCCAGCGTGTCGTTGCCGCCGCCGCCCCGCAGCAGGTCGGCCCCGTCATTGCCCTGGATGATGTCGTCGTCGGCCTCGCCCAGCAGGCTGTCGTCGCCGGCCCCGCCGGTCAGGGAGTCGTTTCTGTCGCCGCCATACAGGGTGTCGTCGCCGATGCCGCCGTCGAGCGCGTCCTCGCCCTCGTTGCCATAGATCAGGTCGTTGTCGGAGCCGCCCGCGACCGTGTCGTCGCCCGCGCCGCCGTCCAGGGTGTCTTCGCCTTCACCGCCGGACAGCAGGTCGTTGCCGCCACCGCCGTCGACCGTATCGTCGCCGCCGCCCGCCAGGAGCGTGTCGTCGCCGCCGGCGCCGGACAGCGTGTCCTCCGCCGCCCCGCCGGTCAGCAGGTCGTCGCCTTCGCCGCCGGTGGCCAGGACCGGGCCCTGGTTGCGGATGGTGAAGTCGGTATAGGTCGATCCGTCCGGGGCGGTCCGGCTGACCGCCTGGACATCGTTGTAATCGCCCTGAAGGGTCAGCGTCAGGTCGGCCGTGCCGTCGCCGTCGGTGTCGATTTGGATGCCGGTGGTGCTGCCATCGTCGCTGCGCACCAGCTCGATGGCCTCGGCGTCCAGGGACACGCCTTCGACCCGCACCACGTCGTCGTCGCCGAGATCGGCGATCACGTCGCCCTCGCCGGCCAGGAAGACGTCGCCGCCCGCCCCGCCGGTCAGGGTGTCGGACCCGGCCCCGCCATCCAGGCGATCGCTGCCCGCGCCGCCGACCAGCACGTCGTTGCCGCCGTCGCCTTCCAGCGTGTCGTCGCCGCCACCGCCCTCCAGCGTGTCGTTCCCGCTGCCGCCTTCCAGGTAGTCGCGGCCCGTGCCGCCGCGGATCGAGTCAGCGCCGGCACCGGCATCGAGCCGGATGCCCGGGCCGGACCAGCTCACCGTGTCGTTGCCGGCGGACACGCCGCTGGCGGCGGCGCTGATCTGGCCGCGGTCGAGCACGGACCCGTCGGCGAACTCGATGTTCTCGATGGTCCGCAGGGTGTCGGTCCAGTGGCTGATCTCCACCATGTCGGAGATCGCATCCCAGCCGACGGCATCCTCGGCCGCGGCGAGATAGAGGGTCGACCCGTTCAGCCAGAGGGTCACGTCCTCCGCGTTCAGGTCGGTCAGCTCCAGGGTGTCGATGCCGCCATGGAGCAGGGTCGGCGTGCCGATATGCCCGAGCGGGCTGCGGGTCTGGTACCAGTACTCGTCGAGGATCGTGTCGCGGCCGTCGCCGGACGCGTACTGATAGACGTCGTCGCCGCCGCCGGCCCGCAGCAGGTCGTCGCCCTCGCCGCCGACCAGAGTGTCCTTGCCCGCCGTCTCGCCGATGGCGGCGCCCCGGATGCCGCCGCTGCCCAGCAGCGTGTCGTTGCCGGCCCCACCGGACAGCAGGTCGTCGCCGGCACCGCCGTCGATCGTGTCGCTGCCGTCGCCGCCCCGGGCGGTGTCGTTGCCGAAGCCGCCGCGGATCGAGTCCGCATCGGCGCCGCCGTCGAACAGGTCATTGCCGCCGGCGCCGACCAGCAGGTCGTTGCCGTCGCCGCCGGACAGGGTGTCGTCCGCCTCGCCCGAGGTGACCGTGTCGTTGCCGCCGGCCGCATTGATGCCCAGCGGCGTCTCGGTCCAGGTCAGGCTCTCACCGGCGGACGTGCCGTCAAGCCGCGCGGTGATGTCGTTGACCGACAGCTCGCTGCCATCGGCGAACTGCAGGGTCTCGACCCGGTAATCACTGTCGCGCCAGTTCTCGACGGTGATCTGGTCGGCCAGGTCGCCGAGCTCGTTCACCCCGTCGCGGATGCCGATGACCAGATCGTCGCCGATCACATCGAGCCAGAGATCGTCGGCGCCGATACCGGGCCCGAAGACGATCCGGTCGATACCGCCATCGACAACGACCCCGTTGCTGACATGACCGAGCCCGTTTTCCGGGATGATCTTGTACTCGTCGAAGATGGTGTCCTGGCCGTCGCCCAGGCTGAAGCTGTAGACGTCGTTGCCGCCGCCGCCCCGCAGCAGGTCGTCGCCCACCCCGCCGGACAGGGTGTCGTGGCCGACCGCCTCGTTGGTGGTGCCAGGCGCGGCCGAGGCATCGAGGGTGTCGTTGCCGGCGCCGCCCGACAGGGAGTCGTCGCCGAGGCCGCCGCGCAGGAAGTCGTTGCCGTCGCCACCGTCGATCCGGTCGTTGGCTGCACCGCCCGACAGGGTGTCCTGGCCGGAGCCGCCGGCCACCGTGTCCACCCCGGCGCCGGCGATCACCACGTCGTCGCCGTCGCCGCCGTCGACCTGGTTATCACCGCCCGCCGCGTTGACAACGTCGTTGCCGGCGCCGCCGCCGATCGTGTCGGCGGCATCGGTCGCCGTGACCGTGTCGTCGCCGCCGCCGGCATCGATGCCGATCGCGGGACCTTCCCACGTCACCGTGTCCGCCTCGCCCGACCCGTCGAGGTCCGTGACCAGGTCGCTCACCTGAATGGTGGTGCCGTCCTCGAACTGGATCTGCTCGATCGCCCGCAGCGGATTGTCCGCATCGGTGATGCGCAGCAGGTCGCTCAGCCCGTAAAGGTCGGTATCGCCGTCGCGAATGCCGATGACCAGATCGTCGCCGTCGAGGGAGACCCAAAGGTCCTCGTAACTGATCCCAGCGCCGAAGCGGATCGTGTCGGTGCCACCGTTCATCTCCACGGGGCTGCGGATCGAGCCGAGGCTGACCCGCTCGTGGAAGTAATAATAGTCCTGGATCTCGTCGTAACCGTCGCCGCGGTTATAGACGTAGACGTCGTTGCCGCCGCCGCCGCGCAGCGTGTCCGAGCCGGATCCGCCGGACAGCGTGTCGTCCCCGGGAAGCTGATTGAAGTCGTTAATGTTTCCGGCAGATCCGTCGATCAGATCATCGCCGGCACCGCCCAACAGGAGATCCGCACCTTCCCGTCCATCGAGAAAGTCGTTCCCCTCGCCTCCGAAGAGTGTGTCGTTGACGGCGCCGCCGAACAGCGTGTCGTCATAATTGGTGCCGGTCAGGTCGACCATGGGCAGGTTTCTCCCCCCTGGAGCGCGCAATCTATCCCCTCGACCTGCTCATCGCAAATTTTATGCAAATTCTGGCTACCTGAGAAATTAGCAAGACTTGTTGAAGGATTCTCCGACACTTGGCAGGAGGCCGCCGAAGGGGTACATCCTGAGCCGCTGCGCGCCCCATCGACCGCGGCGACATCGTGCGGAACCGAGACGCAAAATGACCGCCAAATCCTTGCTGCAGAATGATTTCGAAGAACACGCCCGCGTCACCGCGCAGACACGGGCGGCCGTCGAATCAGAGTTCGAGCGGCTGGTGGAAGCCTGCGCGTCATCCGTGTTGTCCGGTGGCAAACTGCTATTTTTCGGCAATGGCGGCAGCGCCTCCGACGCCCAGCACTTATCCACAGAACTGGTCGTGCGCTACGTGACCGACCGGGCAGCGATTGCCGCCCTGGCCCTGACGACCGACACTTCGGCCCTCACCGCGGGGGCCAATGATCTCGGGTTCGAGCGGGTCTTCGCCCGCCAGATCGAGGCGCTCGGCCGGCCGGGCGACATCGCCATCGGCCTCAGCACCTCCGGCAGGTCGCCGAACGTGCTGCGCGGGCTGGAGGCTGCCCGGGCGCAGGGCCTGACCGCCGTCGCCATGGTCGGCGCCAACCGGGAGCAGGTGGCGCCGCTGGCCGATATCATCCTGTCCGTGCCGGCCCGGGCATCCAACCGGATCCAGGAAATGCACATTCTGATCGGCCACGCGCTGTGCGGCGCGCTGGAGCGCCGCCTGGGCCTGGTGGAGGACCGATGACGGACGAGTCCGAACTCGCCTCCTTCGTCGAGGCCCTGGCCGGTGTCCGGGTCCTGGCGGTCGGCGACCTGATGCTGGACCGCTTCGTCTACGGCGCGGTCGACCGGATCTCGCCGGAAGCCCCGGTGCCCGTGCTGCGCATCGAGCGCGAGAGCGTGATGCTGGGCGGCGTGGGCAATGTGGCGCGCAACCTGAGGGCGCTCGGCGCAACGGTCTGTCTCGTCGCCCTCATGGGACGCGACCAGGAGTCCCGCGACATCAAGGGTCTGCTGCGCGACGACCTGGAGGTCGAGAGCCACCTGATCGAGGACGACGCCCGGCCGACCACCATCAAGACCCGCTACATCGCCGGAAGCCAGCAGATGATGCGCGCCGACCGGGAGCGGATCGTACCGGTCTCCGCCGCCCTGCAGGAGGAGATCGTCGAGCGCGCGGTCGCCGACCTGGCCCAGGCCAAGGCGATGGTCCTGTCGGATTACGGCAAGGGCGTGCTGACCGAACCGGTGCTGCGACGGCTGATCGATGCGGCCGCCGAGCGCGGCGTGCCGGTGATCGTCGATCCCAAGGGCAGCGACTATTCCCGCTATGCCGGCGCCACCCTGGTGACGCCGAACCGCCGCGAGCTGGCGGAGGCGACCGGACGCGTGGCCGAGGGTGACGACGGGATCGTCGAGACCGCCATGGGGCTGATCGCGGCCTCGGGCGTGCACGGGGTGCTGGTCACCCGCAGCCAGGACGGTATGTCCCTGGTGCGCGGCGACGGGACGGAGCCGCTGCATCTCTCCGCCACGGCGCGCGAGGTCTATGACGTCTCCGGCGCGGGCGACACGGTGGTGGCGACCCTGGCGGCCGCCCTCGGCGCGGGCATCGCGGTGGAGGATGCCTGCCGCCTGGCGAATGTCGCGGCGGGGATCGTGGTCGCCAAGATGGGCACGGCCACCGCCGCGGCGAACGAGATGGCGGCGGTGCTGCGCCAGCGCGAGCTCGATGTGGGCGAGTCGAAGACCCACACGCTGGAGGAGGCCCGCGCGCTGGCGGAATCCTGGCGCCGCCAGGGCCTGAAGGTCGGCTTCACCAACGGCGTGTTCGACCTGCTCCATCCGGGCCATGTGTCGCTGCTGCGCCAGGCG
Source organism: Thalassobaculum sp. (assembly GCF_965223715.1). GTDB lineage: Bacteria > Pseudomonadota > Alphaproteobacteria > Thalassobaculales > Thalassobaculaceae > Thalassobaculum. The sequence goes on along the minus strand of NZ_OZ245012.1, from coordinate 4,214,594 downwards.
CGCGCGGCCTGCGACCGGCTGGTCGTCGGGGTGAACAGCGACGCCTCGGTGAAGCGCCTGAAGGGCGAGTCCCGGCCGATCCAGAACGACGCCTCGCGCGCCCTGGTTCTGGGCTCGCTCGCGTCGGTCGATGCGGTCGTGATCTTCCCCGACGACACACCGCTGACGGTGATCGAGACCCTGCGGCCGGATGTTCTGGTGAAGGGGGCCGACTACACCGTGGCCACCGTGGTCGGTGCCGATGTGGTGCAGTCCTATGGCGGTCGGGTGATGCTGGCGTCCCTGGAGGACGGTCACAGCACGACGGCGACGGTCGCCAGGATCGCCAAGAAGTAGGAATGAAGAAGTAGAAATTGGAGGCCCGCGTCGGGCCGCTGCCACCGTCCGGGGCAGGGCCTTGAACTGGCCCGCGCCCCGGTTACGGTTGGATAGTCGTCCCGGCGGACCGGGAGGGGAGCCCTCAGAGGGCGCCGGCGACCGCGGTCAGGGCGATCAGAGCCCAGCCCATGCTGTAAGCGATGACGGTCTTCGCAACGTCGATGTTGGCCATGTCTGCCTCCATGTTCGGCGGCGGAGCATCCCGTCGCCTTCTGCAATGCAACATAGGACGGAATAACGGTCAGGATAACTGACCGAAATGGCAGCGAATTCGTCGTGTTTTGGAATTAATTAAGCGCTGATTAATTCAAATATTGATCATTTATATTTTCAATACCGTCGGCGCCACAAGATTTCTTTCGCAGTCGCAGCGTAAAATGCGCCTCTCGCATCCCGCTCCTCCTGTCTCGCTCCTCGGATCTGTTCCCGGGCTCACGGAAGGGTTCGCGGTACCGTCAACGCCTGATCGGCAAGTACCGGGAACGCGGATCGGTGGGCCCCGGACTAAATCCGGGGAGTACGTTGAACCGGGGAGTAGATTGAAATTGAAGATTGCTCGCGATTTCTTTCCTCCACTCCCCGGTCTTTCTCCAACTCCCCGGTCTTTCTTCCACTCCCCGGACTTGTTCCGGGGCCCACGGTTCAGCCCGTCCGATCGTTGGGCAGGGACGCCGGAGCGGTCGGGCCGGCCCCTGCGCGGGCCCCGGCACAAGGCCGGGACGTGAGGATGTGTAGACAGGTCGGCGACGGAGCCCCCGCCCCTAAAGCCGGGGATCCTCCAGTCCGCGCAGGCGGCGGGCGGCGGTGGCGGCGAAGCGGAGGGTGATCGCCTTGCGCCGGGCGGGGGCCAGACGCCAGATCGGCGGATCGCGGAGGATCTCCGCCCCCCAGGCATCGGCGACGATCAGGCCGCAGCAGTCCGGATCCGGCAGGCGCTCCAGGGGGAAGTCGGGCGACACGGCGAAGAAGAAGCGGTCGCAGAACGGCCCGTACTCCTCCCATTTCCGGTCGGCGGCGAAATCAGGGAGCCCGGACTTCACTTCCACGATGGTGACGGTCCCGTCGGCCCCCAGCGCGACGATGTCGGCCCGCCGTCCATTGGCCAGCCGCAGTTCCGTGACCACCGCCTGGCCGAGATCCTCGAACATCCGGGCAGCCCCCCGGGTCACGGCCCGGGTGATCTCGGGCACCGCCTGGGAGGCGGCCGGCCCGGGTTCGCCGATCCGTTCGTCGCTCACGGTCAGCCCCTCACAGGGCGACGTCCTGCGCGCCCCGGAAATCGGTGTCCCGCGTATCGGCGCCGCGCAGATCGGCATCGGTCAGGATCGCATCCTGCAGGTCGGCGCCCCGCAGGTTGGCGTCGCGCAGATCGGCACCGGTCAGGTCCGTGTGCATCATGGCGGCGAAGGACAGGTCGACCCCGCGCAAATTGGCCCGTGCCAGCCGGGCATGCTCCAGATGGGCGGTCCAACGCTGGACGTTGGAGCCGATGATGTTGATCGGCCCGAGCCGCGCGCCGGTCAGGTTGGCGCCCGTCAGGTTGGCGCGGCGCAGGGTCACCCCCCGCATGTCCGCGTGGGACAAGTCGGAATTGCGCAGATCGGCGAAGGCCATGTCCGACATCAGCAACTCCATCCGGCTGAGGTCGCAGCCGGTCAGCACCACGAACTCCATCCCGGCCGCCGACAGGTTGATGCCCGCCAGCGACTGGCCGCTGGCGTCGCGCCGGGTCAGCACCGCCCGCTGGCCCTGGCGCCCGGAGGATCGGATCCAGGCGTCATGGGCGATCAGCATGGTCTTCATCTCCATGCCGAGCGCGTCGAGCACCTTGGGCAGCCGCGCGTCCCGGAACTGGGGCGCGTCCCGGTCCATGTTGGAGAAGGCCGCCCCGGCCAGATCGGCGTCGGCGAGCTGGGTGTTGGAGAAGATCACGTTGTACAGCACCGCCCCGTGCAGGATGGCGCCGGTCAGGTTCGCCTCGGTCAGGTCGGCCCCTTCCAGGTTGCTGCCCGTCAGGTTGGCGTGGCTCAGATCAGCCCGATTCAGGCGGACGTTGCGCAGGTTGGCGTCGGTCAGGTCGGTCTGCACGACGAAGGCGTTCGACATCTTCGCGTTGGACAGGTCGGCGCGCAGGGCGGTGGCGGTCGCCGCGTCCGTCGACGTGGTCTCGAAGCCGGAGGCGACCAGGTTGCCGCGCTCGTCCGGTTTGAGCAGCACCCCGTCGCGCAGGTCCGCCTCCTGCAGGATCGCGTCGGTCAGGTTCGCCCCGCGCAGACAGGCGCCCCGCATGTCGGCCCGCGACAGGGTGGCATGGCGGAGGTCGGCGCCCCGCAGGTCGCAGGCGAACAGATTGGTGCTGGTGAGTTTGGCGCCGCGCAGATCCGCCTGGCCGAGGCTGGCGCCGGTGAAATCCGCCCCGCTCAGATCGACGCCGTTGAAGCTGAGATAGCGCAGGTCGCAGCCGGCGAAGCTGGCCCGCGCGCCGCCTGTGCGGCCGCTCTCGAACTGGGCGTGGGACTGGACCATGGCGTCCACGTCGCGCTGGCTCAGCTTGCGCAGCCGCAGCGCCGTCGGGCGGTCGTCGCGGGGAAACTCATGCCCGGTCGCGTGTTCGGCCAGAGTGCCGGCGATCCCGTCCCTGGTCCGCGTGGTCTTGCCGGGTTTGCCGCCGTTGCCGGTCTTGCTGTCGGTCATAGACTTATCGCCCGAACTCACCGGCCCCGTCATTGGCCGGAAAATATGCTGTATTCTCCGTATCTCTACCATACCCGATGCCCCCTGAACCCCGCCGTCGAGCCTCCGGAGCCGCAGAAATGACCTGGGATACCGCGCAATACCTGAAATTCGCCGATCACCGTCTGCGCCCCGCCCTCGATCTCCTTGGCCGGGTTCCGGTAGAGGACCCGGCCCAGGTGGTGGACCTCGGCTGCGGCGCCGGCAATGTCACCGCCGTGCTGGCCGCCCGCTGGCCCGATGCCCGCATCACCGGCCTCGATCCTTCGGCGGAGATGCTGGAGCGTGCCCGCGCCGACCATCCGGCCCTCGTCTTCGAGGTCGCGGACGCCGCCTCCTGGAAAGCTGAACCCCCGGTGGACGTGCTTTATTCCAACGCGGCCCTGCACTGGCTTGGCGATCACGACAGTCTGTTCCCGCGCCTGTTCGAGCAGGTGGCGCCGGGCGGCTGGCTGGCGGTGCAGATGCCGCGCAATTTCACCGCCCCGTCCCACACCGCGGTCGCCGACGCGGCACTGGACGGGCCGTGGCGGTCGACGATCGAGCCCATGCTGAGCGACCCGCCGACCCACGAGCCCAGGTTCTATGTCGACCTGCTGTCGCCGATGGCCGCGGCGCTCGACGTCTGGGAGACGGAGTACATCCAGATTCTGGACGGGGAGAACCCGGTGGCTGAATGGACCAAGGGGACCTGGCTGCGGCCGTTCCTGGGCGCACTCGACGGCGCCGATCGGGAGGGATTCGAGGCCGCCTACCGCAAGCGCGTCCGCGCCGCCTATCCGCCGATGCCGGACGGTCGCACGGCCTTCCCGTTCCGCCGCCTGTTCCTGGTGGCGCAGCGCAAGAGCTGAGGCGCGCCGGACCCGGTCACCGGCCGGGGACCTAGACCCAGTCGTGGGTCTGGGGGAAGTGGAAGGCAACGAAGCGGTAGGTCTCGCGCACCGCGTCGCGGATCCGGTCGTGGCGCTTCTCGATGGGGATGTTCCACATCTTGATCGCCTGCTCCCAGATGATCAGACGCTGGTGCAGTTCGTCGCGGATCTCGCGGACGTATTTCACCATGGCGTCGTAGGTCTTGAGCACCGCCATGATCTCGCCGGTCTGGGCGTCCACCTGCTCGAACAGGTTCATGAAGCCCTGCATGGCCGGCCGCATCAGGATGCTGGCGCGGTTGACCTCTTCGTGGAAGTGCTTGTCTTCCTTGTAGAGCTTGCCGACCTTGTTCAGCTTCACCGCGATGGCGCGCGCGGCGTTGTAGCGGTCGCGCAGCGCCTCGATGTAGCAGAGCTCGCGGGCGAAGCGGTCGATCATGTCGAGAACCTCGTCGCGCCGGCCGGCCCCCAGGCCCAGGGACTCGGCGATCTTCGAGATACCGTCGCGAACCTTCTGCTGCATGGTGGAATCCGTCGACATGCGCCGCAGCTCGGCCATGTCCAGGACGACGGACTCATCACCGGTCAGCCAGGTGGCCACCTGCACCATGAGACGGTTCTTGGCCAGTTCGCGGTGGTGGTCCTCGACCCGCCAGGAGGCGGTGCCGTCCAGCAGTTCCGACGGGATGCTGTCGCCCGGACGGATGTCCTTCACGAATTTCAGGCTGTTGGAGACGATGACCAGGAGCTTGCCGTCCGGGGAGTCGGGCGAGATCCCGAACTCCGACGCAACGTCGTCGATCGGAATCACCGCGTCGATGTCGCCGAGCTTGACCCGCATCACCGGATGACGGTCGCGGCCGGACAGTTCGAACCGCGCGTCAGGAAGCTGGAATACCCGATGCTGGAAGACGAAGTGGGTATTCGGGTCCAGTTTGTCGCTTGTCTCGATGTTTCCTACTGCGACGGCCATCCTGCTCAACCTTGGTTCCGCCCGAGATGTTTTACATATAGGCGTGCTCATCGGGCCAATCCGCCCACAGCCGCAATTTTGCGCAATAGCCTGAAAAATTAGTTAATGGAGTCGTGAACGAGTTTCAGTTCGAGGATCTCCACCTAAGGGTTAACGTTTTTTTTAAGCATCTTCGCGAGTATCCGCGCAGATCGTACCGAGGTGCCGGGAGAAGAAGATGGCCGCCAAGCACGAGAAGATGTTTTCAATCGAACGTCGGGCCAAGAAGGCTGGAGCGGCGGGCGTGCTGAAGAGCGCCAACACCGACATTCCGCCTGTCGCCCTGGCCGAAGGCGGGGTCGAGCTGATCCTGGCCCAGATCGCCGAGCTCCGGCAGGAAGTGGCCGAGCTGCGCGGCTTCAAGGAAACCCAGATCGCCGAAGACGACGACATGAAGCGCGACGTCCGCGTCGAGATCGCGCAGATGGTGCGCAGCATCGGCCGGGCGAAGTCGCAGATCGCGGCGATCAAGAACCCGGTCGTCGGCCGCGACGAGATGGAGAAGGCCTCGCTCCAGCTCGAGGAGATCACCAAGCAGACCGAGGACGCCACCAACGAGATCATGTCGGCGGCGGACGAGGTCGAGCAGCTGCTGAAGAAGATCCATTCGCACACGGTCGAGGATCCGGATGTCGGGCCGCTGATCGACCAGGCCAGCGAGCGGCTGATCGCCATCATCGAGGCCTGCGCCTTCCAGGACCTGACCGGCCAGCGCGTCACCCAGGTGGTCAAGACCCTGCGCTACATCGAGAGCCGCGTGCTGGCGATGATCGACATCTGGGGCCTGGAGGCGTTCAAGGACGTCGACATCCCGGACGAGAACGGTGCGGAGGACGGCCACGACCCGCATGAGGAGCACGAGCTGCTCAACGGTCCGGCCCTGGGCGGCCAGGGTCTCAGCCAGGCGGATATCGACGCCCTGTTCGACTGAGCGGTCGCACCGGAGCTCCCGGCTTCCCGGTCTTTCCTTGGAAGGCCGATCGTGCGATCTGACGGAGCCATGCCGTCGGACCAGATCGGCCCTTCCATGAGGCGCTCCCCATTCCAACTGATCGCCGTCGCGGCCCTGGCCGTGGCGCTGCTGACGCTTCGCGACAGCGACACCTTTCTGCGCCCCGATTTCTGGGCCGAGGACGGTCGGGCCTTCTTCGGCGGCTGGAACGCGCTGGGCTGGGCGTCCTTGCTGGAGCCCAAGGCCGGCTACCTGCACCTGATGCCGCGCACCGTGGCGGCGGTGGCCGGGCTGCTGCCGCTCGGTTTGGTTCCGGCCCCGATCCATTACGGAAGCTGGAAGCAGGGCATCCGCGACGGCAGCTATCGCTACCCGCCGGACAAAACGGTGCCGGTGCCGCGGCGCTGAGCACGGCGAGCCGGATAGGCGGTGGCGGGGCAGGAGGCTGGAGCGGGCGACCGGGATCGAACCGGCATCATCAGCTTGGAAGGCTGAGGTTCTACCATTGAACTACGCCCGCGAGGCGGCGGACTTTAGCCGCTGTGCTTTTCAGATTCCAGCGCGGACTTCTCCTCGCGGAATTCGGCCAGTTCGGCCCGCAGAGCCTTCACTTCCGCCATGACGTCCACCAGGGTCGGCTCACCGAGATGCTGGGCGGCCTCCTTGTCATGGGCCTGGCTCTGCATGGCGTCGACGATGATGCCGATGAACAGGTTCAGCACCGCGAAGGAGGTCAACAGGATGAACGGCACGAAGAACAGCCAGGCGACCGGATAGACCTCCATCACCGGCCGCACGATGCCCATGGACCAGCTCTCCAGGGTCATGACCTGGAACAGGGTGTAGAATGACGCGCCGATGGTCCCGAACCAGTCCGGGAACGAGCCGCCGAACAGCTTGGTGGCCATCACCGCGAAGACATAGAAGAGCACGGCGAGCAGCATGACGACCGAGCCCATCCCCGGAATCGCATGGAGCAGCGCGCCCACCACCCGCCGCAGGGACGGCACCACCGAGACCAGGCGCAGCACCCGCAGGATGCGGAAGGCACGCAGCACCGAGAACCCCTGGGAAGCGGGCACCAGGGCCACCCCGACCACCGCCACGTCGAACAGGTTCCAGGGGTCGCGGAAGAACCGTACGCCGTGGGCGAAGAGCTTGAGGGCGATCTCCACGACGAAGACGCCGAGGATCAGCGTGTCGGCCAGGACCAGCAGCGGCCCCGCCGCGTCCATGGCCGTCTGGCTCGTCTCCAGGCCCAGGGTGATTGCGTTCAGCACGATCAGCACCGTGATGAACATCTGCGCCCGCCTGGAGTCCACGAAGGCGCGGACCCGTTCCCGGGCACCCGACGCGGTACCCGCCACCGACTGCGTCTCAACCATCCGATCCCCCAGCAGGTCCGCCGATCTGGCGACCACGACAGCGCTTGAGCTAACGTCGCCGGGGCTCCGGTTCAAGAGGCAAGCATGACGGATGGGCGGCCGATCAATCCGGATGTGGATTTCCAGGCGGGTTTGCTGGCCGCGAAGGTCTCCCGCCGGGTGATCTCGTTGGACGATGCGGCGGCCGAACTCGCCGACTGGCAGGCGCAGACCCTGACCGGGCGGTCGGCGGAGCAGTGGCGGGCGGTGGAGCCCCGGTCGCTGATCGTCACCCATATGATGAACCGCCTGTTGAAACGCGGCTACTGATCCGACCGGCGTCCGCGACCGTAGACTATGGTGGTTCCGACAGATCGTCGCACGGCCTGTCGCCGCTGCCGGCGCAGGGCCAGAATGCGGCCGTCTCGACGGGCCGATGCGGCCGCTGGAGCCGCCGCTTGGCACACCTAGCTGATTATGGAGAATTCTATGCGTAGAACCTTCCTGGCAGTCGGCCTCGCCCTTGCGGCCGGCTCTTTCGCCTTGTCCCCCGCCGCCTTCGCCCAGGAAGGCGATGCCGCCGAAGGCAAGAAGGTGTTCCGCAAGTGCCAGGCCTGCCACACGGTGCAGGAAGGCAAGCACCGCCAGGGCCCCTCGCTCTACGGCGTCATCGGCCGCAAGGCGGGCACCGCGGATGGATTCAACCGGTATTCCGATGCCATGAAGGCCCATGACGTGGTCTGGGATGCGGACAGCCTGAACACCTACCTGGAGAACCCGAAGGAAGCCGTGCCCGGCAACAAGATGATCTTCGTCGGCCTGAAGGACGCCCAGGAGCGTGCCGACATCATCGCCTACCTGAAGCAGGCCTCCGAATAGGCGGACACCCCGCCGGTTGACCCGCTGCAGCGTCGCCGCTATTGCGGCAGGCGCTGCAGAGGGAATGCCATGGCCGCGAGCGACCTGCGTCTGGAGACCATGACCGGCCGCGCCGAGATCGCACCGGCGATCGACGCGCTGGCGCAGCTGCGGATCCGGGTGTTCCTGGACTGGCCCTATCTCTATGACGGGTCCGTCGACTACGAGACCCGGTATCTGTCGGCCTTCGCCGCCTCCGACGGCGCGATCCTGGTCGCCGCCTATGACGGGGACGCCATGGTCGGCGCCTCCACCGGCCTGCCCATGGCCCACGAGCATGCGGACTTCTCCGCCCCGCTCGCCCAGGCGGGCTATGACCCGGACCGGGTCTTCTACTGCGCGGAATCGGTCCTGCTGCCGGAATCCCGCGGCCGCGGCGCCTATCGTGCGTTCTTTGAGCGGCGCGAGGCCCACGCCCGCGCCCTCGGCTTTGCCACCGCCGTGTTCTGCGGCGTGCTGCGGCCCGACAACCATCCGGCCCGGCCCGACGGCTACGCCCCGCTCGACCCGATCTGGCGCCGGTTCGGCTATCAGCCCCTCGACGGGGCGGTCGCGCGGTATAGTTGGACCGATGTCGGCGACAGCGAGGAGACCGCCAAACCCATGCAGTATTGGATCAAAGCGCTGTGAGCATCGCCCGTCCCACCCTGCGGGTCGCCGCCGCCCAGTTCCCGGTCGGGCGCCCCGCGAGCCTGGACGCCTGGGCCGACGGGATCACGCGCTGGGTCGCCGAGGCGGCCGAGGCCGGCGCCGAGCTGCTGGTGTTTCCGGAATACGGCGCGCTCGAGCTCGCCTCGACCTTCGGGCCGGAGACCGAGGCGGACCTGCCCGGACAGATCCGCGCCGTCGGCGGGCTGATCGACCAGGTCGATGCGCTGCATGCGGAACTCGCCCGGCGCCACGGCGTGCATATCCTGGCCGCGAGCCTGCCGGTGCTGGCCGCCGACCTGGGCGGGCAGCCGGTCAATCGCGCCCGGCTGATCGGCCCCCAGGGCGGCATCGGCATCCAGGACAAGCGGATCATGACCCCCTGGGAGCGGGAGATCTGGGGCATCACCGGCAATTCCGCCGCCCGGGTGTTCGACACCGAGATCGGCCGGATCGGCGTCGCCATCTGCTATGACGGGGAGTTCCCGCTGATCGTGCGGGCCATGGTCGCCGCCGGGGCCGAGCTGATCCTGATCCCGAGCGCCACCGAAACGATCGCCGGCGCCGCCCGGGTGCGCACCGCCGGCCTCGCCCGGGCGCTGGAGAACCAGGTGCCCGTGGTGACCAGCCCGACGGTGGGCGAGGCGCCCTGGTCCCCGGCCCTGGACAGCAATCATGGGTCCGCCGGGATCTTCGTGCCCGCGGATATCGGCCTGCCACCCTCCGGCATCCTGGCCGAGGGCGTGTTCGACCAGCCGGGCTGGGTCCATGCCACGATCGACTTCGCCCCGGTGGTCGCCGTGCGCGAAAGCGGCGGCGTACGCGGCCGGCGCGACTGGCTCGAACAGGTGGGTGCGGCGGAAGCGGACGCCGCGGCGGCGGTCGGCGTGGAGATCATCCGGGTGGCGTAGGTCTGCGCTGTTTCACCACCTCCCAACGCCTCTGCCCGGACCTGTTCCGGGCCGAGCCCGTCCGACGCTTCCCACCCTCACCCCTGGGGACGAAACGGCCCAACCGCTCGCCCCGGAATAAATCCGGGGAGTGATCGGAGGAGGAAGCGTTGAGCACAGACGACCGACACACCCCCAACGCCTCTGCCCGGACCTGTTCCGGGCCGAGCCCGTCCGACGCTTCCCACCATCACCCCAGGGGACGAAGCGACCCCACCGCTCGCCCCGGAATGAATCCGGGGAGTGAGAGAAGGAGGAAGCGTTGAGCGCAGACGACCGCTACACCCCCCAACGCCACTGCCCGGACCTGTTCCGGGCCGAGCCCGTCCGACGCTTCCCGGCATCACACCTGGGGACGAAGCGGCCCAACCGCTCGCCCCGGAATGAATCCGGAGAGTGAGCGGAGGAGGATGCGTTGAGCGCAGACGACGGCCACCCCTCAACGCCTCTGCCCGGACCTGTTCCGGGCCAAGCTCCTCCGACGCTTCCCACCATCACCCGCCGGGCACGAAGCGGCCCAACCGCTCGCCCCGGAATGAATCCGGGGAGTGAAGAAGGGTGGGGGGGGGGAAGCGGAAGAGCTACCCCCTCAGGCGTAGCTCTTCTGGCTGATGAGCACGCTCATGACCGGCACCATCTGCCGCATGGCGTGGCCGATCAGGTCAGCCTTCTCGCGGTCCAGCCCCTCGACCTGAAGGTCGATCAGCAGTTCGTCGCGGCGGCGGCCGCTGAGGTCGCTGTGCCAGCGCGAGGGGATCAGGCCGCGCTTGGCGAACAGCTCCAGCACCCGGGACATGACCTGGGGGTCGGCCTCGGCGGTGATGGAGAAGCAGGCCACGACGGGCTCGACCGCGGCATTGGCGGCGGAGACGGTGGCGGAAAAGGCGGTGGCGGTGTTGGACGAGCCCGCGTTGGGACTCAGGTGCTCGGCGAGCATGAGAAATCTCCACAGATCGGTTCCTGGCGAAGAGCGCTGCCCCGGCCCTCGACGAGGACCGGGCGGCTAATTCGCCGACCGATGAGGCCCACCGTGACGGCGGCCTGCATGTGGAGATCGTTGGTCATGGGCACGACGCTACGGAGCCCGGAGACCGCTGTCAAGCGCGCGAAATATTATTACAATCGTATGCTCACCCTTCCTATTGGGTGAGCTTATCAAGTGCCTGATTGAGCTGACTCATCCGGTCGTGGTCCCCAAAGGCGCTGTCCGGGTGGTAGATCATCGCCATGCGGCGCCAGCGGCGACGGATCGTGCCGGCATCGGGCACGGCGGTCGGCGGGAAGCCCAGCGCGAACAGGGCCTCCCCCCGGGTCTGCACCCCGTTCGGCAGCACCGGCATGGCCAGATCGGCGATCAGGCCGCGCAGGGTCGTGTTCTCGTCCGACATCTCGTCGCGAGCCCGCTCGACGGCCGCCTCCGCCTTGCGGTCGGCCTCGGTGACCACCGCGAGCTGGGACTCGCCCTTGGCCATGGACAGGGCCAGGGCCAGGGCGCGCCTCAGATCCGCGTGGTCATGGCCGGCGGGAAGCCGCATCTGCAAACGCGGTTTCCGCTTCAGCACCCTGCCCCGCGAGGCACCGGACTGCAGGGCGATCCGCTCCCGATCGCCCGGCCCCGGCTCCCCTGGATCGACGGTTCGCGCCAGTATGTCGCGGGGGACCAGCAGCAGCACCGCCCTGGCGAGATCCGAGGGGCTGGCCTGGCGCTGGTCGGCGAGCCGCAGGACCGCGTCGCGGAAGGACGAGGCGCAGGGCACGACGTAGGCCGCCCCGGCCGCACCGGAACCCTTTGATTTTCCGCGTATATTCGCGTCCGGCGCAGTAGTGTCGGCAGTATCCACGCTTGCTCCATATCGTAGGGATGCGGGAGAAACACACAGGATCTAGAGGTGCAGGCGCGATCATATCCGCCGTTCGCGCGCCCCGCAACCACGAACGGGGTTTCAATCTGCGAGTCCGTTTCGCATCCATATCAAATTGTAAACAATAGGTTAACGGAAACGGTTAACGCCGTGCCTGAATGGAAGGGGTCTGGACCTCCAACCCCGACTGCACCATGGTGTGGAACCCTCCGGAAACGCTTGAGAATTGGGAGATCCCGGGATGAACGGCGCCGCCGTCGATACCTTAACCACCGAAACCACGGATACAGATACATTTACGCTCGCCCGCGAGGCGGTGGAGGCGGCTGAGACCGTGCTTTCGACCGCCCGGCGGCGGGTTTCCGACATCGTGGTGGTCAACGGCCGGATCGACGGCGCGAAACTGGAGGCGGAACAGACCGCGGCCCATGGCCTCGCCTGGCTCGCAACCACCGTGGAAGCCTTGAAACGGCTGGTTTCCTGGGCCGACGACCTGGCCGCGCAGGGCCGCGCCGGGGAGACCGAGCGACTGATCCTGGGCGTGGCGGCCGGCGAGTATCTGGGCCAGATCCGCGGCGGCATCCCCATGGCGCAGACGGAGATGCTCCGGCCCAATGATCTGGGGCTTGAAGAGGAAGATCTGGTACCGCTTACAAGTGCTTCGTGCCAGAAGTTGATGCGGTATGGTAACGGTCAGCCCGCCCGGGTGGCGCTGGCCGCCCGGCTGGCCGAGGCGATGGAGGCCGGCGACCCGGATGCCTTTGGCCATCACGGGTTGGACGAGACTCTGGCCATGGTGCGCGAACAGTTCCGCCGTTTCGGTGCCGACCGGGTGGAGCCCCATGCCCACCAATGGCACCTGGAGGACCGGCTGATCCCGATCGACGTGGTCGAGGCCATGGCCGAGCTCGGCACCTTCGGGCTCACCGTGCCCGAGGAATATGGCGGGCTCGGCATGGGCAAGGAGGCCATGGTCGTGGTCTCCGAGACCCTCAGCCGGGCCTATATCGGCGTCGGTTCGCTCGGCACCCGCTCGGAGATCGCCGCCGAACTGATCCGCCTGGGCGGCACCGAGGAGCAGCGCGCCCACTGGCTGCCGCGGATCGCCTCGGGCGTGATCCTGCCCACCGCCGTCTTCACCGAACCGAACACCGGATCCGACCTCGCCCACCTGCGCACCCGCGCCGAGAAGGCGGGGGACGTGTGGCGGGTGAGCGGCAACAAGACCTGGATCACCCATGCGGCGCGCACCGATCTGATGACGTTGCTGGTCCGCACCAACCCGGACGAGGCCGGCTACCGCGGGTTGAGCATGCTGCTGGCGGAGAAGCCGCGCGGCACCGAGGAGAACCCCTTCCCCGCCGCCGGGATGAGCGGCGGCGAGATCGAGGTGCTGGGCTATCGCGGCATGAAGGAATACGAGATCGGCTTCGACGGCTTCGAGGTGCCCGTCGGCAGCCTGCTCGGCTCCGAGGAGGGCCAGGGCTTCAAGCAGCTCATGGCGACCTTCGAGAGCGCGCGCATCCAGACCGCCGCCCGCGCCCTGGGCGTGGCCCAGGCGGCGATGGAACTGGGGCTTCGTTACGCAGGCGAAAGGGTCCAGTTTTCCAAGAAACTTCAAGCCTTTCCGCGCGTCGCCAACAAGCTGGCCCGGATGGCGGCGGAGATCGCGGCGGCCCGTGCGCTCACCCTCCACGCAGCCCGCGAGAAGGACAGCGACCGCCGTTGCGACATCGAAGCGGGCATGGCCAAGCTGCTCGCCGCCCGGGTCGCCTGGGCCTGCGCCGACGACGCCCTGCAGATCCATGGCGGCAACGGCTACGCACTGGAGTATCCGATCAGCCGGGTCCTGTGCGACGCCCGGATCCTGAACATCTTCGAGGGAGCCGCCGAGATCCAGGCCGGCGTGATCGCGCGGGGGTTGTTAAACCCGGGGCGGAACTGAGCGGTCGGACGGCCCCTCAGTCGCGGCCGACACCGGTCAGCTTGCGGCGCAGCCAGCCGGAGGTCATGTCCATGGCGACGACCACCATCAGGGTCAGCACGATAATGTAGGCGGTGTTCTCCCAGTCCTTCCCGGTGCGCAACGTCTCGACCAGCTTCAGGCCGATGCCGCCGGCCCCGAGAGCGCCGATCACGGTGGCCGAGCGGGTGTTGGATTCCAGGTAGTACAGGGACTGGGAAATGAAGACCGGCAGGATCTGCGGGATCACCCCGAAGCGGTAACGGGTGAGCGCCCCGGCGCCGGTCGACTGCATGCCCTCGACCTGCTTGTTGTCGATGTTCTCGATCGCCTCGGAGAACAGCTTGCCCAGCGTGCCGGTATCGGTCAGGGCGATCGCCATGACGCCGGTGAGCGGGCCGAGGCCGAAGGCGCGGATGAAGATCAGCGACCAGATCAGCATGTCGACGCCGCGCACGAAGTCGAAGAAGCGGCGGATGACGAAGCGGCTGAGCGGCTCCGGGTTGACGTTTGCGGCGGCCATGAAGGCGAGCGGCAGGCCGACCGCGGCGGCGACCACGGTGCCCAGGAAGGCCATGATCACGGTCTCCAGCAGCGCCTTGAAGACGTCGCCGTGCTGCCAACCCTCGTTGCCCCAGAACTCGTCGAAGATGAAGGCGGCGTTGGACATCTCCGGCTCGATCCGCTCGTCGGACCAGGCAAGCGACCACAACTCTCCGGCCGACAGTCCGTTCAGCGGCGAGCGGAAGTCGAACCAGAAATCCTCCCAGCCCCAGAAATAGCGGAACACCAGGATCCGGCCGGAGGTCACCTGGGCGCGCTGGAACAGGCTCGGCTTGATGTCGACCTTGCGCGGGTTCAGCTCGATCCAGGGCGGCGTGTCGCCCTGCCAGGTCAGGGTATCGCCGCCGGCGGTCACCACGAACGGGCGCTGCAGGCCCGGCCCGGTGACGGTCAGGGTCTCGCCCTCCAGAATGAAGAGGTAGCCCCCGCCCATCTCGATATCGACCCGGCCCTCGTATCCGCTCGCCCCGCTGACGGCCACCCAGTCTGGCAGGGAGGCCGGGTCGTAGGTGGCGGTACGCTCGCCCTCCACGGCGACCTCGAACAGGTCGCGGCGCAGGTTCTTCTCCACATGCACCTTGTAGGCCACGCTGTCGAGGCCGAGCAGGATGCCCCGGTCGAGCCGGGACTTGGCAATCAGCTCCGGCACGCCGAAGGCGAAGAAGGCGTAGGTCAGATAGGCCAGGACCAGGACCACGAGCCCGACCGGCCACAGGAACTGGCGACGGTGGGTGCGCAGAATGTCGCTGTAGGTGGCGTCGAGACGGCCGGCCTCATCGGCGGTGATGGCGCTCATGGCGATCTCCTCAGCGCGCGCCGGCGAACATGCCGCCGACCAGGCGCCGGCGCACATGGCCGGAGATCTGGTCGATCACCATGATCGTCAGAAACAGCAGCACGAACAGGGCGGCGATGTCGGCGCCGTTGGCCCAGCTGATCGCCTTGCGCAGCTCGGTGCCGATGCCGCCGGCGCCGACGAAGCCGAGGATCGCCGAGGCGCGGATATTGATCTCGAAGCGCAGCAGCATGTAGCTGGTGTAGTTCGGCAGCACCTGGGGCAGCACGGCCCAGCGCATCCGCTGGGTCCAGCTCGCCCCGGCCGCCGTCATGCCCTCCAGCGGGCCGCGGTCGATGTTCTCGTTCACCTCGGAGAACAGCTTGCCCAGCGCACCGGCGGTGTGGAAGGCGACGGCGATGATCGCCGGCACCGGCGAGGAGCCCAGCATGAAGATCAGGAACAGCGCCAGGATCAGCTCGGGGAAGGCGCGGGTGATGTCCATGATCCGGCGCGCCACCGGGACGAGCGGCGGCCACACGCCGAGGCCCCGGGTCGCGGCGAAGGACAGGAACACGGCGAAGACGGTGCCGAAGATGGTCGCGACCGCGGCCATGTTGATGGTCTCGAGCAGGGCCGGCAGATAGACCCAGAGACGCTCGAACCAGTCGGTGCCGGCCTCGGCAGTCTCCGAGACGATGTTGCTCGGATAGTCGAAGAACTTTTCCAGTCCCTGGATGAAGCCCCCGGAATTCATCTCCTCCGCGCCGATGAAGCCCAGCACCACCAGCAGGGCGAAGATCGCGGCCCCCAGGCCGGTATACAGACGCCGGCGCCGCTCCAGGAAGGAGGCGTGGGCCTGCAGCTGATCGACGGTGGTCATGGCCATGGGCGGGCTCGCGCGGACGGGAGGGCGGAATGCGGAACGCCGCGCGACCCGGTCGGGGCCGCGCGGCGCTTGGGTCGGGCAGGATTACTTGCCGATCTTCGACTGGCGGGCGGCGATGATCACCTCGTATTCCTCGTGGGTGATCGGGGCCAGGCCCTTCACCTCACCGGCCATCACGCCGTAGGCGCATTCCGGATCCATGGATTCCAGGCTGCCCATCAGGCCGGTCATCAGCAGCTTCACCTTCTCCGGCAGCGCCTTGCGCAGCACGATCGGGCCTTCCGGAATGACCTTGGAGCGCCAGATCTCGACCAGCTGGGTCATGTCGACCAGGCCGGCATCGGCGGCCTTGCGCAGCGCGCCGGAATTGTAGCCCTCTTCCCAGGCGCCGATGCCGTCGGCCCAGGTGACGCCGGCCTCGATGTCGCCGTTATAGACCGCGACGATGGTCTGCTCGTGGCCGCCGGTGAAGACGACGTCGCCGAAATACTCACCCGGGGTCATCGGGAACCCGGCCGCCGGGATCTCGATCGACGGGATCAGGTAGCCGGAGGTGGAGTTCGGATCACCGAAGCCGAACTTCTTGCCCTTCATGTCCTCCAGGCTCTTGATGCCGCTGTCGGCGCGGGCGAAGCCGATGGAGTGGTAGCCGTAGGAGCCGTCCACGTTGATCTTCACGAGCACCGGCTCGACCGCCTCGGGATCCTCGAGATACACGGCCGCGTAGCCGGACGCGCCGAGCCAGGCCATGTCCAGGTTGCCGCCGAGCAGCCCCTCGATCACGCCGTTGTAGTCGGCCGGGGCGAACAGCTTGGTTTCGACGCCCAGCAGCTTCTCGGTGCGCTCGCGCAGGCACTCGTTGGAGCGCAGACGGTCGGAGGCGTTCTCGCCGCCGAGCAGGCCGATGCGGAATTCGCTGATGCCCAGATCGGCCGCGGAGACCGGCGCGGTGCCGGCGAACGCGACCAGGGCGGTGACGGCGGCCGCGGCCGCGGTGCGCATAAAGGTCATTGGTCTTCCCCTCACTTAGGTGTGAACCGTTCGGCAGGTATGAGCCGTTTGGTATTGGCGTCGCCGGGTCCGGTGACCGGTACGGTCGGCGGCGTCACCCCCCGGCGGAGGCGACGGCGCTTCCGACCGCCCGCAGGCGCGGGCCGTCGGAATCCTGGGAGCCCGTGTCGTCCGGGCGGTCGGTGATGCTGGTGGAGGTGGCGGCCTCGTCGAACTCGGCGCCGGCGCCGTAGATCTCGCGGGCGGCGTCGGTCGTCAGCTCGGCCGGGGTGCCGTCGAACACCACCTTGCCGGCGCGCATGCCGACGATGCGGTCGCAATAGGTCCGGGCGGTGTCCAGGGTGTGCAGGTTGCAGACCACGGTCATGCCTTCCTGGCGGTTGATGTCGCGCAGCGCGTCCATCACCAGCTTCGCGTTCATCGGGTCGAGCGAGGCGATCGGCTCGTCGGCCAGGATGATCTTCGGGTTCTGCATCAGCGCCCGGGCGATAGCCACGCGCTGCTGCTGGCCGCCGGACAGGGTGCCGGCCTGCTGCAGCGCCGTCTCCACGATGCCGAGCCGCTCCAGCGCCATCAGCGCCGCATGGCGCTCGGCATCCGTGAACAGCTTGAACACGCTTTTCAGCAGCCCCATCGAATTGGCGCGGCCCAGCATGACGTTGGTCAGCACGTCGAGGCGCGGGATGAGGTTGAACTGCTGGAAGATCATGGCGCAGTCGGCGCGCCAGTCGAGCAGGGCCTTGCCCTTCAGGCCGCTGATGTCGCGCGGACCGAAGCGGATCGAGCCCTCGCTCGGATCGATCAGCCGGTTGGTGAGCCGCAGCAGGGTCGATTTGCCTGCCCCCGAACGGCCGATGATGCCGAGCATCGTGCCGGGATCGACGGAGATGTTGACGGTATCAACGGCGGCGTTGGCGCCGAAGCGCTTGGAAACGTTCTGGTAGATCAACATGAGGGGCGAGCGGGCCTTCGAGCGTTGCGATGAGCGTTCGTGCGGTCCGTCCGACCAACCCGCCGGCCCCACCGCGCCAAGTCGCCGGCGCGCCCGGCTGTACCGGTCGGGCTCCGCGACTTCCCAGCATGACCGGCGCCGACGATCGGCTCCGTTGGACGCCCATATAGCCCGCGGTCGATGACGCTTTGTTTGCAGTTGGGTTGCGTTTTGGAGACGCGCAGGGAACCGGAACCCGCTCTGTGGCGTAGTACCTGCGTGATCTTCCTTGAAACACGGTCCCTTGCGGGGCTATCAGGGCGCCGACGTCAAAATTGAAAGACCACGCCCGTGCCGGAGATATCCACCGCGCCGGCCGAGACCCCGCATACCGCGTCCGCGAGCAACCCGCTCCTGTCGGTGGTCGTCCCGGTCCTGAACGAGGAGGCCAATGTGGGCCCGTTGATCGCCGAGATCCGCGGGGCGCTCTCCTCCGTGTGCGCGTTCGAGATCGTGTTCGTCGATGACGGCTCGACCGATTCCACCGGCGCGACGCTGGCGGCCCTGCGGAACGAGGTGCCGGAGCTGCGGGTCCTGACCCATTCCCGGCGCTCGGGGCAGAGTGCGGGCCTGCGCAGCGGCATCACCGCGGCACGCGGCCGTCTGGTCGCGACCCTGGACGGCGACGGCCAGAACGACCCGGCGGACATCCCGGCCCTGCTCAAGGCCTGGCAGGAGGACAGCGGCAGCTCGCCACTGATGGTGACCGGCCACCGAGTGAACCGGCGCGACACCTGGGCCAAGCGCCGGGCGTCGCGCATCGCCAACGGACTGCGCCGCGCCATGCTGGGCGACGACAACCCGGATACCGGCTGCTCGCTCAAGCTGTTCGAGCGGGCGCTGTTCCTGCGGTTCCCCTATTTCGATCACATGCACCGGTTCATGCCGGCGCTGGCGAAGCGGGAGGGAGCCCGGGTGACGGTCGTGCCGGTCAACCACCGGGCCCGACATGCCGGCACCTCGAAGTACCGGATCTTCGACCGGCTCGCCGTGGGCATCCCCGACCTGCTGGGCATGGTATGGCTGATGCGGCGAGCGCCGGCGGACATTACCGTATTCGAGGCCGGCGGCGGCGCCCAGGTTAGCGACGGAGCGACCCATGTTTGACGTCCTCGTCCAGAAACTCGTCGGCGCCTTCACCGGCATGTCGACGGAGGAGATCGTGATGGTCTGCGTCGGCTTCGGCGGCCAGGCCATGTTCACGATGCGGTTCCTGATCCAGTGGCTGAAGAGCGAGATCAGCCGCAAGAGCGTGATCCCGATCGCCTTCTGGTACTTCTCGCTCGCCGGCGGCTCGACGCTGTTCGTCTACGCCCTGTGGCGCCAGGACCCGGTCTTCATCCTCGGACAGGGGACCGGCCTGTTCATCTATGCCCGCAACCTCTGGCTCATCCACCGAGAGCGCCGCGAGTCCGAAGCCGCGGCGCGAGAAGCGACCCAGTGACCGGCCCCCGGATCGTCTCGCTGCTGCCCAGCGCGACCGAGGTCGTCGCCGCCCTCGGCATGACCGACCACCTCGTGGGACGCAGCCACGAGTGCGACTTCCCGGCCGAGGTCGCCGAGATCCCGGTGATGACCCGCCCGCGGATCAACCCGGCCAAGCCGTCGCGCACCCTGCACAAGCAGATCTCCATGCTGATCACCAAGGCGCTGGCGGTCTTCGAGGTCGATGCCGAGGCGCTGCGGGCGGCGAAGCCCGACATCATCCTGACCCAGCATCAGTGCGAGGCCTGCGCGGTCTCCGAGGCCGACCTGAACGCGGCCCTGGCGGAATGGACGGGGGCGAAGCCGGTGGTCGTCTCCGTGGCACCCGAGACCCTGGAGCAGGTCTGGCAGAGCTTCGCCACCCTGGCCGACGCCTTCGACCTGCGCTGGGCCGGCAACGAGCTGGCGGAACGGGCGCGGGAGCGGGTCGAGATCATCGCCATGCGCGGGGCCGCCCTCGACCCGAAGCCGACCATCGCCTGCGTCGAATGGATCGACCCGCCGATGATCGCCGGCAACTGGATACCGGAACTGGTCACCGCGGCCGGCGGCGTGCCGGTCATGGCGAAGAAGGGTCAGCATTCGGCGTTCACCACGCTGGCCAAGCTCGCCAAGTCCGATGCCGACGGGCTGATCTTCATGCCCTGCGGCTTCGACCTCGCCCGTACCCTTGAGGAGGCGGCCCCCTTCGTCGCCCGCCCGACCATGGCCTCCATGCGCGCGGTCAAGGAGGGCAGGCTCTGGGCGGTGGACGGCAACGCCTATTTCAACCGGCCCGGCCCGCGACTGGTCACCTCGCTGGAGATCCTGGCCGAGATCCTCAATCCGGGCGCCTTCAACTTCTCGCGCGAAGGCTCCGCCTGGGCCAGGATCGGCGCACCGGAATAACCGGCACCGGCGTCGGTCTGTGCTCCCATCGGGACGGGACTGTCGCCGGATTGCCTTCATTTCGCCCTCTGGCTATGGTCGCGTCACGGTCCGAAATCACCTGACCGTGAGGAACTCTTCATGCGACTTCCCCTAGCCGCCCTGCTCGCCGCCTCCCTGCTCGCCGCCGCCCCTGTCGCTGTGCAGGCGCAGGACGCCGGCCCGATCACCCGTCAGGGTGCCGCCGACGATGAGGTAGTGCTGATGCTGGAGGTGGAGGACTGGGTCGAGACCAGCAGCGCCACCGTGCGGATCTCCGCCGATCTCGCCGTCGAATCGGGCACCTTCGGAGCGGCCCGCGACGAGCTGGTCTCCACCCTGCAGGGCTTCGGCATCGACACCACCTGGCGCATCGTCCAGTTCAGCAAGCAGGCCGACGACGCCGGCTTCGAACGCTGGAGCGTGATGGCCGAGGCCCGGGTGCCGGAAGCGGCCCTCTCAGACCTCTCGGCCAAGGCCAAGGGCGCCACCAAGCCGGGCCGCTCGCTGACCGTCGCCTCGATCGACTACTCGCCGACCATGGCCGAGCGCGAGGCCGTCACCGACACCCTGCGCACCCGTGTCTATGAGCGGGTCGGCAAGGAGCTCTCCGCCCTGAACGCGGCCTTCGCCGACCGCGGCTTCCGGGTGCGCATGATCGACTTCACCCAATCCTTCCGGCCGATGCCGATGGCCAAGGCGGAGATGCAGATGATGCGCTCCGACATGGCCCAGGCGGCACCTGGCGGTGGCGGCGGTCTGGCCGGCGCCGAGAAGGCCACCATCACCGCGCGGGTCCACCTGGCCGCCACCGCGCCGGTCGCTCAATAAGCCCGCCGATCTCGGACGGGCCCAACAGAAAACGGGGGAAATCGCGATGTCCGATAAGGTCCTGATCGTCACCGGAGGCTCGCGCGGCATCGGTGCCGCCACCTGCCGCCTTGCCGCCGCCCAGGGCTGGGACATTGCGATCAACTACGCCGCCAACGAGGCCGCCGCCGAGGCGGTGGCCAAGCAGGTCAGGGATGCCGGCCGCCGGGCCATCACCGTCAAGGGCGACATGGCCGAGGAGGCCGACATCCTGGCCCTGTTCGAGAAGACCGAGACCGAACTCGGGCCGATCGGCGGCGTGGTCGCCAATGCCGGCATCACCGGCAAGATCACCCGGGTCGAGGACATGAGCACGGCGGCGATGCAGGAGGTGATCAACCTCAACGTCATCGGCATGATGATCACCAACCGCGAGGCGGTCCGCCGCCTGTCGACCAAGCGCGGCGGCAAGGGCGGTCCGATCGTGAACCTGTCCTCCATCGCGCCGCGCGTCGGCTCACCCAACGAATTCGTCCACTACGCCGCCTCCAAGGGTGCGGTGGATGCCTGGACCCTCGGCCTGGCGCGCGAGGTCGCCGGTGAAGGTGTCCGGGTGAACGCCGTCGCGCCGGGCATGATCGACACCGACATCCACGCCACCGCCGGCGCGCCGGACCGGGCGTCTCGCCTCGGCGCCCTGGTGCCGATCGGCCGGGCCGGCACCGCCGAGGAGGTCGCGGAAGCCGTCGTCTGGCTGCTGTCCGACCATGCCGCCTATTGCGTCGGAACCGTGCTGGAAGTGAATGGTGGCCGCTGACGCCGCGCAGAAACTGATCGTCGACGTCTCCGCGGCGCCGGACGGCCGGCCGCTGGAGAGGTATGCCGCCCTTCTGAAGGCCGGCGCGCTCAACCCGGACAAGGACCAGGAGGACGCCGCCCGGCGGCTCGACACGCTGGCCGAGGCGGTCGCCGGCTGGCGGGCGAAGTCGCCGAAGGGCGGCGGGCTGGTCCGCCGTTTCCTGGGCGGCTGGGATTCCGGCAAGGAAGAGGTGCCGCGCGGCGTCTATCTCTACGGGCCGGTGGGACGCGGAAAGTCCATGCTGATGGACCTGTTCTTCGGCGCCGCCGAGGTGGAGCGCAAGCGCCGCGTCCATTTCCACGAGTTCATGCAGGAGGCGCACAGCCTCATCCACCACATCCGCCAGCGCGGCATCGGCGGCGAGATGCCCTTCGCCCGCGCCGCCCAGGAGATCGCCCGCGACGCCCACCTCCTCTGCTTCGACGAGATGGAGGTGCGCGACATCGCCGACGCCATGATCCTGTCGCGGCTGTTCACCGCCCTGTTCGAGCGCGGCGTCATCGTCGTCGCCACCTCGAACCGGCATCCGGACGAGCTCTACAAGAACGGCCTGCAGCGCGAGCGTTTCCTGCCCTTCATCGAGCTGCTGAAGGCCCGGCTGGACATCGTCGACCTGGGCGAGGGTACCGACTACCGGCTCGACCGGCTGGTCGGCGAGAAGGTCTATGTCACCCCGGCCGATGGCGAGGCCAAGAAGACGCTCGACCACCTGTTCGCGGAGATGACCGGCGGCGCCACCCCGGAGCCGGACGTGGTGATCGTCCACGGACGGGAGATGCCGGTGGAGACGGCGGCCAAGGGGGTCGCCCGCTTCACGTTCGAGGACCTGTGCGCCAGGCCGCTCGGCCCGGCCGACTTCCTGGCCCTGGCGAAGAAATATCGCGCAGTTGTGATCGACGGCATTCCGACGATGACCGACGCGATTCGCGATCAGGCCCGTCGGTTCATGATGCTGATCGACGCGCTCTACGAACGGCACACCACCCTGGTCTGCTCGGCGGCGGACGAGCCGGAGGCGCTCTATGCCGGCTCTGACTGGGGGTTTGAGTTCGATCGTACGATCTCGCGGCTCATGGAGATGCGGTCGGAAGACTACGTCTCAAAACCCCATAGACCCTGAGGACTCCGCCTCACGCGCGAATTAATCCTCGCCCTCACGCGAATTGGGCGAGACGCATTGTCTTTTTACGAAATTTCAATAAAACACTTCTAATATTGCGATGAACGACCAGGGGAGTCGTCCGTAACTCAAGACGTTTGCGGGCGATGGGGAGAGTGAGATTGCAATGCCCGATGCGACCGGCATGATTCAAGAGATACCGGAATACGACAGGGATTCGATCCACACCCTGCCGCTCGCCATCGTGCCCATCAAGACCGCCGCCCTGCGCAACGCCCGTCTGATCCGGAACGTGCGGCTGGAAACCCGGGTCGAGCTGTTCCGCGAGAAGGGCATGGGCTCGGGCCAGATCGCCGTGGAGGAGGTTCCCGACTTCTTCCCCGACCAGGGCGAACTGAAGGACGATATCCTTCTGCTGCGCCGGCTGAGCCAACTGCCGGCCTTCGATCCCTATACCCTGCGCATCGGCCTGCGCCAGGCCGGCGTGGACATCCTCAGCCTCGACGCCTTCCAGCTCTCCTCCGCCAAGAAGCGGGAACTGATGCCGTTGATGCAGAACATCACCCACCCCCTGATGCAGCATCTCTACGGCGACGGCGATGCCGACGCGACCAACGATCTGGAGACCCTGATCGAACGGGTCGCCCATCCGAATACCGCCCAGGTCCGCAAGCGCATCGACAGCATGGCCCGGGGTCTCGGCATCGGCGTCGAGCAGCTCCCCGACATGCTGGAGAGCTATGGCGACACCTACCTCGCCCTGTCCTACTACCGCAGCTACTTCCTGTACTGCCTGCCGGCGGTGAACCGGTTGCTGACCTGGATCGGCGACGTGAAGGATTCCGGCAACCTGCGCCACGACCAGTCGATGCAGAAGGCGATCGCCCGGGTGGAGGAGATCCTGACCTTCGTGACCAACTCGGTGACTCGCCGGTTCAATGGTTTCGACCGCGAAACGGTCGTGCGCTGGGACCAGGTGACGGTGGAGACCTTCAACGCCGTGCGCGGCGCCATCTCCCGGCACCAGCGCAGCCTCGCCGAGGTGCTCTGCGGGCTCACGGTGAAGGTCTACGAGTGGGAGCAGAAGTTCCCGAGCGGCGGCGGCAGCCCGGACAAGCGCGCCGATTTCGTCGCCGCCGAGATCAAGCCGGGCCTCGACCGGCTCTGGGCCATGGAGCGCCGGGCGCCGAAATTCGCCAGCGCCGCCTGACGATTTCCCGCCGACCCGGCCGACGGAATCGCAGCACCACCACGTTCAGTCCGATATGCAGTCTCCCCTGGCGGGCCGACCGACGGCGCGCGAGGGCGCAACCCGGACATCGCCATGCACAGGCCCCTCGCCGCACTCCTCGCGCTTGCCGTCCTCGTCCTGCCGATGGCCGCCCAGGCCGACGGCCGTCATGACCGCCACCGGTCGCTCTACGGAAGTCGATACGACGACTATCCCGGCCGCGACTGCTGGATCGAGCGCGAGAGGCGGGGTCACCGGGTCTACGAGGTGGTCCGATGCCGCCATCGCGGCTACGGGCCGCCGGGCTGGGCCGCGGCCCCGCGCTACGTCGTCCCGCCCCAGCCGCCGCAGGTCGTCGTGGTGCCCTCGGCCCCTCCTGCGGGTCCGGTCTACGGCGAGCCGTACCAGGATCGCAGTGGCCGGTACTGCCGCGAGTATCAGACGACCGGGAGGATCGGCGGCCGGCAGGAACGGCTCTACGGCACCGCCTGCCTGATGCCGGACGGAAGCTGGCAGCTCGACCGGTAGGAAGGTTCAGACGCCCGGATCAGACGCCCTGATCAGACGCTCTGGCGCGCCTTCAGGGCCTGGGTAAGCGTGCCGTCGTCGAGATAGTCCAGCTCGCCCCCGACCGGCACCCCATGGGCCAGGCGGGAGACGGCCACGTGGCATCCCGCCAGCCGGTCGGCGATGTAATGGGCCGTGGTCTGGCCGTCCACCGTGGCGTTCATCGCCAGGATCACCTCATGCACCTCCGCCTCGGAGGCCCGGGCGATCAGGCTGTCGATATTGAGATCCTCGGGACCGACCCCGTCCAGGGCCGAGAGCACGCCGCCGATGACGTGGTAGCGCCCCTTGAAGGCCGCCGCCCGCTCCAGGGCCCAGACGTCGCCCACATCCTCCACCACGCAGATCAGCCCCGGGTCCCGGCGCACGTCCTGGCAGATGGCGCAGGGATCGGTGGTGTCGAAATTGCCGCAGGTCCGGCAGGTCCGGATCGAGCGGGCCGCCGCCGCCAGCGCCTCGGCAAGGGGCAGCATCAGCGCCTCGCGCCGCTGCATCAGGTGCAGGACCGCCCGCCGCGCCGACCGCGGCCCGAGGCCGGGCAGCTTCGCCAGGAGATGCATCACACGATCGAGATCGCCAGCGGCCATGGGTGCGTGTCCGATCCGCCGTTCAGAACGGCAGTTTGAAGCCGGGGGGAAGCGGCAAGCCGCCGGTGAGTTCCTTCATCTGCTCGGCCTGCAGGGTCTCCGCCTTGCCGCGCGCGTCGTTCAGGGCGGCGACCAGCAGATCCTCCAGCACTTCGGTCTCGTTGGCGTCCATCAGCGCCGGATCGATCTTCACCTTCCGGGCCGAGCCCTTGGCCGTCATGGTGACCGAGACCATGCCGCCGCCGGCGGTGCCCTCGATCTCGGTCTGCTCCATCCGCTCCTGCATCTCCTGCATGCGGGTCTGCATTTCCTGGGCCTGCTTCATCATCTGGCCGAGATTCTTCATCGCTCACGCCTCGTTTGCTTGACCCGCCCGAAGCGGATCAGGGGACATGTCAGTCTGCAGGTCTGCCGCCTCCGGTTCGGGAGCGGCAAGTTCGATCACCGTGTCTATCTCAGCGCCGGGGAACAGTTCCAGCACCTTGGCGACCACGGGGTGGGCGGCGAGTTCGGCCTGGATGGCCGCCTTCTGCGCCGCCTTCTGTTCGCGCAGGGTCGGCCCGCCTTCCTCGTCCGAGATCTCGACGATCCAGTCGCGCCCGGTCCAGCGCTGCAGATGGCCGGCGAGCAATCCGATCAGCCGGAAGTCAACGCCCTTCTGCGGCCGCAGTTCCAATCGGCCCGGCTCGACGGCCACCGGATGCACCTTGTTCGTCAGGGTCGCCCCCAGGATCGCCTCGCCCCGCCGGAAGGCCAACTCGGCCACCCCGGCGAAGTCGGTCGGCACCGGGTCGAAAGCGTCGTCGGGATCGCCGGCCAGCCCCTCGTCGTCGTCAGGGGGCGGACCGGCGGTGACGAAATCCGGCACGCCATCCCCGGCGAAGCCCGCCGTTCCTGGATCGGAGCCGTCGAACTCCGCCATCCCGTAATCGGTCGACACATAGTCGGGAACGGGATCGGGAGCCGGAGCGGCGAGGGCCGGTGGCGGTGCCGCGGCGGCCGGGACCACCGGTGCAGAGGCAATGGGCGCGGAAGCGACGGGCCCGGAGGCCGCCGGTGCTGGTGCGCTCGCAGCCGCCCCGCCCGCCGGCAGCGGCGTGCCGTCGGTCAGCATCCGCACGAGATCGGCCGGGTCCGGCATGTCGGCGCTGTGGGCGACCCGGATCAGCACCATCTCCGCGGCGGCGATCGGCACCGGGGCGGTCTGCACCTCGCCCAGGCCCTTGGCCAGCATCTGCCAGGTCCGGGTCAGGGACGGGACCGCCAGGGTCTCGGCCAGGGCCTTGCCCCGGTCCCGTTCGGCCTCGCCCAGGTCGTTGGCGCCGGCCGCCTGGGGTGCGGCCTTCATCCGGGTGATGGCGTGGGTCAGTTCCATCAGGTCCTGGATCACCACGACCGGATCAGCACCGCCGTCATACAGCTCGGACAGCACGGTCAGCCCATCGGCGATCCGGCCGGCCATCACCGCCTCGAACAGGTCGTAGATCCGCACCCGGTCGACCAGGCCCAGCATGTCGCGCACGCCCTCGACCGTGACCGGCCCGGAGGCGAGCGCGATGGCCTGGTCCAGGATCGACAGCCCGTCGCGGGCGGAGCCGTCGGCGGCGCGGGCCACCAGCCGCAGGGCTTCCGGCTCGGCCTCCACCTTCTCGTCGCGGCAGACCCGCTCGAACAGCTCGACCAGCAGGCTGATGTCGATGCGCCGCAGGTCGAAGCGCTGGCAGCGCGACAGGACGGTGATCGGGACCTTGCGGATCTCGGTGGTGGCGAAGATGAACTTGGCGTGTTCCGGCGGCTCCTCCAGCGTCTTCAACAGCGCGTTGAAGGCGTTCTTGGAGAGCATGTGCACTTCGTCGACGATGTAGACCTTGTAGCGGCCGGCCACCGGGCGATAGCGCACGTTCTCGATCAGCTCGCGGACGTCGTCGACGCCGGTATGGGAGGCGGCGTCCATCTCCAGCACGTCCACATGCCGGTCCTCGGCGATGGCGCGGCAGTTGTCGCACACCCCGCAGGGCTTCATGGTCGGCCCACCCTGGCCGTCCGGACCGATGCAGTTCAGCCCCTTGGCGATGATCCGGGCGGTGGTCGTCTTGCCCACGCCGCGCACGCCGGTCAGCACAAAGGCGTGGTGCACCCGGTTCTGCTCGAAGGCGTTGCGCAGGGTGCGCACGAGCGCGTCCTGGCCCTTCAGGTCGTCGAAGGTCTGGGGGCGGTATTTCCGCGCCAGCACCCGGTATTCGCTGGGGGCGGAGTCCTGAGCGGGGGGCGGGGCGTCGTTCATGGCGCGATCATAGGGCGGCGTCCCGGCACATGAAAGAACGCGATCCCCGAAAAGCGACGCCCCAACGCGAAGGAGGAGGGAGAGAGGTGGAAGACTGGCAGCGACCCGGACCGAAACTCGTTACGGCTGCTTCCTTCCGGACCTGACCGGGTTGGCGAGGAGCCCGTCCGCGCCAGCCTTCCGACCCTCATATAGGGCGTCGCCGGGGGGTGACGCAAGGATGGCGTCCGCCCGCCCGATCTTCAGGGCCGATCTTCTCGGCCGGGCGCCTTGAGTCGCGTCGACGCCGTCCCTATCGTTGCGGGGGAGACGGACGACAGAAGCCGAGAGAGCGACCATGACACTCGCCTTGCGCGATATCCTGACCCGGGGTCCCGTGATCCCCGTGGTGACCATAGACGACGCGGGCGCCGGCCCCGACCTGGCCCGCGCGCTCCTGGCGGGCGGGATCTCGGTCATCGAGGTGACCATGCGCACCTCTGCCGCGCTGGACGCCGTGCGGGCGATCCGTGCCGAGGTACCGCAGATGGTCGCGGGGGTCGGCACCCTGCTCGATCCCGAGCGGATCGCCGAGGTCCTGGCCACCGGTGCCCAGTTCGCCGTGTCTCCGGGCCTGGACCTGGCCCTGGTCGAGGCCTGCCGGGAGGCGGGGCTTCCCCTGCTGCCGGGCATCCAGACCGTCTCCGAGGCGATGGCCGCCCGGCGGGCCGGGCTCGATACCCTGAAGTTCTTCCCGGCCAAGACGGCCGGCGGACCGGCCGCCCTGCAGCAGATCCAGCCGGTCCTGCCGGACCTGCGCTTCTGCCCGACCGGCGGGATCGGGCTGTCGGATGCCGGGGACTACCTGGCGCTCGCCAATGTGCTCTGCGTCGGCGGCAGCTTTCCCGCCCCGACCGACGCCATCCGGAGCCGGAACTGGGAGGCCATACGGAACAAGGCGGCACAGGCGCAGGCCCTCGGCGGCTAGGCCCGGTGGCGCCCGGCCGTCGGTCCTGTCGCAGTCGCGCCTCTCGGCGTACCATAGGCGCAGGCCCTGTGCCCCAACCCCCTAAACCGCTGCACAAGCGTTAGGCGTGGACGATGAAGGTTGACGACGATCCGGTCCTGGCATCCGCCCTCGCGTTCTGGGCGGAAAACCGGCCTGTGGACGGGCTGCCGACCCGCAGGGAGATCGATCCGCTCCGCATCCCGCCCCACCTCTTTCCCTACCTGATTCTCGCCGAAGTGGTGACTCCCCAGGGCCGGGTCCGGTACCGGGTGGTCGGCGACGAGATGGTGCATCGCTGGGGGACCAACTTCGCCGGGCGTCGGTCCGACGAGATCTTCTCCGGCGACTACCGCGCCTATCTGGAAGGCGCCTTCGCCCAGGCGATCGAGCAGTGGCAGCCAGTGTTCACCGCCAGCCGCTTCCGCTGGGATGTCGGCGGATTCCTGTGGACCCGCCGCCTGATGATGCCGATCGGCGCCACCCATCAGGGGCCGGTGACCCAGGTTCTGGTGGTGCAGACCTGGCCGAACAGCCTCGAAGATCGCCGCACCGACCCGATGGTGATCGTGCCCGGCACCGCCCCGGTGGAGAACGCCCGGCCGGTGCTGGTGAAGACGTGACGAAACTGCAACGCGCGCTCAGCGCAATGCTGGCCCGGCGAAAATGCTGTGGCACCCCACCCGCGATTGCTGTATTGGCAAAAGTCTCACATGGGAACAGACCGATGAACGACCGGCATACACGATTGGAGCGACGACGACAGGTGCTTCCCAGCATCTGAACGCCCCCGTGCCGGCCGACCGGAACGGGGTTTCGACGCCCCTCTCCGGATCAGGTCATCGCCATGTTTCATATCCGTGCCGAAGTTTCCGCCGACATCTCCGCCGTCGAGCATCTGAACGATCTCGGATTCGGCACCGACCGCAAGGGCCGCACCGTCTGGCGCCTGCGCCAGGGTCCGGTGGCCGACGGTCTGGCCTTCATCGCCGACGATCCCATGGACGGAAGGGTGCTGGGCACGATCCGCTTCTGGCAGGTCGATGTGGGCAAGGACGTCTCTGCCGTGCTGCTCGGCCCGCTCGCGGTCTGCCCGACCATGCAGGGTCAGGGCATCGGCCGGGCGCTGGTCTCCCACGGGCTGCAAGCGGCGCGCGACGGCGGCTGGGACATCTGCCTCGTCTCCGGCGAGCCGTCCTACTACACCCCCTTCGGCTTCGAGGCCGCACCGCCCTACGGCTTCGAGATGCCGGGTCCGCTGAAGGCCGGCTGGCTGCAGGTCCGCGACCTGCGGGTCGGCGCGCTGGACGACCTGCCGCGCCGGGCCAAGCGGCCGATCCGGCCCTGGAGGTTGGTTCGAGGAGCCGGTGACGTGACCGCGCTCCGGGCCGCCGGGTGACCGGGCTTAGCGCCGGATTCCAGGACGTCGTCTTTCTGGGCTGGGACGCGCCGATCTGGGCGGCGGTCGTCGCCGCCTGCATCGTCGCCGGCGTGGTGCGAGGCTTCACCGGCTTCGGCTTTCCGCTGATCGTCGTTACCTCGACCAGCCTGGTGATCGCGCCGGTCGAGATCGTGCCGATCGCCCTGCTGCTCGACATCCTGGCCGGGGTGCGGATGCTCCCCTCGGTCCGCCAGGATGTGGACCGTCGCGGGGTATCCTTCCTGGTCCTGGGTGCCCTGCCGGCGATCCCGCTGGGTGCCTGGCTGCTCTCCTCCCTCGACGCCGAGACCATGCGGCTCGCCATCGGCGTGATGGTGCTGATCGCCGTCCTGATCATCGCCCGGGGCTTTCAGATGGTACGGCCTCCCGGGCGGCCGCTGCTGACCGGGACAGGCATGGCGGCCGGGTTTCTGTCCGGCACCATGGGCATGCCCGGCCCGCCGGTCATCCTGCTGTATCTTTCCTCGCCGCTGCCGGTGGCGACCCTGCGGGCGACCTCCATCGCCTTCTTCCTGTTCAGCGACCTCGCGGCCCTGGCAGCGATGCTCTGGTTCGACATCATCACCGAGACGGTGTTCTGGCGCGCCCTGGTCCTGGCCCCGATCGTGGAGGTGGCGGTGTTGGGCGGTCGGCACCTCTACGGCATCGCCGACCCGACCCATGTGAAGCGCGCCGCCCTGGTACTGCTGACCGTGCTGGCCGTGGTGGCGATCGCCAAGAGCCTGCTGTAGCGAAGCCCGCCTCCCCGGAGCGGATCCGGGAAGGCGGGAACATGATCGGACAGGGAGGCTCTATGCCGCCCGTGCGCCCTCCTGGACGATGGTGAAGCGGGCGAGGCAGACGCTGCGGGTCTCCACGGCGACCTCCTCCCAGGCCCGGTGGGCCTCCTCGCGGCAGAGATAGGGCCCAAGGATCCGCTCGGTGCCCTCCACCACCCGGTCGAAGGCGGTGCTGGCGTATTCGCCGCCGATCACCCAGAAGCGATTGTTCGACATGACGTATCCTCCCTTCACTCGGCCGCGGTCTGGAGCGCGGTCTGCTTGCGGAACTGCGCTGCCTCGGTGCTGTCGGCGAGCGCGGTGGTCGACGAGGCCCCGCCCTTGATGGCGACGGAGACCGCGTCGAAATAGCCGGTGCCGACCTCGCGCTGGTGGCGGGTGGCGGTGTAGCCGTTCGCCTCGCTGGCGAATTCGGCGTCCTGCAGCTCGGAATAGGCCGCCATGCCGCGCTCGGCATAGCCGCGGGCCAGTTCGAACATGCCGTGGTTCAGGCTGTGGAAGCCGGCCAGGGTGACGAACTGGAACTTGTAGCCCATGGCGCCGATCTCGCGCTGGAACCGGGCGATGTCGTCCTTGTCCAGGTTGGCCGCCCAGTTGAAGGAGGGCGAGCAGTTATAGGCGAGCATCTGGTCCGGGAACTCCGACCGAATCGCTTCGGCGAAGCGCCGGGCCTGCTCCAGGTCCGGCGTGGAGGTCTCCATCCACAGCAGGTCGGAATAGGGCGCGTAGGCGAGACCGCGGGCGACGCAGCGCTCGAAGTTGGTGCCGTCCTTCAGGCGGTAGAAGCCCTCCGCCGTGCGCTCGCCCGTCAGGAACGGATGGTCGCGCTCGTCCACGTCGGAGGTGATGAGCTTCGCACTCTCCGCGTCGGTGCGGCAGATGATCAGGGTCGGCACGCCCATCACGTCGGCGGCGAGCCGGGCGGCGTTCAGGGTCCCGATATGCTGCTGCACCGGGATGAGCACCTTGCCGCCCATGTGGCCGCACTTCTTCTCCGAGGCGAGCTGGTCCTCGAAATGGATGCCGGCCGCACCCGCCTCGATATAGGCCTTGGCCAGCTCGAAGGCGTTCAGCGCCCCGCCGAACCCGGCCTCGGCATCGGCGACGATCGGCGCAAAGAAGTCGGTGTCGCCGCTGCCTTCCATGGTCTGGATCTGGTCGGCGCGCATGAAGGTGTTGTTGATCCGGCGCACCAGCTCCGGTCCGGAATTGACCGGGTACAGGCTCTGGTCCGGATACATCGCCCCGGCGCTGTTGGCGTCGGCAGCGACCTGCCAGCCGGACAGGTAAATGGCCTTCAGCCCGGCCTTGACCTGCTGCATCGCCTGGTTGCCGGTCAGCGCGCCGAGCGTGTTCACATAGGGCTCGGTATTGAGCAGGTGCCACAGCCGCTCGGCCCCGCGCCGGGCGAGCGTATGCTCGACCCGCACCGAGCCGGCCAGCCGGATGACATCCGCCATGGCGTAGTCGCGCCGCACATTGTCGAAACGGCCGAGCGTGGTCTGGGTATGGTCCTCGAAACTGGTCATTCCAGCGATCCTCTCCATCGGTCCCGCGACGTCTTCTGTTGCGTCGCAATGTGAGAGGACCGTAGGACCAAGCCCGGAAGTGGATCTATAAGTTATTGTTTGAAAAAGAGTAAATATGTAACAGGGGTAAATCCAATCCGCCTGTTCCTGTAAAATTCGTAAAGTGTTCGCATCCGCAAAACACACGTCCTAGACTGTCTTCCCGACAAGACGCGGATTCAGGGGAATGGAAAGCCTCGATCGCAAGGCCATGCTGGGCCACAAGGTCCGGCGCTTCAGAATGGACACAGGGCTGAGCCAGACCGAGATGGCGGCCCAGATCGGCATTTCCCCCAGCTATCTGAACCTGATCGAGCACAACCAGCGGCCTGTCACGGTGCCGCTGCTGTTCAAACTCGGCCAGACCTTCGAGATCGACCTGAAGGCCTTCGCCGAGGACGACGACCAGCGGCTCGCTGCCGGGCTGTCGGAGGTGTTCGGCGACACCCTGTTCGAGGGCCAGCGGGTCTCCGACCGCGAGATCCGCGAGCTGGTCGGAGCCGCCCCCGCCGCCGCCCAGGGCGTGCTCAGCCTCTATCGGGCGTACCGCCAGCTCTGGGACACTGCCCAGGCCCTGGCGCACCGGGAGGGCGGCGACGGCGGTTTGGAAGCGTCGATGTCGGTGGCGCCGGTCGAAGAGGTCCGAGATTTCCTCCAGGCCGAGAACAACTATTTCGACCCGATG
Source organism: Thalassobaculum sp. (assembly GCF_965223715.1). GTDB lineage: Bacteria > Pseudomonadota > Alphaproteobacteria > Thalassobaculales > Thalassobaculaceae > Thalassobaculum. The sequence continues at coordinate 4,181,405 of NZ_OZ245012.1, read as the reverse complement.
GAGCGGTTGGCCGAGCAGGTCTGGGAGGCCGCCAAGCTCGACCGCGATGCCCTGTTCGTCGGCCTGCGCGACCATATCGAGCGCGACCACGGCATCGGCGTGCGGGTCATGCCGGTGGAGGTCATGGGCGACACCCTGCGCCGCTGGGACCACCACCGGCGCCGCATCCTGATCTCCGAGGCCCTGCTCGCCTCCGGCCGGGTCTTCAACCTTGCGGTCCAGTTCGTGCTGATCACCGAGCGCGACCTGCTGGACGACCTGGTCGACCGGGCGGGCCTGTCCGGCGACGAGGCCCGGGGTCTGCTCCGGGCAACCCTCGCCGCCTATTTCGCCGGCGCGCTGATGATGCCCTATGCCCCGTTCCTCAAGGCCGCCCAGGAGCTGCGCTACGACGTGGAACTGCTGCGCCGGCGGTTCGGAGCCAGCTTCGAGCAGGTCTGCCACCGGCTGACCACCCTGCAGCGGCCCGGCGCGCGCGGGGTGCCGTTCTTCTTCCTGCGGATCGACAATGCCGGGAACATCTCCAAGCGGCTGTCGGGCGGCGGCTATCATTTCGCCCGGTTCGGCGGCACGTGCCCCCGGCTCGCGGTGCACGACGTGTTCCGCACCCCCGGCCAGATTCAGACCCAGGTGGCCGGCCTGCCCGACGGCACGACCCTGTTCCTGCTGGCCCGCACCCTGGACGTCAGCGGCGGCGGCCGCGATCCGCTGCAGCCGCGCTACGCCATCGCGCTCGGCTGCGAATGGAAGGAGGCGAAGCACCTGCTCTACGCGGACGGCCACGACCCCAAGCGTAAACCGGCGGCCACCCCGGCCGGCGTGAGCTGCCGCGTCTGCGAGCGGCTCGACTGCACCCAGCGGGCGCACCCGCCCGTCAACCACCGCCTGCGCATCGACGACAGCATGCGCCGGACCCAGCCTTTCGACTTCGCGAGGTAGACACATGGATGGATTTCTCGACCACATCGCCGCGGCCCTCGGCGATGACGAACCCGCGTCCTTCACGGTCACCGGCGAGGGCGGCCTGCCGTCCGTCTTCGCCGTCACCGACCTGGCGACTGCGACGATCGGCGCCGCCTCGGTGGAAGTCGCCCGACTGATCGGCCAAACCTCCGGGACGACGCCGGACGTGACCGTCGATCGGCGCCAGGCGTCGTTCTGGTACGACCTGACCTTCGAGCCCCAGGGCTGGGACATTCCGGGCATCTGGGATTCGATCGCCGGCGACTATCCGACCAGGGACGGCTGGATCCGGCTGCACACCAATGCGCCGCACCACCGGGCCGCCGCCCAACGGGTGCTCGGCGACCATGCCGACCGCGCCGCCATGGCCCCGGCCGTCGCCCAATGGGAGGCGAAGGCTCTGGAGGATGCCGTAGTGGCGGAGAACGGCTGTGCCGCGGAGATGCGCTCCATCGAGGCCTGGAAGGCGCATCCCCAGGGCATGGCCGTGAACGCCGAGCCGCTGATCCACCTGGACTGGACCCCGGGCACGCCGGACGGCCGCGACGTCGACCCCGCCCGTCCGCTCGCCGGATTGAAGGTGCTCGACTGCACCCGCGTGCTTGCCGGTCCGGCCTGCGGCCGCTTTCTCGCCGGGTTCGGCGCCGAGGTGCTGCGGGTCGATCCGCCCTGGTGGGAGGAGCCGCTGCTGGAGCCGGACATGACGCTGGGCAAGCGCTGCACCGGCCTCGACCTGACCAGGGACGGCGACCGGGAGACGTTTGCCAAGCTGCTGTCCGAGGCGGATCTGTTCATCCACGGCTATCGCAGCGACGCGCTGGAGAGGATCGGCTTCGGCTTCGAGGCGCGGCGCGCCCTGAACCCGTCCCTGATCGACGTCTCCCTCGACGCCTATGGCTGGAGCGGGCCGTGGAAGGCGCGACGGGCCTTCGACAGCCTGCTGCAGATGTCGAGCGGCATCGCCCATGCGGGCATGATCCGCCGGGGGGCCGACAAGCCGGTGCCGCTGCCGGTGCAGGCGCTCGACCACGCCACGGGCTACCTGATGGCGGCCGGCGCCTTGCGCGGCATCGCCGAGCGCCGCTCCACCGGCCGGGTCCTGCGCGTCCGGGCCTCCCTGGCGCGGACCGCGAAGCTGGTGATCGACAACGACCCCGAGACGCTCGACGGACCTCTGGCCCCCCGCGGCGCGGCCGACTTCTGGCCCCAGCCGGAAAGCACCGGCCGGGGTCCCGCCCTCCGCCTCAAGCCGCCGGTCGCGATCGACGGCTGCGCCATGCGCTACGACCGGCCGGCGGTCATGCTCCGCTCCTCGCCGCCGACCTGGTAAGATGCCCCGCGTGTCGCCTCCACGGTTGACCTGAGGCCAGGAACGTTAATTTATTGGGTCATCCTGACTGGTCCCGGATTCTTCATGCGCCTCCTGCTCGCCTGTCTGGCCCTCGCCGCCGTTCTCGTCGCCGCGTCCCCCCTGTCCGCCCAGACGCCCGGCCTTCCCACCGGAGCGGCCCCGGCCGGGACCCAGGAGGCGACGAGCTCAGAAGCGGCGAGTCCGGAGGGCGCCACTGAGGAAGGGGCAGCCCCGCAGACGGCCGACGATCTGCGGCGGCTGATCGCGACCCTGGAGGATCCCGAGCGCCGCGCACAGCTGCTGACCGACCTGCGCACCCTGCTGGAGGCCCAGAGCGGGACGGCCGGGACCGATGCCGCGGCGGCCCCCGCCCAACCAACCGCTCAAACGCCGGCCCAGCCGCCCGCCGACGACAACTCGATCAGCGCCCAGATCTCCGACGCGGTGATCAGTCAGGGCGAGCGGGTGCAGCTCGTCTTCTCCGAGGTCTGGGACGCGGTCGTCGCCGTCCGCGACCTGCCGGAATGGCTCGAGGATCAGGTCAATATCGAGCGGCGCCGGGAGTTCTGGATCGAGATCGCCACGGTCGGCCTCGGCTTCCCGATACTGGTGGCGCTGATCGCCCGGTGGCTGACCGGCCTCGCCCTGGGCGGCACCATCCGCCGCCTGCGCAACGCCGAGGCGCCGTCGATCCAGGCGAAGGTCTTCACCGCGATCTTCCGCACGATTCTGGAGGCCTTCACCGTGGCCGCCGTGTTGGGCGCCGGCTGGGCCGCCCTGGTGGTGGTGCCCCGCAGCTATCAGGCCGAGCAGATCGCCCTGGTGGTGATCCAGGCGATCGCCGTGCATACCGGTATCGGCGTGCTCGCCCGCCTGATCCTGGCCCCCTATGCCCCGCATCTCAGGATCCTGCGGGTCGGGGACGAGATGGCCGCCTATCTCTATCTCTGGGTCATGCGCCTCACCGCCGTCGGCGTGATCGGCTATGTGATCTCCCAGACCGCGCTGCCGCTCGGCGCCGGCTATGTCGGCTCCCATGCCCTCGAGATCGCGGCCGCCGCGGTGATGACCGGCATGCTGCTGATCCTGGTCACCCAGCTGCGCCCGACCGTGCGCGAGGCGATCCGGGGCGGCGGCAAGAGCGTGGTGCGCCGCCGTTTCGCCGATATCTGGAACCTGCTCGCCAGCGTCTACATCCTGGTCGGCTTCGGGATCTTCGTCTCCGGCGCCCAGGACGGGTTCCTGTTCATGCTGCGGGCGACGGTGATCACCGTGATCGCGGTCGGCGTCGCCCTGGCCGCCCAGCACCTCGCCAATAAGCTGCTGGACCGGCTGTTCGCGGTCGACGAGGAACTGGAAAAGCGGTTCCCGGGCCTGCGCAAGCGGGCCAACCTGTATCGGCCGACCCTCAAGAAGGCGGTCGATATCGTCATTTTCATCGTCGCCGCCGTGGCGGTGCTGGAAGGCTGGAATGCCGGCGTGATCAGCGCGCTCGACACCCAGACCCAGACGGCGGTTCTGCGGTCGACCGGGACGATCATCCTGGTGCTGATCGTCTGCGTGGTGATCTGGGAGCTGACCGCTAGCGGAATCGCCCGGGCGCTGTCCGGCACCAATTCCGACGGCACCCCGCGCGAGGCGAGCAGCCGGACCAAGACCCTGCTGCCCCTGCTGCGGCGGGCGGTGCTGGTCGCCCTGGTGGTGTTCGGCGGCCTGATCGTGCTCTCCGAACTCGGCATCGACATCGCCCCGCTCCTGGCCGGTGCCGGTGTCGTCGGTCTGGCCATCGGCTTCGGCTCCCAGGCCCTGGTGCGCGACGTGATCACCGGCCTGTTCATGCTGATCGAGGACACGGTGGCCGTCGGCGACGTGGTGACGGCGGGCGGCCATACCGGCGTGGTGGAGGACATGTCGATCCGCACCATCCGCCTGCGCGACCTGGAAGGATCGGTGCACATCATCCCGTTCGGCGACGTCACCACGGTGGTGAACCTGACCAAGGATTTCTCCTTCGCCCTGCTCGATGTCGGCGTGGCCTATCGCGAGGACACCGACCGGGTCAGCGAGGTGATCAAGGAGGTCGCCGACGAGATGCAGGCGGAAGAGGCCTGGAGCGCCCTGTTCCTGGAGCCGATCGAGATCCTCGGGGTGAACGCCCTGGCCGACAGCGCGGTTGTGATCCGGGCCCGGATCAAGACCCCGCCGATCAAGCAGTGGGGGGTGAAGCGCGAGATGCTGCGCCGCCTGAAGAAGCGGTTCGACGCGGAGAACATCGAGATCCCGTTCCCGCACACCACCATCTATTTCGGCGTCGACGCCGCCGGCAAGGCGCCGCCGGCCCATATCTCCCTGCAGGCCGAGGAGGCCGCCAAGCAACTCGCGCCGCCGGCCGGGACCCCGACCCAGGAGGCCTCCCCGCCCGCGCCGCCGACGTCCGATCCACCGCCGGCAAGCGAGGAGGGCACGCCCAGGGGCTAGCCCGGAGCCGGGCCGCGCCAGCGCTGTAGCGTGGGCCCGGCCCGACCTGCTAGACTCCGGCTCTCCGTCGCGTTTCCCCCCGGTCCATGCGCACCCTGTATCATCTGGCCCTGTCGCCGCAGTCCCGTCTGATTCGTCTGGTCCTGGGCGAGAAGCGCATGGAGGTCCATCTCCGCGCCGAGCCGGTCTGGGAACGCCGCGACGAGTTCCTGGCAATCAACCCGGCCGGCGAGGTTCCGGTCCTGGTGGAGGATGACGGCAGCACCATCGCCGGCTCCCAGGCCATCGCCGAATACCTGGAGGAATGCGACGACACGGTCCCGCTGCTGCCGGGCACCATCGCCGACCGGGCGGAGATCCGCCGCCTGGTCTCCTGGTTCGACCGCAAGTTCGACCGCGAGGTCACCGACCTGCTGGTGGGCGAGAAGGTGATGAAGCGCTTCCTCGGCATCGGCGAGCCGTCCAGTGCCGCGATCCGCGCCGGGCATTCCAACCTGCAGATCCACCTGGCCTATATCGCCTGGCTGGCCGAGCGGCGGACCTGGCTCGCCGGCGACAAGTTCTCGCTCGCCGACCTCGCCGCCGCCGCCCACCTGTCCTGCGTCGACTATCTGGGCGACGTGCCCTGGGACCATGCGCCGGAAGCCAAGGAATGGTACGCAAGGGTGAAGTCCCGCCCGGCCTTCCGCTCCCTGCTGGCCGACGCCGTCCCCGGCCTGCGCCCGGTCGGACACTACGCCGATCTGGATTTCTGACGGCGGGCATTATTGGCATCGACATAGCCACTCAAGATTCAGGGCTATCGCAGTAGAATTCTTTCGGCCATAATTTTCTCCCATAGGGCGAATCCGTCATCAGCGGATCGCGCTCCCGAATGAGGGAGAATGGCCATGGCAGTGCCGAGATACGACCGCAATGGCGACGGACAGGTAACCGTCAAGGTCGAGCTTCTCTACGACTTCACCGACACCCACGAGGAGATTATCTGGTCCGCCCTCGACACGTGGGAACGCGTGTCCAACGTCGACTCGCCACCCATCCCTTGGACCCCGACGAGACGATGACGATGGATGTCCCGGCGGTGGGCCTCATCGCCTCCTATTGGGGCATCGCCTTTGAATGGGGCGCGATCGAGTACAGCTCGGATATCATCGGCACAATTTCGGACGAGTATTTCTCGGTGCTGGTCCTGCACGAGGTCGGGCACATCCTGGGCCTGGAACATCAGGGCAGGGACAGCATCATGATTCCGACCATCCCGTACGCCGCGACGGAGCCGACGGACAAGGACATCGCCAATCTGGAGGCGTTCTATGGTGAGGTGACCGACGACACCATCGCCTCGGTCCAGTACGGGCTTTCCGGCACCCAGAAAGTCGTCGGCAATGCGGGGCCGGATATTCTGTACGGCAACCAGGGGATGGACACTCTGGCAGGCAGGGACGGCGAGGACACGCTCTTCGGCGGCCAGGATGGCGATCGCCTCTCCGGCGGAGACGGCAACGACATCCTGTACGGCAACCGGGGGGCCGATCTGCTGGTCGGCGGCGATGGAAACGACACCCTGTACGGCGGCCAGGAGGCGGACACCCTTACCGGCGGCGCCGGGAACGACGTTCTGGTGGGCGGCCTCGGCGGCGACCTGTTCGCAGGCGGCGACGGCCACGACACCATCACCGACTACGCCCCGTCCGAAGGCGATCTGGTTTCGGGCAGTCTTGCCGGATGGAACGACAGGGAGGATAGCGTCATTGTCTGGTTCACCGACGGCTCGTCGGTCACCCTGATCGGGGTCAATTCCACCGAGCTCAGCTTCGCGCTGGTCTGACGACCGCCCGGCAGCAATCCTGTTTGACGGCCGCTGCGTCAATCTCCCTACTCTTCGCCCAACCAACGCGAAGGGAGACGCCCATGACCGCCACTGCAGCCCCAGACGACCTCGTTTCGTTTTCGCTGGACGACGGCCTCGCCCGCCTGACCCTGAACCGGCCGGAAGCCGGCAACTCGATCACGCCCGAGCTCGGCCTCGCGCTGATGAAGGCGGCGGTGCGCTGCGCCTGCGATCCGTCGGTGCGGGCGGTGCTGATGACCGGGAACGGCAAGAATTTCTGCGTCGGCGGCGACCTGAAGACCTTCAAGGAGGCCGGACCGGGTGTCGGCGCCCTGATCAAGGAGACCACCGGCTACCTGCATGCCGCCTGCTCGACCCTGGCGCGGATGGACGCGCCGCTGGTGGTTGCGGTCCAGGGAGCGGCGGCCGGCGCCGGCCTGTCACTCGCCCTCCTGGGCGACCTGGTCTATGCGGCGGAGAGTTCGAAATTCACCATGGCCTATACTGCGGCCGGCCTGTCGCCGGATGGCGGCTCGACCTTCCTGCTGCCCCGGATGGTCGGCCTGCGCCGCGCCCAGGAGCTGACCCTGACCAACCGCCGGCTCTCCGCCGCCGAGGCGGTCGAGTGGGGCATCGCCACCGTGCGCGTTCCCGATGACGACCTGCTGGCCAAGGCGGAGGAGACCGCCCGCACCCTCGCCGCCGGCCCGACCCGCGCCTTCGGCCGGGCCAAGCGGCTGCTGATCGACAGTTTCGACACCAGCTTCGAGGCGCAGATGGAGGAGGAAGGCACCGCCATCGCCGCGGCCTCGGTCGAGCCGGACGCCCAGGAGGGCCTGGACGCCTTCCTCACCAAGCGGGTGCCGGTCTATCGCGGAACCCTGTGAGGGAGCCGATCGCCCCGTTGCGCGTTCTTCGTCTGTCATTGACCACGCACGGAGCGACTATGATCGACCGCGTTATCCAGACCGGCATTGTCGGGATCTTCACCGCCCTCTTCCTGCTGCTGGTGGGGGTAGCGGCCTGGTTCCAGCACCTCTACACGTGCTTCACCGATGAATCCTGGGGCTTTCTCATCGCCGGCGCGATCTTCTTCCCGATCGCCATCATTCACGGCATCGGGGTGTGGTTCGGGATCTGGTGAGGGGCCCGGGAGGATATCGGTCGCCCGGTGACCGGGTCCGGCCCCGTCGATCAGGATGACCGACCCCCGCGCATGATCGGTGCGCAGGGCCGCGATCCGGCGATAGGCCTCGGATGCGTACCAGGCACGGGCGCGGGCCAGATCGGGAAAGGCGATCAGGATCAGATCGCCGGCCCAGCGCCCCTCCAGAACCTGCGCCTCGCCGCCATGGATCAGGTACCGGCCGCCGAACGGCGCCAGCGTGGCGTCGATCCGCTGGAGATACGCGACGATCGCCGGTCCCATCTCGACATCGTGCAGATGGGCCACTGCATAGGCCGTCATGGTCACGGCCTTCCCGCCAGCCGATAGGCCGAGAACTCGAGCCAGGTGAGCACGCAGACGGCGGCGGCCTGGGCCAGGATGAAGGCCACGCCGAGTGCATTCGGGGAAATCACCCCGGCCACCAGGGCGAGGCTGCCCGCCACCCAGCCGGCATTGCCGAGGATCACGATCCAGACCGCCGGCCCGTCCGGCATCCACCGTCCGATGGCCGCGATCACCAGCGCGAGCGGGAACAGCGCCAGCCCGGCATAGAACAGCAGCGGCTCGGGAATGCCGGTGAGGCCGGCGGCAATGCCGGCGCCGGCGACGAGGGCGCCGCCCATCGCCAGACAGGTGGCGGCATCGAGGTAGAGCACCTGGCGCAGGGTCAGGGGGGACGGATCTTGCGGCATGACGGCCTCCGAAGGTTGGTACGGCCCCGGATGGGGTGGCCGCATCCTTCGCCGTCACGGGAGGCGGGTCGATTACCTGGCAGGTAATTGGCGGCGCATTTGCCCGGCGCTAGGGTTGCGCCATGAACGTCCCCGCCCCCGCCCCGGGTTTCGGCCCCCTCCTGCGCGACTGGCGCCGCCGCCGGTCGTTCAGCCAGCTCGCGCTCGCCGCCGAGGCGGAGGTCTCCCAGCGCCATCTGAGCTTCATCGAGAGCGGCCGCAGTTCGCCCAGCCGCGAGATCATCCTGCGCCTCGCCGAGCGCCTCGCCCTACCCCTGCGCGAGCGCAACCAGCTGCTCGTGGCCGCCGGCTACGCGCCGGCGTTCCAGACCCGGCCCGCCGACGATCCGGCCATGGCCGCCGCCCTGAAGGCCGTGACCCTGATCCTGGAGCGGCACGAACCCTTCCCGGCCCTGGCCATCGACCGGCACTGGACCCTGGTCCATGCGAACGCAGCGATCGGCCGGCTCCTGGCGGGGGTGGATACGGCCATGCTGACGCCGCCGGTGAACGTGCTGCGCCTCAGCCTGCATCCCGATGGGCTGGCCGGTCGGATCGTGAATTTCCGGGAATGGCGCGACCACGTGCTGCACCGGCTGGACGAGCAGGTGGGCCTGACGGCCGACCCGGTGCTCGCCGCCCTGCTGGAGGAGCTGCGGTCCTATCCCGTCCCGCCGGGCGCGGCGCCCCACAGCCGCCCCGCGACCGCCCCGCTGGCCGGCGTCGCGGTGCCGTTCCGCCTGCGCACCGAGGCCGGTACCCTGTCCTTCCTGAGCACCACGACGATCTTCGGCACGGCGCTGGACATCACCCTGTCCGAACTGGCGATCGAGGCGTTCTTTCCGGCCGACGACGAAACCGCCGACGCGCTGATGGGCGGGCGAACGACGGACTGAAGTGTCTGGGGGGAATGGCGCACCCGACAGGATTCGAACCTGTGACCTCTGCCTTCGGAGGGCAGCACTCTATCCAGCTGAGCTACGGGTGCGGCTCGGGCGGAACCTACTGGCACTGGCGGCGTAAGGCAAGAGAAGCCTGACAGGGCCCGTCCGGCGCCCGGACGATCGCAGCGGCTTGCCGCGACCGGACGGCTATCGCACTCTTTTCCCCAACAAGAACACGACAAACGACCAGACAGGGAAACGCCGCCATGACGCCCGAGTCCGACCAAGGGCCCGCGCCCGACACCCTGCGCGCCGCCGCCGCCTCCACGACGCCGGTGCCCAACGAGACCGTCGATGTCCTGGTCGTGGGCTCCGGCGCCGGCGGGCTGTCGGCGGCCGTCACCGCCGCCCATCGCGGGCTGAGCGTGCTGGTGGTGGAGAAGGAGCCGGTCTTCGGCGGCACCACGGCCCGGTCCGGCGGCTGGCTGTGGATCCCGTGCAACGGTCCCTCGGCGCGCGAGGGCATCCAGGACAGCCTGGAGGCCGCCCGCACCTATCTGCAGCACGAGGCCGGCAACCATTTCGACGGCGCCCGGGTCGACGCCTTCCTGGAGAACGGCGCGAAGATGGTCGACTTCTTCGAGGCCGAGACCGAGGTCGCCTTCGTCACCGGCACCGCCTTCTCCGACTACCATCCGACCGCGCCCGGCGGCATGGAGGGCGGCCGGTCGATCTGTGCCGCCCCCTATGACGGCCGCCGGCTCGGCGACGAGGTGAAGCGCCTGCGCCCGCCGCTGAAGGAGATCACCTTCCTCGGCATGATGATCGGCTCGGGCAAGGAGCTGCTGCACTTCTTCAACGTGACCAAGTCCGCCGCCTCCGCCGCCTTCGTCGCCAAACGGCTGGCCAGCCATGGGATCGACGTGGCGACCAAGGGACGATCCATGCGGCTGACCAACGGCAACGCCCTGGCCGCGCGGCTGGCGAAGTCGGCCTTCGACCGGGGGGTGCGGCTGTGGACCTCGGCCCCGGCGGTGGAACTGATCGTCGACGCCGCGGGCGCGGTGACCGGGGCGGTGATCGACCGCGACGGCCGGAAGGTGACCGTGGCTGCCCGGCGCGGCGTGGTGCTCGGCGCCGGCGGCTTCCCCCAGGAGCTGGACCGCCGCCGCCGGCTGTTCCCGCACGCGCCCAGCGGCGCCGAACACCATTCGCCCGCCCCGCCGGGCAATACCGGCGACGGGCTGCGCCTGGCCGAGAAGGCGGGGGCAAGCCTGGACGAGAGCCTGCCGAATGCCGCCGCCTGGGTCCCGGTATCCAAGGTGCCCTGGCCGGACGGCTCGGTCGGCGTCTTTCCCCATTTCATCGACCGGGCCAAGCCGGGGGTGATCGCGGTCGCCCCCGATGGCCGGCGCTTCGTCAACGAGGGCAATTCCTATCACGACTTCGTCCAGGCCCTGGTCAAGGCCTGCGCCGGCAACCCGGGGGAGGCGCGCGGCTGGCTGATCACCGACCACCGGGCGATCCGCAAATACGGCCTGGGCTTCGCCAAGCCGTTCCCGCTGCCGATCGCACCCTACCTGAATTCCGGCTACCTGAAGCGCGGCCGCACCCTGGCGGAACTGGCCCGGGAGATCGGCGTCGACCCGGCGACCTTCGAGCAGACGGTGACCCGGTTCAACACTTTCGGCCCCGGCGGCGAGGACATGGATTTCGCCAAGGGTTCGACCGCCTATAACCGGTTCCAGGGCGACCCGGAGATCAAGCCGAACCCCTGCGTCCACCCGCTGAACACCGCGCCGTTCTATGCCGTCGAGGTGGTGGTCGGCGATCTCGGGACCTTCGCCGGGATCCGAACCGACGCCAATGCCCAGGCCCTGGATGCGGACGGGCGGCCGATCCCGGGCCTCTACGCCGTCGGCAACGACAACGCCTCCATCATGGGCGGCAACTATCCGGGCGGCGGCATCACCCTGGGGCCGGCCATGACCTTCGGCTACATCATCGGCAACCACCTGGCGGAGACCGGCTGAGCGGGATCGGTCCTACACGATCACCCGGTCGAGCAGGCTCAGCAGCTTGGTGAGGTCGTCGGCGGCGAGCTTGCCGTCGCTGCTCTTGGCGGTGTGCTGGCGCCAGACGGCGACCCCGTGGTTCATCGCCGAAATCGAGGCGGCGATGTCCCAGAACAGGGTGCTGCTGTCCTTCAGGAACTCGATGAACGGCCGGGCGTCGCCGCCGCGCACGAACAGGTCCTCATAGGCCTGGTTGTAGATCCGCAGGATCTCCGAACTGTTCTTCAGGTGCCGGGCGAAGGCGGTGGTGACTCCCCGGACCTTCTCCTCCAGCTCCTGGCGCACCGAGGCCTTCACGTAATGGGACGGGGTCGAGCCCTTGGCGTGCAGCCAGTCGGCGAAGCCGAGCAAGGTGCGCTGGCCGCGCTTGTACTGGAACTCGTAATAGGTCACGCCCTTCCAGGAGTAGTAGATCTCGCTGGCCTGTTCGGGATCGATCCGGAACACCTGGGTGATCGGCGCCAGGTAGTTCAGGTCCTTGCCCTCCCACAGCTTCATGATGAACTGCTCGGCGATCTCCGCCGCCTTGGGCGAGGCGGGGTCGACCACCCGGGTGGTGATCGGTTTGAACTTGCTCAGGATGTATTTCTTGATCTCCTGGAACTCACTCTCGGAGATCTCGAAATAGGCCTCCGGCGCCTTGATCCCGTCGGTCTCCAGCCGGTCGCGCAGCAGGAACGGATCGAGCGACGGCAGCTCCTCGATCAGCTCGATCAGCCGGCGGTCGCGGGCGATCGACCGGCCCTCCTCGTCGGCGCGGAAGCCGGTGAGATTGAACAGCGCCTCGGTCCGGCCCCGGACCACGCTCAGGTCCAGGCTGTTGCCGCCGCCGGCGATCGCCTCGATGTCGAACGGGATGTAGAGGAAGGTGGCGATATCGCCCTTCTCCACCCGTGCGGTCATGTCGAAGGTGATGGTCTTGAGCTGCCCGTTCTCCAGGATCTCCGCCGTGCCGGAGGAGCCGGACCGGACCGGCGCGACGGCGTCCTTCGGGCGCTTGATGAAGATGCCGTCGTTCAGGCTGCGGTGGCCGAACAGGTACTCGTCGGCCGTGCCGCCGGCGGCGAGCTCGAGCTTGTGGGTGATCGAGGCGACGTTAAAGATGCGACTGGCTCCGGAAGCCAGTGTCTCGCGCAACGCGTTTTCTTCTGCAGCCATCTCCGGTACCGCCAACCTGTCTGGAGACCGAATGGCATCACTGCGGAAACATATCGCCGCTCACCCCCCGGTGCAATCCGCCCGTAGGAAATCGCCGACAGCCCCCCGATCGGCGATATAGGATGTCGCGGACGGCTGCGGATCGGCTAGACCTGAGCCATCCGATATGTTTGTTCGTTACCAGACGACGTGGGGTCCGGCCGTGTTCCGATCCGGGATGATCGCAATCCTTCTCATCGTATTGGCGCTGGCCGCCGGCGCCGCCGTACCGGCATGGGCCGAGCCGCCGGCCCGCTTCGAGGGCCGCCCCACCCTGACCTTCGTCTACGAGACCCAGGCCAACCCGCCGCGCTATCTCGGAGCCGGCACGGCGATCAACTGGGACCGGCCGGGCCTCACCCTGGAGCTGCTGCGCGCGCTGGGAGCCCGGCTCCAGGTCAACCTGGAGATCAGCCGCTACCCTTGGAAGCGCGGTCTCTACCTGGTGGAGACGGGAGAGGCGGACGGCATCTTCCACGCCAGCTACAAGCCGGAGCGCGAGCGGATCGGGGTCTATCCCAAGACGGCCGACGGCGCCGTCGACCCGTCCCGGGCGATCTTCACCCAGGCCTATTTCCTGCACGTGCTGCGCGGCTCCCCGGTCCGGTGGGACGGCACCACGATCAGCGGGCTCGGCGACGCGGCGGTGGGGGCGACCGCCGGCTATTCCATCGTCGCCGATCTGGAGGGGATGGGCGTGAAGGTGGAGACCGGCAAGATCCAGGGCATCAACCTGAACAAGCTCGTCGCCGGCCGGATCGCCGCCTATGCCGAGCTGGAGAACATGGCCGCCGCCGCCATCGCCTCGGACCCGGCGGCCTATGGCGAGGTGGTGAAGCTGGAGCCGGCCCTGATCTCCAAGCCCTACTATCTGCTGCTCTCCCACGCCTTCGTCGAACGCGATCCGGCCCTCGCCGCGGCGGTCTTCGACACCATCGCGGAGATCAACGCCGATCCGGCCTTCCAGGCCCGGGCGTCCGTCTACGCCTCGGGAGCGCCCTCGCAGTGACGGACGCCCGGCAGGACCCGGCGGGGCGCTCCGGTCCGAGAACCCGTCTGCCCGGCCGGTCCTCCGTCATGGGACGGCTGTTCCGCGCGGCCATCCTGCTCTACCTGGCCGCCGCCGCCCTCATCACCGGCGCCCTGATCACCGAGACCTACCTCTCCGCCCGCTCCGACCTGGAACGCGAGCTGACGTTCCACCAGCGGGCGCTGGAGCGTACCCTCGCCGGGCCGCTCTGGTCGCTCGACCTGGAGGAGGTGAGGAAGATCGCCACCGCCACCGCCGATCTGCCCGAGATCGTCGGCATCCGCGTCACCGACCACAACCAGGCCGGCGAGTTCGCCCGGGCGGGCGAACTGCCCGACGGCGACCTGACGGAGGGGGCCGACGCCGCCGCTCCGGGCCGGGGCATCGCGGTGTCCTTCCCGGTCGAGTACAGCCACGCGGTCGGCAGCACCCGCGTCGGCCATGTGACCCTGTACTCCAGCGAGCTGGTGATCCTGGAACGGCTGCGCTGGCACATCGCCCTGCTGGTGCTCGCCGCGCTGCTGAAGACCGCCATCCTCTGGTTCATCCTGGACCGGGTGAGCCGCGCGATCCTGATCCGGCCGCTGCACAGCCTGGTGGAGGCAACCCGGCGCACCGGCTTCGACAAGCTGGAGCCGGTGACCTTCGACCCGGCCACGGCCAAGGCGGCGGCCGGCACCGAGATCGAGAGCCTGCGCCTCGCCTTCAATGACATGATCGGCCAGCTCCGCCGCAGCCGCGACGCCCTGTCGGCCCTGAACGCCGACCTGGAGAGCCGGGTGGGCGAGCGCACCCGCGAGTTGGAGGCCCGCACGTCGGAGGCTTCGGCGGCCACCGCCCGGGTCGAGCAGTCGCGCCGCCAGGTCGCCGCCGCCCTGGAGGAGGCCGAGCGCGCCGCCCGGGCCAAGTCCGAGTTCCTGGCCCTGGTCAGCCACGAGCTGCGCACGCCGCTGAACTCGGTGCTGGGATTCTCGGAGCTGATCCAGCGCCAGGTCGACACCAAGCAGGACGCCCTGAACCCGGCCCATATCGCCAGCTATGCCGACGCGATCCACGAAAGCGGGACCCAGCTCCTCACCCTGGTGAACGACATCCTGGACCTGTCGCGCATCGAGGCGGGCCGCATGGAGGTGGCGCCGGAATGGATCGATACGACGGCCACCACGCGCACGGTGGTGGAGATGATGCGCGACCCGGCGACCAAGCAGCGCCTGTCGCTGGAATGCCTGCTGGGACCCGACGCGCCGATGCTGAAGGTCGACCCGCGGCGCTATCGGCAGATGCTGATGAACCTGCTGTCGAACGCTCTGAAATACACCGAGGCGGGCGGCTCGATCCGGATCGACGGGCAGCGTCGGGCCGACGGCTGGTTCGAGGTGGTGGTCGCCGATACCGGGGTCGGCATGCCGGCCTCCGACATCGCCATCGCGCTCGAACCGTTCGGCCGCACCGGCGACCCGACGACGCGGAAGCTGGCCGGCGCCGGGCTGGGCCTGCCCCTGGTCGCCCGGATGATGCAGCTCCATGGCGGACGGCTGGCGATCGAGAGCGCGGTGAATGCCGGGACCAGCGTGATGCTGCGCTTCCCGCCCCATTGCGTGCGGGATGACTGAAAAAGGATTTTTCTCTCCATTCCAGTGAGTTCATCGGCTATCTTCATCGCGAACGTAAACTGGATTCGCTGATGGCCCGATCCTCTTCCAGCGCGCCGAAGCCGATACGCAAGACCAAGACCCGGTCCCAGGCAAAGGCCTCGGCCGGCAGCCGCGCGGAGCCGCATTTCGGCGCCCCGCGCAAGGACAAGGCCGCACCGAAGGCGGCGTCGGGCACGTCGGGCGCCAAGTCCGGATCCCGGCGGTCGCGCGGCTCCGGCCGTGCCCCGTCCCGCCGGGCTGGGGGCCGCCAGCGCTCGCTGCTGGGCCGGCTGGTCCGCCCGCTGCTGAAATGGGGGTTCCTGGCCGCCTTCTGGGGCGGGATCCTGGTCGCCGGCCTGCTCGCTTGGCATGCCTTCCAGCTTCCCGACATCCACGATCTCGACCGCTATACCCGGCCGGGCTCGGTACGCATGACCGCGTCGGAAGGGGCGATGTTCGCGTCCTACGGCCCGCTGCACGGCGAGCCGGTGACCGTGGCGGAGATGTCGCCGCACCTGCCCGCCGCCGTCATCGCCATCGAGGACCGGCGCTTCCCGTATCATTTCGGCATCGATCCGATTGGCCTCGCCCGCGCCATGGCGGTCAATGTCTGGGCCGGCCGGGTGGTCCAGGGCGGCAGCACCCTGACCCAGCAGCTCGCCAAGAATGTCTTCCTCAGCCACGACCGCAGCCTGTCCCGCAAGATCCAGGAGCTGCTGCTGGCCTTCTGGCTGGAGAAAGAATTCACCAAGGACGAGATCCTGTCGATCTACCTGAACCGGGTGTATTTCGGCGCCGGCACCTATGGCGTGGACGCGGCCGCCCGGAAGTATTTCTCCAAGAGCGCCCGCGAGCTGTCCCTGGGCGAGGCCGCCCTGCTGGCGGGCATGCTGAAGGGCCCGTCGCGCTACAGCCCGGCCGCCGATCCGGAGCTGGCGCGGCAGCGCACCGCCGTTGTGCTGAACGCCATGGCCGAGATCGGTTATCTCGACCCCGTCACCGCCCGCCAGATCGCCGCCAATCCCTACCAGCTTCGCGGCCCGGTCGGGCGCGGCGCCGGCCACCGCTATTTCTCCGACTGGATCTACGACCAGGTGCCCAGCTTCGTCGGCACCCGCGCCGACGACCTGTCGGTGACCACCACCCTGGACCTGACGCTGCAGACCCTGGCCGAGCGGGCGGTCGAGGCCGGGCTGGAGAAGGGCCGAGCGCAGGGGGTCGGACAGGCGGCCCTGGTCGCGCTCGATCCTCGCACCGGGGCGGTGCGCGCCATGGTCGGCGGCGCGGATTTCCAGACCAGCCAGTTCAATCGCGCCGTCCAGGCCCTGCGCCAGCCGGGCTCGCTGTTCAAGCCGGTGGTCTTCCTCGCCGCCCTGGAGCAGGGCTGGCGGCCGAGCGACCTAGTCAGCGACACGCCGATCACCATCGCCGGCTGGTCGCCGGGGAATTTCGACGGCAAGTATGACGGCGTCATTACCCTGACCGAGGCGCTGGCCGAGAGCCGCAACGCCGCGACCATCCGCCTGCAGGAGACGGTCGGTCGAGGCGCGGTGCGCGACGTCGCCCGGCGCCTGGGCTTCTCCGAGGAGCTGACCCCCGGGCCGAGCCTGGGCCTGGGCGTGGACGAGATGAGCCCGCTCGACGTGGCCGGGATCTATGCCACCTTCGCCAATGGCGGCCGACCGGTGACGCCGCATGGCATCGAGGAGATCCGGGGGCGGGGCGGGGCGACCCTCTACCGGCTGTCGACCTCCGGCCTGCCGGCGCAGATCTCCGACCGGGCGGCGGCCACCCTGACCGCTATGCTGATGGAGACCGTCACCCGCGGCACCGGCCACAATGCCGCCCTCGACCGGCCGGTGGCGGGCAAGACCGGCACCAGCCAGAACCACCGTGACGCCTGGTTCGCCGGCTACACGGCCGATCTGGTGACCGTGGTCTGGGTCGGCAACGATGACGGTACGGCGATGAAGAAGGTGACCGGCGGCGGCCTGCCGGCGGAGATCTTCCGCGATTTCATGGAGGCGGCCCATGCCAGCCTGCCCCGACGGGCGCTGGCCGGGGGCTAAAGGGACCTCAGGCGGCGTTGAAGGCCGGCAGCGGGTCGGCGGGCATGCCGGGGATCGGGCCGGTCCCGTGACGGGGCGCGCGATCGTCGAGCATCTCGCGGATCGTGCACTTGCACTTGCCGCATTGGGGCACCGCACCGCAGGCCTTGTAGACCTGACCGACCGTCTCGGCACCATCGTCGATGGCCTGATTGACGGTCCGGGTGTTCAGAGCGTTGCAGATGCACACGTACATGAGCGTTCCCTCGGTTTTGAGGTAAGCTCGCGCTCTTGCGAGTGATTGTCAATAGCGTGTAATCCGGAACACGAATCAACTGCTTACGGATCTCCGGGAACCCCGTAACTCGGCGCTTTCGACGGATCCAGCGCGCGGGTGACGTAGCTGTCCATGTCGGGCTTCCACAGCTCCCACAGGGCCGTCAGGTCGGCGATCGGGCGCTCGGAGTGATCGACCCGCAGGTCGGCCACCGGCCAGGACACCTCGGCCTGGATCAGCAGCCCGGCGGAATGCACCGGCCCGGCCTCGCCGCCGGCCGCCAGCCCGGCCTGCAGCGCCCGGATCAGCCGCTTGCCGAAGGAACTGCCCGAGCGGGACTCGAAGGCCTCCACCATGGCGGCGATCACCCCCTCATTGGCCAGCATGTTGCCGGCCGCCACACAGTTGCTGCCCTCGGCGGTGGCATGGATGCCGAGCGTCTTCTCGCCGCTGAACGCGGCCGTACGGCCCTCGCTGTCGATCAGGGCGACCTGGCGATAGGCGATGTGGTCGGTGGTCTCCACGATCCGCGCCAGCACCGTGGCGGCCGGTAGCCCAGTCTCCAGCAGGTCCAAGGCGCGCGGGCCGATCCGCGGATCGGTGATGTTCTGGGTCGCCACCGCCCCGACCTTGGCCCGGGTGTAGGCGCAGCGCGCGGCAACGGCGGTGGAGGACGAGCTGACGACCATGCCGAAGGCGCCGGTGATCTCGCAGCGGGCGGTCAGGGAAAACGTCACGGGCATACTCCGTGGGGTCACAGGGCGGAAGGGAGACGCTATACCGGCATCCGGGCCCTAACAATCCACCAGACCTATCCAGGGGGAGACGGACGACCATGCGGATCGGCATCATCGGAGCGGGAGCCGTGGGCGGCTTCATGGCCGGGCATCTGGCCCGGGCCGGCACGGACGTGGCGGTGCTGGCGCGTGGTCCGCACCTGGCGGCGATCCGCGAGAAGGGCCTGACGGTGGAGAGCCAGGGCGAGACATGGACCTCCCGGGTGACCGCCAGCGACAGGGCGGCCGATCTGGGCGAGGTCGACGTCATCGTCGTCACCGCCAAGGGCCCCGCCCTGCCGGTCATCGCCGAGGCGATCCAGCCGATGCTCGGCGCCGACACGCCGGTGGTCTGCGCCATGAACGGGATTCCCTGGTGGTACGAGTACAAGCGCGACGGCGGCACCAACGCGCCGATCGAGCGGCTGGACCCGGGTGCGGTGGTCTGGAACAGCATCGGGCCGCAGCGCGCCATCGGCTGCATGATCGACTGCCCCGCCGCCGTGCCGGAACCGGGCTTCGTGCGCCACGTGGCCCCGCGCAAGGGCAGCTTCACCTTGGGCGAGCCGGACAATACGGAGAGCGATCGGGTAAAAGCGATCGCCAAGGTGATCGAAGCGGCGGGCATGGGCGCGCCGGTGACCACGAACATGCGCCGGGCGATCTGGATCAAGCTGCTGGTCAACGCCTCGCGCTCGCCGCTCGGCGTCCTGACCGGCTCGACCGAGCGCGGTCTGGCGGAGAACCCGGAGACCCTGGCGGTCACCCTGGCCATCATGCGCGAGGCCCAGGCGGTCGCGGCGTCCCACGGCATCGAGGTGCGGATCGACGAGGACCGCCAGTCGGACCCGTCGCAGCGGTCGCTGCACCGCTCGTCCATGCTGCAGGACTGGGACCTGGGCCGGCCGATGGAGATCGACGGGATCGTACGGATCATCCAGGACTACGGCCGCAACGCCGGGATCGCGACGCCGGTGCTCGACACGGTCTCGGCCCTGCTCGGCGAGAAGGCCCGGGCGGCGGGGGTTTAGGGAGGGCCCTCTCCACTCCTCAACCCACTCTCCGGATTTATTCCGGGGCCCACCCAAGGGCTGCACGGGCGTTCGAGCCTATTCGGAGAACTCCATCCCGTTCCCTACCGTGGACCCCGGAATAAATCCGGGGAGTGAGGAAAGAGAGAGAAAGAACGACCTCAGCGCTTCTGCCGCGCCACCAGAGCCGCTCCCACGCCCATCCCGAGGGCGGTGCCCAGCGCCCCGCCCAGAGGAATGCCGAAGGCCAGCGTGCCGGTGAGGGTGCCCACCACCACGCCCGCCGCCGTGCCGAGCACGATCCCGGCGATCAGGCAGACGAACAGCACCGGCTGGTTGAGCGGGCGCCGCTCCCGATCAGAAGGTGGTCGGGCCATTGGCCTTCTTATAGGCGGTCACGTGCTCGACCGCTGCGGTCACCCCGCCGGCCTTGTACGGCACGTCGAGATAACCGAGGGTCGACTCCACCGCCGCCAGGGCGGCGTAGAGCATCGGCGCGTTCATGTCGCCCATATGGCCGATGCGGAAGGCCTTGCCGCCCAGATCGCCCAGGCCGCCGCCGATCCCAACCATCATCTCGTCCCGGCAGATCTCACGGATCCGGTTGGCGTCCACGCCCTCGGCCGTGCGGATCGCCGTCACCCCGACCGAGCGCTGCTCGGGCACCAGGGCATTCAGCTCCAGCGCGCCGGCCATTCCCCAGACCTCCACGGCCTTGTGGGTCGCCTGGGACAGCACCCGATGGCGCTCGAAGCAGCGCTCCAGCCCTTCTTCGAACAGGGTGCGCAGCCCCTCGCGCAGGCCGAAGATCTGAAGCTGCGGGGAGGTGCCGCAGAAGGTGCGGTAGCCCGGCCCCGCCATGCGCGGCGTCCAGTCCCAGTAGCGGCGCGGATTGGCGTTCGCCTTGTGCACCGCGATCGCCTTCTCGTTGGCCGCACAGAAGCCGAGGCCCGGCGGCATCATCAGGCCCTTCTGCGAGGCGGCGATGGCGACGTCGACGCCCCACTCGTCCATGCGGAAATCCGTGGTGCCCAGGGACGCAATGGTATCGACCATCAGCAGGGCGCCGTGGCCGGTGTCGTTCATCGCCTTGCGCACCGCCGGCACGTCGCTGGTGATCGAGGTGGCGGTGTCGGTATGGACGACGAGCACGGCCTTGATCCGGCCTTCCTTGTCCTCCGCCAGCGCCTTGCCCACGGCGGCCGGATCCAAGGCCTCGCGCCAGCTCCCCGGCACGGTCTGGATGACGATGCCCAGGGCCTCGGCCATGTCGGTCCAGCTTCCGGAGAAGTGGCCGGTCTCCGGCACCAGGGCCACGTCGCCCGGCTTCAGGGTGTTGACCAGGGCGGCTTCCCAGGAGCCGTGCCCATTGGCGATATAGGTGAAGATCTCGCCCTCGGTCTTGAAGACCTTGCGCAGCCCCTCGAAGGATTCGACGGCGGCCTCGACGAACTCCGGATCGTTCAGGTCCATGGTGTCGCGGTGCATGGCGTTCTGCACGCGCTGGGGCACGTTGGTCGGGCCCGGCGTGTTGAGGAACTTGCGGCCGCGCTTGATGAGGACGTTCGGACGGTTGGAGACGGAATCGGGGGCCATGCGGGGGGCTCCTGGCAGCGGATCGTCGTTTTGAAACGGGGGTCAGGGGTAACCGACGGCGCGGAACATAGTGCAAACTCGGGGCGCGCTCACGACTTTATTACGACAATCCCGCCGGAATCTCACCCTTTGGACTCTATCTCCCCATCGGGATCTGCTGGGTGATGCAATGGATATTGCCGCCGCCGAGCAGGATCTCCCGGGCCGGGATGCCGACCACCTCGCGGTCCGGCAGCGCGTCGGCGATGATCTGGCAGGCGTCGTCGTCGGTGCGCGGGTCGAGCAGCGGGACCAGAACCCGGCCCTCCACCAGGTAGAAATTGGCGTAGGAGCCCGCCAGCCGGTCGCCGGCCTCGCGCGGCTTGCCGCCGGGGGCCGCCACCACGCCGCCGGCCTCCTTGTCGGTCATGTGCAGCGGGCCCGGCATCGGCAGCTTCAGGATGCGGAACGGGTCGCCGTTCAGGTCGTGGACCCCTTCCAGCACCGCCAGCGCCTCGGCCGAGCGCACATGCTGCGGGTCCCAGGGATCGTCGGTCCAGGTCAGCAGGATCAGGTTCGGCCCGGCCACATGCAGCAGGTTGTCGACATGCCCCGTGGTCTCGTCGGCGAAGACCCCGCGCGGCAGCCAGACCACCTGCGCCGCCCCGCTATAGGCCTTCAGCAGCTCCTCGCACCGGTCGCGGCCGAGCCCGGCATTGCGGCCGGTGCTGAGCACGCATTCTTCGGTGACGAAGACCGTGCCCTTGCCGTCGCTGTGGATGCCGCCGCCTTCTTGGATCAACGGGGAGCGATAGCGCTGCAACCCCTCGTGCTCCGCCACCAGGCCGGCCACCGCGTCGTCGGCCCGCCAGTCGGGGTAAAGCCCGTGCACCTCCCCGCCCCAGGCGTTGAAGGTCCAGTCCACCGCCCGCCGCGCGCCGGTCCCATCGACCACAACGGTCGGGCCCACATCGCGCATCCAGGCGTCATCGCTCTTCATCTCCACCAGGGTGACCCCGGCGGGCAAGGCGGCGCGGGCGCGCTCCAGGCGGCGGGCGGAGACGCCGACGGTCAGCGGTTCGGCGGCGACGATGGCCTCGGCGACGGCGGCGAAGGCCTCCTCCGCCGGCCCGGCGTCGTCGCGCCAGGTATCCCCCCGCTCCGGCCACAGCATCCAGGAGCCGGCATGGGGTTCGAATTCACCCGGCATCCGGAATCCATCGGCTGCCGGCGTGCCCGGCAGCGGGTTCATTTCCCCCATGTGACGCGATCCGTGAAGCGTTTCATCATCAAGGCGTTGACCCGGTTCTGCAGCCGCTTGGCCGGCACCGGCTTGGTCAGCACGATGTCGACCTCCAGACGCTTAGACTCCTGGACGGCGAATTCATTCACCGCCCCGGCCAGCAAAACGACCGGAATGTCGTCGGGCAGGGTGGTGGAATCCTCGCGGATGCGCTGCAGCAGCTCGAACCCGTCGGTGCCGTCAGGCCCTTCCAGTTGGGAATCCAGGATCAGCAGGTCGGGGGTGAGTTCCTCGGCGGCGTAGAGGGCGGCGGCGGCGTTATGGGCGTCCAGCGGCTGCGGGAATCCCAGGTCGAGCAGGGCCCGGCAGAGCAGAGCGCGGTTGTCGTCGTCCGGCTCCACCACCAGGGCGAGCAAGCCCTCGTAGTCGAAGCTGGCGAGTACCCCGTCCATGACCCGCGTCAGGCGACGCGTCTGGGTCAGTTCCGTTGGCATATGCCCATGGCCCCACGTTTTCAGGTCTGCTAGCGTCCCGGCCAGCAAACCGAGTCTAGCCGAGTCGCCGGCTCCCGCGAAGCCGGCGCGAACCCGGAGTTCCTACGATGGATACCGCACCGATCAGAGAGACGGCCGCCACGGACGTTCTGGAGACCGAGGCCGCCCTGCGCGAGATCTACGGCACGCCGGGCGAGCTGGCGGCGAAGAAGCAGCTCACCTACCTGGACAAGCATGCCAAGAGGTTCCTGGAGCTGTGCCCGTTCCTGGTCATCTCGACCCAGGGTGCGGACGGCCTCGGCGACGTCTCGCCGAAGGGCGACGCGCCCGGCTTCGTGGCGGTGCTGGACGACCGCACGATCCTGATCCCCGACCGGCCGGGCAACAACCGGATCGACACGCTCGGAAACCTCACCGAGAACCCGGGCGTCGGCATCCTGTTCATGATTCCCGGGGTCAACGAGACCCTGCGGATCAACGGCCGCGCCAAGGTGATCGCCGACACCGCCATGCTGACCCGTTTCGAGGTGCGCGAGCGGCTGCCGAAGACCGGCATCCTGGTCGAGGTCGCGGAGATGTACCTGCACTGCGCCAAGGCGCTGGTGCGCTCCAAGCTGTGGGAGGACGACTACAAGGTCGACCGCAAGGTGCTCCCCTCCCTCGGCCAGATGATCGCCGACCAGGTCGAGGACGCCAGCGTCGACGTGGCCGCCGCCGACAAGCGGATCGCGGACTCGGAGAAGAACAACCTGTATTGAGGAGCGAGAGCAGCCGGGCTCCCACGCTCCCTCTCTCACTCCCCGGATTTATTCCGGGGCCTACGGATCAACTTGCCTTGCGGTTCGGCGTCGGCGTTGACCCTGTCGTAGGCCCCGGAATAAATCCGGGGAGTGAACTTGGTCGACACGAGATATCGCGCAATTTCGCCCCTGGCCGGTCCATGCCATGTGCATGGCCTTCTACGTCTACATTCTCGCAAGCGGCAGGAACGGAACGCTGTATGTCGGGCGCACCTCGGATCTGGCAAGGCGGATGCTCGAGCATAGGACGAAGGCCTTCGACGGCTTCACCGCCCAACACGACGTGACCCGGCTGGTCTATTTCGAATCCCACGAACGGCTCGAGCCCGCCTGGCACCGCGAACGATCCCTCAAACGCTGGCGCCGCGAGTGGAAGCTCAACCTGATCGAACAGGACAACCCGGACTGGCGGGATCTGGCGATAGCCCTGTTGGACGAGGGCTGAAGGTCTCCCATCGACAGCCGCCCTGCTCCCCTTTTCCTCACCCACTCCCCGGATTTATTCCGGGGCCTACGAGTGGATGTGGCACTTAGCGTGACACGTCCCCCCAAACGTCAGGGAAGCTCAACCGTAGGCCCCGGAATAAATCCGGGGAGTGGATGAGGGGAGGAAGCGCCAACAAACAATTACCGACGCCGCCGAGCGGTCCGGTGGCGGCTGGTGAAGGTTGGGGGTTTGCCCTGCAGCCACTCCAGGAACCGCGCGATCTCCGGATGGGCGCGCAGCTTCTCCGGGGTGTCGTAGTCCCGGGCCAAGCTGCGTTCGTCCAGCACGCTGTGGATCTTGCGGTGGCAGACCGTATGCATCGGCTCCGCCGCCCGGCCGCCCTTGCTCTTCGGGACCCAGTGGTGGCGGTCGACGCTCGGCCCCGCCAGCATCGGCCGGCCGCAGAGCGGGCAGGGTCCGAGATCCTCCTCCGCCACCGGCCCGCTCAATAGCCGAGCCCGGCCTCCGGGCGTGCGTCGGTGAAGGTGACGTTGACCTTGGCCGCCCCCGGCGCGGTATTGGCGAACTCGGAGATGAAGGCGGTCTTCTCGCCGGGCAAGAGCTGGTAGGATTCCGTGGTGAACAGCCAGCTCGCCAGGGTCGAACCGCCCTCGGCGATCACCGTGGCGCGCAGGGCCGGCAGGCTGATCATCGTCTCGCCCGGATTGCGGATCTCGCCATGGACCTCCAGCACCTCGACGGTGCCCTCCTGGCGGCGCTGCACATACACGTTCTGCAGCACCAGCCCCTCGCCCGGGACCGGTACGGGCATGCCGACCTTCTCATACAGCAGCGCGCTCGCCGGCCACGCATGGACCAGGGAGGTGCGGGCGGCGAACAGGCCCGCCGGGATCGCCACCGCCAGGACCAGCAGGGCATAGAGGATGTAGGGCCGCGACGGCTTCTCGGTCTCGGTTCCCCGCACGGCGCGGAAGCGCGACACGTCGCCCAGGGGCGGCGGGTCGATCTCCTCGCCCATCCCGTCGTGGCCGGGGCCCTCCTCGAGCGGCTCGTCCAGCGACGGCTCGGGCGGCGGCGCCTTCTTCTTCTTTTTGGCGACGGGAGGCTCCGCGGGCGCCTCGTCCTCGGCGCCGGCCGGCATCTGGTGCCACTTGTGCTCGCAGCTGCTGCATTTCAGCTTGCGGCCCTTGGTGCCGAGCGCGGCGTCCGGCACCTTGAACTTCTGCTCACATTTCGGGCAGGTGACGAGCATTCGGATCCTCAGGAAACCAAGTCGGACAAACTATATCGCCGCGCCCGCCACCGGCAAGGACACAGCACCCGCCGCATCGCGCAGCCAGGTGCCGAACACCCGCACCTCCGGCCGCGCGTCCTGCGGCAGCAGCAGCACATAGGCGAGCCCGCTGTCGACGAAGCCGAAGGGGGCCGCCAGCCGGCCGCTGTCGAGATCGTCCTGCACCAGCACCCGTGGCGCGATGGCGACCCCGAGCCCGGCCGTCGCCGCCTCCAGCATGAAGTAGAAATGTTCGTATTCCTGTCCGCCGGGCGGCAGGGACAGGCCGGCCGCCGCACTCCAGTCGGGCCAGGCGGAAAGCCGTGTGCGGGTGTGCAACCTCGGCAGCACCGTAAGGTCGGCCGGTCCGGCCACGGCGCGGACCAGATCCGGCCGGGCGACCGGCCCGACCTGCTCCTCGAACAGGGTGATGGCCGAGGGCAGCTCCCAGGGCGGGCGGCCGACCCGGATGGCGGCGTCGAGACGCTGGCGACGGAACTCCACCGGCCCGTCATTGGCGGTCAGCCGCACCTCGATCTCGGGATGGGCGCGCTGGAAGCCGAGCAGGCGCGGGATCAGCCAGCGCATCATCAGGGTACCCGAGCAGGACACGTCGATGGTGCTGCGCCGGTCCTGGATGACCCGGTTCACCGCCTCCTCGATCCCGTCGAACGCCTCGGTCAGCGGCTCCAGCAGGACCAGCGCCTCCCGCGACGGCTTCAGCCGGTTGCGCGGCCCCTCGAACAGGGCGACGCCGAGCTGGGCCTCCAGCCCGCGGATCTGCCGGCTGACCGCGCTGTAGGTCACGCCAAGGGCCTCGGCCGCGTCGGTCATCCGGCCGAGCCGGGCCGTCGCCTCGAAGGCGCGCAGGGCGTTGAGCGGAAGGGCACCGCGTTTCATGTGTGTTTCTCTCACATAAAGAGGGAGAAATCATCGTTTTTCGCCAGGTCATAAAACTGTCATAAGCGATTACGGCACAAGAAGCCGCCCCCGCCTTCTTCGAGACACGCCCGCTTCGAGACATACACGCCCGATGGATACCGCCGTCTTCCTCGCCGTCCTGTTCGCCGCCCTGCTGCATGCGGGCTGGAACGCGGCGGTGAAGGTCGGGCTCGACCGGTTCTCCTCGATCCTGCTGCTGGCCATCGTCCAGGCGGCGATCGCCGTGCCGCTGCTGCCCTTCGTGCCGCTGCCCGCGCCGGAGGGCTGGTGGTGGATCGCCGCCGCCGCCCTGCTCCATGCCGGCTACAAGCTGTTCCTCATCCAGGCCTATGCCCACGCGGATCTGAGCCAGGCCTATCCGCTGGCCCGCGGCACCGCCCCGCTGATCGTGTCGGGGGTCTCGATCCTGTTCCTCGGCGTCAGCTTCACCGGCGTGCAGATGCTGGCGATCGTGGCGATCTCCGGCGGCATCCTGGTGATGGCGCTGCGCGGCAGCGAGACCGGCCGGATGCAGGGCAAGGCGCTGTTCTACGCCCTGGGCACAGCGGCCTTCACCGCCAGCTACACCCTGATGGATGGGGTCGGCGCCCGGGTCGCCGGCTCGCCCTCGGGCTTCATCCTGTGGATGGTGATCGGCGACGCGATGGTCATGGTCGCCTTCGCCGTCGCCACCCGGGGCACCGGCGTCTTCGCCGCCCTGGTCCCGGCGTGGAAGACCGGGCTGGCGGCGGGCGCGATGTCGCTCGGCTCCTACTGGATCGCGGTCTGGGCCTTCACCCAGGCGCCGATCGCCCTGGTCGCCGCCCTGCGCGAAAGCAGCATCCTGTTCGCCATCCTGATCGCCGCCTTCGTCATGCGCGAGCGGGTCAGCCGCTGGCGCTGGGTCTCGGCCCTGATGATCGCCGGCGGGGTCGCCCTGACACGGGTGTAGATTGCCGTCTGTGCCGGGGCGGAACCCGGTGCTACCGTCCCGGCAAACATCCAATCCGGGAGGGAAACGACCATGAGCACCATCAAATCGGCCATCGTGACGGGTGCCGGCTCCGGCATCGGCAAGCGCAGCGCGCTGGCGCTGCTGAAGGCCGGCTGGAGCGTTGCGCTCGCGGGCCGCCGGGCCGACGCGCTGGAGGAGACCAAGAAGGAGGCCGGCGCCGACGGCGCCCGCGCCCTGCCGGTGCCGACCGACGTGACCGATCCGGCGGCGGTGAAGGCGCTGTTCGACAAGACGGTGGAGGCCTTCGGCCGGGTCGACTTCATCTTCAACAATGCCGGCATGAACGCCCCCGGCATCCCGCTGGAGGAGCTGTCCGACGACCAGTGGCGCGACGTGGTCGACGTGAACCTGACCGGCTGCTTCTGGGTGATCCGCGAGGCCTTCCGGGTGATGAAGGCGCAGGAGCCGATGGGCGGGCGCATCGTCAACAACGGCTCGATCTCGGCCCATGCGCCGCGGCCGGACAGCATCCCCTATACCGCGACCAAGCACGCGGTCTCCGGCCTGACCAAGACGGCGGCGCTCGACGGCCGCAAGTACGACATCGCGGTCGGCCAGATCGACGTCGGCAACGCCTTCACCGAGCTGGCGGCCCGGATGAAGACGGGGGTGAAGCAGGCCAACGGCGAGATCAAGCCGGAGGCGATGATGGACGTGGACCACGTGGCCAACGCCATCGTCCACATGGCCAGCCTGCCGCCGGACGCCAACATCCTGAATCTGACGGTGATGGCGACGAAGATGCCGTTCGTCGGGCGGGGGTAAACCTTTCCGCCCCCCGTTCCTCCACCCTGTCACCCCGGACAGCCCCGGACCCGACCCGGGGCTGTCCGTGACCGACGCGGGGATCGAGCTTCTGCCGGGTCTCGGGCTTCTGCCGGGTCTGCGGCTTGATCCTGATTTGCATCAGGATGACGGTGAGGGATGGGTAAAAGAAAATGGCCGTCGTCCTGACGCAAGTCAGGACCATGCCGCCAGCGCCTCCCCAAGGGCCGCCGCGTTCCACAAACACCGCGATTCGCGCCCCGTCCCTGCCATAGCCCCGGGCCAGCAACGCCCGCGATCCGCCGGACTGCCATCGCCCCATGACCCGCACCGAGGACAGTGCTACCTCTGAGCCCATGGCTCTCGCCCATTCTGACCTCCTCGACGGTTCGCCCGCAGCCTCCGGCCGCTGCCCGGAGACGGCGCTGCATGACGTGTTCGGCTTCGCCGCTTTCCGCCCCGGCCAGCGCGACGTCATCGACAGCATCCTGGCCGGCCGCGACACCCTCGCCGTCATGCCGACCGGGGCCGGCAAGTCGCTCTGCTTCCAGCTTCCCGCCGTCATGGATGGCGGGCTGACCGTCGTCGTCTCGCCGCTGATCGCGCTGATGGAGGACCAGGTCCGCTCGCTGCGCCTGCAGGGCGTCTGCGCGGCCGCCATGCATTCCGGCAACGCGCCGGGCACCAACGGCGATATCTGGCGCCAGGCCCGCTCCGGCGAGCTGCGGCTGCTCTACATCGCGCCGGAACGCCTCGCCCTGGATGGCATCCTCGACGACCTGTCGGATATCGGCGTCACCCGCCTGGTGGTGGACGAGGCGCACTGCATCAGCCAGTGGGGTCACGCCTTCCGCCCCGACTACCTGACCCTGGCGCGGGTGCGCGAGCGGCTCGGCGTGCCGACCGCCGCCTTCACCGCCACCGCCGACGCCGCCACGCGGCGCGACATCGTGGAGCGGCTCTGCGGCGGCGACGCCCAGGAGTTCGTCTTCGGCTTCGACCGGCCGAACCTGGACCTGCGCATCGCCGAGAAGCGCAGCCCGATGAAGCAGCTCCTCGCCTTCCTGGAGGACCGAAAGGGCGAGAGCGGCATCGTCTACTGCCTGTCGCGCCGGGCGGTCGAAGAGACCGCGGCGGCCCTCTGCCGCCAGGGCATCCCGGCCGTGCCCTATCACGCCGGCCTCGACCCTGAGATCCGTGCGGCCAACCAGGACCGGTTCGTCACCGAGGATGGCTTGGTCGTCTGCGCCACCATCGCCTTCGGCATGGGCATCGACAAGCCGGACGTCCGCTTCGTCTTCCACACCGACGTGCCGGGTTCGGTGGAGGCCTATTACCAGGAGATCGGCCGCGCCGGGCGCGACGGTCTGCCCGCCACCGTGCTGATGCTCTACGGCCTGGCCGATATCGCCCAGCGCCGCCGCTTCGTCGACGAGAGCGGGGCGAGCGAGGACCAGCGCCGGATCGAGCACCGCCGCCTCAACACCCTGCTCGGCATCTGCGAGACGGCGGGCTGCCGTCGCCAGGCCCTGCTGGCCGCGCTCGGCGAGCCGCTGGCCGAGCCCTGCGGCAATTGCGATACCTGCCGCGAGCCGCCGGAGACCCTGGACGGGCTGGTCCCGGCCCAGAAGGTGCTGTCCGCCATCCTGCGCACCGGCCAGCGCTTCGGTGCCGGCCACATCGTCGACGTGCTGGTCGGCGGCAAGACGGAAGCCGTGCAGCGGCACGGACACGATGCGCTGCCGACCTTTGGCGTCGGCACCGAGTTCGACCGCAACGGCTGGCGTTCCGTCATCCGCCAGCTCGTCGCTAGCGGCATCGTCGCCATCGACACCGCCGGGTTCGGCGGTCTGACCGTGGGCGAGGCCGGGCGCGCGGTGCTGAAGGGCCAGGCCGGCGTCACCCTGCGGCGCGACACCGCCAAGCGCACGAAATCCAGCGGGCGCGACCGGGGCGAAGCCGTCGCCACGGTGTCGCCGGAGAATGCCGGGCTGCTGCGGGCGTTGAAGGAGGAGCGGCGCGACATCGCCCGCGAGCTCTCCCTGCCGGCCTATACGGTGCTGCACGACCGCTCGCTGATCGAGCTGGCCGAGCGCCGACCGTCCTCGCTTGAAGCCTTCGCCGGGATTCACGGCGTGGGCCAGGCCAAGCTGGAGAAGTTCGGCGCCCGGTTCCTCGCGGTCATCCGCGAAGCCGACGGTGCGCCTGCATGAAGCCGGCGCGGAAGCGGGCACCCTTCGCACTGCCCGATATCGCCATCCGCCGGGATGCCGACGGCACAATCCACCTGCGCTCCCGCACCCCGCCCGCCGCCCATCCCGAGACCATCGTCGAGCATCTGGACCGCTGGGCAAGCCGCACGCCGGACCGCACCCTGGTGGCCGAACGCCAGGGCGACGGCTGGCGCGCGGTGAGCTTCGCCGAGGCCGCCCGGGCCAGCCTCGGCATCGCCACCGCGCTGATCGGGCGCGAGATCGGATCGGTGATGGCGCTGTCGGAGAACTCGGTCGACCAGGCGCTGCTGATGCTGGGCGCGTTCCGGGCCGGGGTGCCGTTCTGTCCGGTCTCGCCCGCCTACTCGCTGCTGTCCCGCGACTTCGCCAAGCTGAAGCAGATCTTGGAGATCGTCCGGCCCGGCCTGGTCCTGGCCGAGGGGCTGGCGCCGTTCGAGCGCGCACGTGCCGGGGTCGATTTCGGCGGTGCGGAGGTCGTCGGCGATGTGAGCGACCTCGCCGCGACCGAACCGGGCCACATGCCGGCGATCACCGGCAACATGGTGGCAAAGATCCTGTTCACCTCCGGCTCCACCGGCACCCCCAAGGGCGTGATCAACACCCACCGGATGCTCGCCTCCAACCAGGCCGCCCTCGGCCAAGTCTGGCCGTTCCTGGCCGAGCGGCCACCGGTCATGCTCGACTGGCTACCCTGGAGCCACACCTTCGGCGGCAACCAGAATCTGGGCCTCGCCATCAGCCATGGCGGCACGTTGTATATCGACGACGGTCGGCCAACGGCGGAGCGGATCGGCCGCACGGTCGAGAACCTCCGCCTCGTCCGCCCGACCCTGCATTTCAACGTGCCGCGCGGGCTGGACATGCTGCTGCCCCACCTGGAGGCGGACGAGACCTTGCGCGACCGGTTCTTCGAGGCGCTGGAATTCGTGTTCTATGCCGGCGCCACCCTGCCGCTGTCCCTGTGGCGGCGGATCGAGGCCTTGGGGCAGGCGGCGACGGGGGAGCTGCCGGTACTGACCACCTGCTACGGCACCACGGAGACCGCGCCGATGGCGCTGGCGGCCCATCTGGTGCTGGAGGGGACCGGCGTGGTCGGCGTGCCGGTGCCGGGGGTGGAGGCCAAGCTGGTGCCGACCGGCGACAAGCTGCAGATCGCCCTGCGCGGCCCGAACATCACGCCGGGCTATGCCGGACGCGACGACCTGACGGCCCAGGCGTTCGACGAAGAGGGCTATTTCCTCAGCGGCGACGCGGTGCGGCTGGCCGATCCGGTGGATCCGAATGCCGGGATCATCTTCGACGGAAGGATCGCCGAGGATTTCAAGCTGTCGACCGGCACCTGGGTCAGCGTCGGCGCGCTGCGGGTGGCGGTGATCGCGGCCTGCGGGGCCGCGGTCAGCGACGTGGTGATCGCCGGCCACGACCGCGACGCCATCGGCATCCTGGTCTTCGCCAAGCCGGACGCGACGGTCGAGGCGATCCGTGCGGGGCTGGCGCGGCACAACGCCGCCAACCCGGCCTCCAGCACCCGCATCGCCCGGGCCCTGATCCTGGACGAGCCGCCGAACGTCGATGCGGGCGAGATCACCGACAAGGGGTACCTGAACCAGCGCCGCATCCTGGAGCGCCGCAAGGATCGGGTCTGGCACCTGCTCGCCACCCCGCCGGCGCGGGACGTGATCGTGCTGTAGCGTGCCGTCCTCCTGACGAAGGTCAGGACCAAGCCGCCCCCCTTCCACAATCTCACTTCCCGGCCTTGTGCCGGGACCCACCCGTCAATAGCACGGACGCATGCGAACATCCTGCGGCGTCCGGGTGCGCCCCGCCGTGGACCCCGGCACAGGGCCGGGGAGTGTTGGAAGGAGGAACGGGACAGAGGGATTCCTTAGACGTTTGTGGAAGTGGAGAATATCGGGTCACCCCCCGCAGAACCGCTCCAGCGCCGCCCTCCCGGCCTCCTCGCCCGAGGGCAGCGCCGCCGTCGGGTCCCGCGTCCACGCCGCGATGTCGGCGATCACCTGGGCGCGTTCCAGATCGCGGAACAGCATGTGATAGCCCTCGTCGTACAGCGCCACCCGGCGGCGCGGCGGCAGGGCCCGCAGCATGGCGCAGGTCGGCCGGCGCGGCACCAACTCGTCCTTGCGGCCGTATAGCACCAGGATCGCCCCCTGCAGCCCGGGTGCGGCCGCCTGGGCGGCCCCCATCAGCGCCACCAGCCCATGCACCGTGTCCACCCGCGGCCGCTTGATGAACAGCGGGTCGCGCGCCAGGGCCCGCAGCATGGCGATGTTGTCGCTGGGGATGATGCGGATGCCCCGCGGCTCCAGCGGCAGCCAGGGCACCGTATGGGCCATGATGTCGAGGCTGAGGGTCTGGACCAGCGGCATCCAGTCGCGGCCCCAGACCGCGGGCGCCGACAGCACCGCCCCATCGGCCTGGGTATCCGGATCGGACAGGGCCAGCATCGCCACCGCCCCGCCCATGCTCTCGCCCAGCAGGTAGACCGGCACGCCGGGCAGGTCCGCCTTGGCCAGCCGCACCAGGGTTTCGGCGTCGCGGGCCATGCGCTCGCGACCGTGCCACATGCCGTAACCCGGCGCCTCGCCGAAGCCGCGCTGGTCGGCGGCATAGACGGCGACCCCCTGGGCCGACAGGTCGGCGCCGAGCTGGGCGAAGGCGTTGGAATAGTCCCCGAAGCCGTGCAAGGCGACGACCGCAGCCTCGGCTGGGCCCTCCGGCCGCCAGATCCGCAACGGCAGGCGGATGCCGTCCTCCATCACCGCGAAGGGCCGCTGAACCAGTTCCGGCACCACCTGCTCGGTCCCCGGCCGTGCGATCTGCGGCGCGCAGGCGGCAAGCACGAGCAGGCACAGACTGGTTAACGACAGGCGGACCGATCCCATGACCCCATCCCAACTGATCAAAACCTTGCGGGAGACGCGGTCGTGGGTATCATCCGGGGATCACGTGAACAAGCGCGGGCAGCGCGGAGGATCGGGCCATGGCGGCGGCAAGCAACGACGCGTTCGAGACCATCGAGGTGACGGGACACCGGGTCGCCTGCGACGGCGGCGACGGTCCGCTCGGCCATCCCCGGGTGTTCCTGGAGATTCCCGAGGACGAGCACAAGGTGGTGTGCCCCTACTGCTCCCGCACCTTTGTGATGGTCGGCGAGGGCGCGGGCGAGCACGCCGCCTGAGAGAGCGCCCCTGAGAGACCGCCCGGCCTACTCAAGCACCTTGGGCCAGTTGCCGTCGGCCGACCGGATGTGTCCGGGAACGTCGGCTTCCCATTTCTTCTGAACGTCGGCGTTGTAGTTCAGGTATAGCTTGCCGTCGACGATACGCCAGTGCTGCGGGTCGCCCTTGGCGGTATAGCCCTGGGATACCGCCCAGGCGCAGTAGCCGCCATACTGCGGCGCGTATTTCGCCGGGTCGGCGATGAAGGCGTCGCGATGCTCGGCCGAGCTGAAGCGCCAGGTAGCCCCCTTGTACTCGGTCTCGAACTCGTCCGACCCCTCCACCGGCTTGCCGTCGGTGAAGTAGGAGACCGGGTCGTAGCCGTCCACCGCCTTGTCCGACAGGAACTCGGTATAGACCGGATCCTGGCCGGCATGGGTGATCCGCGGTCCGACGAAGGCCACGAGGCCGGCGACCGCCACGATCGCGACGATGCGGGCGAGCGCCCTGGAGAAAGCTGCGTAGTGCATGACCCGGTTCCACTTCCCTGTTCGGCCGTTCCTGATCGGTTGCCCGAGCATACGGGCAGGTGCCGCTCGCGCGACATCACGCGCCCGCGACGCTGCGGTAAACGCTCCGTGAGGCAGGACTGGGGCGGCCGCGCCGAAATCCGCCCCGGTCGTCCATAGAGGGCGACAAGGACGCTTCAACGGTTGCCGCCCCGCTCCGGTCCGCTAGAGTCGCGCCCAGCCTCACCAGCCCCGGAAGATCCGATGGCCGACACCAACGCCCCCTCCATCCCGACCCCCGCCGAGCCGGGGCAGAGCCATCTCTTCCTGGTGGACGGATCGGGCTACATCTTCCGCGCCTATCACGCCTTGCCTCCGATGACCCGGCCGGACGGCACGCCGGTGAACGCCGTGTTCGGCTTCTCCAACATGCTGGTGAAACTGATCGACGACATGGATGCCGACCACATGGCGGTGATCTTCGACGCCAGCCGGTTCAGCTTCCGCAACGACATCTACCCCCAATACAAGGCCCAGCGCCCCGACGCGCCGGAGGATCTGGTCCCGCAGTTCCCGCTGATCCGCGAGGCGACCCGCGCCTTCAACGCGCCGTGCATCGAGATGGACGGCTTCGAGGCCGACGACATCATCGCCACCTATGCCCGCCAGGCGGTGGAGAAGGGCTGGCGGGTCACCATCGTGTCCTCCGACAAGGACCTGATGCAGCTCGTGCGGCCGGGGGTCGACATGTTCGACCCGATGAAGAACGTGCCGATCGGCCCCGACCAGGTGATGGAGAAGTTCGGCGTCTCCCCGGAGAAGGTGGTGGACGTCCAGGCGCTGGCCGGCGACAGCGTCGACAACGTACCCGGCGTGCCCGGCATCGGCATAAAGACCGCCGCCCAGCTCATCGGCGAATACGGCGACCTGGAAACGCTGCTGGAACGCGCCGGCGAGATTAAGCAGCCGAAACGGCGCGAGAACCTGATCGAACATGCCGAACTCGCCCGCATCTCCAAGCAGCTCGTCACCCTGAAGGACGACGTCGAGGTGCCGGAGCCGCTGGGCGACCTGGTGGTGCGCGGCATCGATACCGACAAGATCCTCGCCTTCCTGCGCGAGCAGAACTTCAAGCGGCTGATCGCCCGGTTCGAAAGCGAGGCCGGACAGGCCGCCGGGGAGACCGCCGCCACCGCCGCCGTCTCCGCCCCGACCGGTGAGGCGGCCGGCTACGAGCTGGTCACCACCCTGGAGGGCCTGCGCGGCTGGATCGCCGCCGCCGAAGCCCAGGGCACCGTCGCCTTCGACACCGAGACCACCTCGCTCAACGCCATGCGGGCGGAGCTGGTGGGCGTGTCCCTGGCGCTGGGTCCGGGCAAGGCGTGCTACATCCCGCTGCGCCATGTGGGCAGCGCCGCCCAGGGCGAGCTGCTGGCCGCCGCGTCCGACGGCGATGCGCCGGAGCAGCCGCCCTTCGAGGAGGCGATCGCCGCCCTGAAGGGCCTGTTCGAGAATCCGGCGGTCCTGAAGGTCGCCCATAACGCCAAATACGACTGCCTGGTGCTGAGCCGACCGGTCAACGGCGGCATCACGGTGGCCCCGCTCGACGACACCATGTGCGCCTCCTACGTGCTGGAGGGCGGGCTGCACGGCCACGGGCTCGACGAGCTGTCCCTGCTGCATTTCGAGCACCGGAACATCAAGTTCGAGGAGGTCTGCGGCAAGGGGAAGAGCCAGATCGGCTTCGCCGAGGTGCCGCTGGACAAGGCCCGGGACTACGCCGCCGAGGACGCGGACATGACCTGGCGCCTGCATCAGGTGCTGCGCCCCCGTCTGGTCGACGAGCACATGACCACGGTCTACGAGACCCTGGAGCGGCCGCTGATCCCGGTGCTGGTCGACATGGAACGCAACGGCATCCGGGTCGACCCGAAGATCCTGAACGACATGTCGGCCGATTTCGCCAAACGCATGGTCGAGCGCGAAGGCGAGATCCATACGCTCGCCGGGGAGGAGTTCAACGTCGCCTCGCCCAAACAGCTCGGCGAGATCCTGTTCGACAAGATGGGCCTGTCCGGCGGCAAGAAAGGCAAGACCGGCGCCTACGGCACCGGCGCCGACGTGCTGGAGAGCCTGGCCGCCCAGGGCATCGAGCTGGCCGAGAAGGTGCTGGACTACCGCCAGATCGCCAAGCTGAAGTCGACCTACACCGACGCGCTGGTCGACGACATCAACCCGGAGACCAAGCGGGTCCACACCTCCTATTCCATGACCGGGGCGGCCACCGGCCGGCTGTCCTCCAACGACCCGAACCTGCAGAACATCCCGATCCGCACCGAGGAGGGGCGCAAGATCCGCACCGCCTTTGTCGCCGAGCCGGGCAACCTGCTGCTCTCGGTCGACTACTCGCAGATCGAGCTGCGGCTGGTCGCCGACATCGCCGGGCTGGAGACCATGCGCGCCGCCTTCCGCGAGGGCATCGACATCCATGCCCAGACCGCCTCGGAAGTGTTCGGCGTGCCGCTTGCGGAGATGACGCCGGAGGTCCGTCGCAAGGCCAAGGCGATCAATTTCGGCATCATCTACGGCATCTCCGGCTTTGGCCTGGCCCGCCAGCTCGGCACGCCCCAGGGCGAGGCGCAGCAGTACATCAATGCCTATTTCGAGCGCTTCCCCGGCATCCGCGACTACATGGACGAGATGAAGCGCCGCGCCCATGAATGGGGCTTCGTGGAGACAAGGTTCGGCCGCAAGGTCCATATCACCGCGATCCGCGAGAAGAACCCGGCCATGCGGAACTTCGGCGAGCGCGCGGCGATCAACGCGCCGATCCAGGGCACCGCCGCCGACATCATCAAGCGCGCCATGGTCCGCCTGCCGGTCGCCCTGGAGCGGGCGAACTCCAAGGCCCGCATGCTGCTGCAGGTGCATGACGAACTGCTGTTCGAGGTGCCCGAGGGCGACGTGGAGGCCACCGCCGCCCTGGTGAAGGAGGTGATGGAGGGGGCCGCCGCTCCGGTCCTGAACCTGTCGGTCCCGCTGGTCGCCGAGGCCGGCTGGGGCGAGAGCTGGGCCACCGCACACTGAGGATGACGGCATGAGTCTCGACACCACCGCCCCGGCGCCGGCCTTCTTCGGCGCCCGCACCGACCTGCCCCTGGCCGACGCGGAAATCGTGCTGTTCGGCGCGCCCCACGGCACGCCCTATCCGGAGTTCAGCAACGAGGCGTTGGCGGGCACCGCGACGACCCTCCGCCAGGCGCTAAGCCACGATGCCGGCTGGGCGCATCACTGGGATTTCGACCTGGGCCGGCCGCTGGACGATGACGGGACCCTGGCCTTCCTCGATGCCGGCGACCTGAAGACATCCTCGCTGGACGGGCCCGGCAACCGGGAGAAGATCGCAGCCGCGACCGCGGCCATCCTGCAGGCCGGGGCGGCACCGGTCATGATCGGTGGCGACGATTCCGTGCCGATCCCGTTCATCGAGGCGCTCGCCCCCCTCGGCCCGCTCACCATCGTCCAGGTCGACGCCCATATCGACTGGCGGGACGAGCGGCGCGGCGAGAGATACGGCTTCTCAAGCACCATGCGCCGGGCCTCGGAGATGGCCCATGTGGAACGCATCGTCCAGGTCGGCATCCGCGGCCTCGGCTCGGCCATGCAGGAGGAGGTGCAGATCGCCGAGACCTGGGGCGCGGAGATCGTCACCGCCCGCGACGTCCACCGCCACGGCATCGAGGCGGCGCTGGAACACGTCCCGGCCGGGGCGAACTGCCTGATCACCCTGGACTGCGACGCGCTCGATCCGTCGATCATGAAGGCGGTCGTCGCCCCCACCCCGGGCGGCCTGACCTATACCCAGGCGATCGATCTGATCCACGGCGTGGCGGCCAAAGCCCGGCTGCGCGCCTTCGACATGATCGAGTTCATCCCCGAGCGCGACCCCGACGGCCTGTCCGCCCTGACTGCGGCCCGGGTTCTCGTCAACGCGGTCGGCGCAATTCGCTCGACCGCTCGTTGACGAAACCTTAACTGTCCTTCGGCAGGGTTCCGCGCCGCCTCATTGCGTCGCGGCGGGCAATTGGGGGTGGGCTTCCATGGCACTGTTCGACGATATCGTTGCGAATCTTACGCAGGAATTTCTCGGGGAATCCTCCGACCGCCTTGCGCGGATGCAGGTCTCGCTGACCAACCTCTCCAGCGGAAAGGGGGCCGACCGCGATGCGATCATGGCCCTGTCGCGCGAGATCCACAGCGTGAAGGGTGCCGCCGCCAACTTCCAGTTCCGCACCGTCGCCACCGTCGCCCACCGCTTCGAAGACTATATGGCGGCGACCCTCGACCAGACGCCGCTGCCGATCGAGGACTACCAGCGCTTCGTCGACTGCCTGTCCGACCTGATCGAACTCGGCCGCGAGCCGGACGCCAAGC
Source organism: Thalassobaculum sp. (assembly GCF_965223715.1). Lineage (GTDB taxonomy): Bacteria > Pseudomonadota > Alphaproteobacteria > Thalassobaculales > Thalassobaculaceae > Thalassobaculum. Next base: position 4,143,041 of record NZ_OZ245012.1, on the reverse strand, counting down.
AGTCCGCGGCCATGCAGACCCGGCTGCCGGCGCTCGCCGCCTTCGATCCGACCAGCGTCGCGGCGAAGCCGGGCCGGGCCCTGGTGGTCATCCGGGCCCGCACCATGGGCCACATGCTGTCCCGCGAGCTGGCCAATTGCGGCTTCATGGCGCAGACCGCCCTGGACGTATTCGACGCCATCCGCCTGTCGACCACCCAGCGCCCCGACATCGTGCTGACCTCCGCCGTCATGGACGGGATCTCCGGCGTCGACCTGATCAACGCGCTGCGGGCGATCAAGTCCACCGCCGACCTGCCCTGCGCGGTGGTGACCTCGTTCGATCGCAGCCATCCGGAGCTGGCGGGCCTGCCCAAGGATGCGGGCGTCGTGCGGCTCGGCAAGACCCTGTCCGACGACCTCGGCACGGTCCTGACTGGGGTGGCGCCGCGCTGATCCGGCGGCGAGGGGGCGCCTTTCCCCTTTGCTTGGCGGCTCAGCCGTGCTCAAACCCGCCGCCATGACCGACGAGACATCCGATCCCCAATCCGCCGGCGATCCGAAGATCTCCGCCGCCCGCAGCGTCGCCTTCGACCTGCTGCGCGCGGTGCTGGCGAAAAAGACGCCGCTGGACGAGGCCCTGGTCGCCCATGACGGCATGGGCTGGCTGCCGGATCGCGACCGCGGCTTCGCCCGCACCTTGGTGGCCTCCACCCTGCGCCGGCTCGGTCATGTGGACCGGCTGATCGACACCTGCCTGGCCCAGCCGCTGCCGCTGAAAGCCTCAGCCGTGCGTGACGTGCTGCGGATCGCGGCGACCGAGCTGCTGGTACTGAAGGTCGCGCCCCATGCCGCCGTGGACAGCGCGGTCAACCTGGTGCGGTCCCGCGGCCACGAGAAGTTCGCCAAGCTGACAAACGCGGTGCTGCGCCGCCTCGACCGCGAGGCGCGCGAGACCATCGACACCCTGCCCGCCCTGGACGCCCTGCCCGACTGGCTGGCGGAGAGCTGGCGCGAGACCTATGGCGCGGAAACTGCGGAGGCGATGGCCGCCGCCGTCCAGCGCGAGCCGGTGCTCGACATCACAGTGAAGACCGACCCGGAGCACTGGGCCGAGGCCCTGGGGGCTGAGATCCTGCCGACCGGCAGCCTGCGCCGGCCGATCGAGGGTCGGGTCGATGCCCTGCCCGGCTTCGCCGAGGGAGCCTGGTGGGTGCAGGACGCCGCCGCCGCCCTGCCGGTCCGGCTGCTGGGCGACGTGGCCGGCCGGACCGTGGTCGATCTCTGTGCGGCGCCGGGCGGCAAGACCGCCCAGCTCGCCGCCGGTGCGGCCCATGTGATCGCCGTCGACCGGGCGGCCAAGCGGGTCAAGCGGATGCAGGAGAACCTGAGCCGTCTGCAACTCGCCGCCACCTGCGTGACCGCCGATGCCGCCAAGTGGAAACCGCCGGTTCCGGTGGACGCGGTGCTGCTGGACGCCCCCTGCTCGGCCACCGGCACGGTGCGCCGCCACCCGGACATCCCCTGGCTGAAGGGCGCGGGCGACGTGGCCAAGCTGGCCATGCTGCAGGACCGGCTTCTCGACACCGCCCTGTCCATGGTCAAGCCGGGCGGCACGGTGGTGTTCTGCACCTGCTCCCTGGAAAGCGCGGAAGGGGCCGAGCGGATCGAGGCCCTGATGGCGCGCAATGCGACGGTCCAGCGGCTCCCGGTCACGGCCGAGGAGATCGGCGGCCTGTCGGAGCTGATCACGGCCGAGGGCGACCTGCGCACCCGCCCCGACCACCTGTCCGAGGCCGGCGGGATCGACGGATTCTACGCCTGCCGGCTGGTCAGGAGCTAGGCTCGGGCCTGATCCGGCACCGGCCAGGCGCGCATGGCCATCTGGGCGACCTCGCGGAGCTGCTCGCAGGTGGCGCCACCACTCGCCTGCACCGACATGCCGTGGCTGATGGTGGCGACGAACCGGGCCAGCACGTCCGGATCGGTCCCCGGCGGCAGCCGGCCGTCGGCGCATTCCTCCGCGAAGCGCTGGCGCAGGCGCCCTTCGTACTCGGCCCGGATCTTCGCCAGCTCGTGATGCACCCGCTCGGTCTCGGCCGAACAGGCGAGCGCACCCTGGACCGACAGGCAGCCGGCCGGGTGTTCCGGATCGGTCAGGATCTCGGCCGCCCCGTCGAGCAGCTTGGCCACCATCTCACGGGCGGTCGGTTCGGCCAGAACCTCCTGGAAGAACTCGTTCTTCAGGGCGACATAGCGGGCCAGCGCCTTCTGGAAGAGCTCTTCCTTGTTGCCGTAGGTAGCATAGAGGCTCGGCCGGTTGATCCCCATCGCCTCGGTCAGGGCGGAGATCGACGCGCCTTCGTATCCGGAGCGCCAGAACACCTCGAGGGCCCTGTCCAGGGCGGAAACCTCACAAAATGTCCGCGGCCGGCTCATGGCCTGAATCCTCCACTCGATTTTTTTTGTACCGATCGGTAAGGTGGGTACTTGATCGACCCATGTCCACCCTCCATATCCGGCCGAACCGATTTCTTACCGATCGGTACAAAACGAGATATGGAGCGTTCCGATGGCTGGCACTCAATCCAAAGGTCGCGGCTACAAAATCATACTGGGCTCGGCCGCGGTAGCCGCAATCATCGCCGGCGGCATGCTCGCCCTCTCCCCCTCCCATTCCGAGGAGACGGCCGCCACGGGAGAAGCCTCGCCGGCCGTTCAGGCGCCGGTTGCGGTGCCGGTCTCCGTCGCCACGGTCGAGGCCCAGAACCTCGTCGGCTGGAAGGAGTTCTCCGGCCACCTGGAGGCGGTCGAGCGTGTGGAAGTCCGCTCACGGGTCGCCGGCCAGGTCCGGTCCGTGCATTTCCGCGAGGGCAGCCTGGTGCAGGCGGGCGACCTGCTGGTGACCATCGATCCGGAGCCCTTCGCCGCCGAGGTGGCGCGGGCCGAGGCCCAGGCCACTGCTGCGCGGGCACGGCTCGCCTTCACCAAGAAGGAGCATGAGCGGGCCCAGCAGCTGGTCAAGACCCGCACCCTGCCGATCCGCGAGGGTGACAGCCGGGCCAACGCCTATCGCGAGGCCCAGGCGAACTTCCAGGCCGCCGAGGCGGATCTGAGGAAGGCCCAGCTCGACCTCGGCTATACCGAGATCCGCGCGCCCGTCTCCGGCCGGGTCGGCCAGATCCTGGTCGATGTCGGCAACCTGGTGCCGGCCGGCGCGGGCGCCCCGGCCCTGACCACCCTGGTCTCGGTCGATCCGATCTACGCCAGCTTCGACGCCGACGAGCAGGTGGTGCTGGAGGCGATCCGCGACCTCGGCACCGGCGGCAACCGCGACGTCAGCCGCATCCCGGTCGAGATGGCCGCCCCCTTCGGCAGTTCCGAGCCGATCCGCGGTCACCTGCAGTTCATCGACAACACCGTCAACGCCGGCAGCGGCACGGTCCATGTCCGGGCCCAGTTCGACAATCCCGACGGGTTTCTCATCCCGGGCCAGTTCGCCCGGCTGCGCATGGGCAAGGCGGTGGCCGAGCGGTCGCTGCTGATCACCGACCGGGCGGTCGGCATCGATCAGGGCAAGAAGTTCGTGCTGGTCGTCGCCGACGACAACACCGTGTCGTATCGCGAGGTCACCCTCGGCCCGAGCGCCGGCCGCCTGCGGGTGGTCACCAGCGGCCTGAACGCCGGCGAGCGGATCGTCGTCAACGGCCTGCAGCGGGTCCGCCCGGGCGCGCTGGTCGCCCCCGAACAAGTTGCCATGACCCCTGACCTCCCCCTGGAGACGGCGTCGAACTGACGCCGTCCTTCCCTCCCCGTTTTCCGAAAACCGGACACCTGACATGAACATCTCCCGTTTCTTCATCGACCGTCCGGTCTTCGCCGGGGTGCTGTCGGTCCTGATCTTCGTCGCCGGGCTGCTCGCCCTGCGCAGCCTGCCGATCTCCGAATATCCCGAGGTCGTGCCGCCCACCGTGGTGGTGAACGCTCAGTATCCGGGCGCCAACCCGAAGGTGATCGCCGCCACCGTGGCGACCCCCATCGAGGAGGCGATCAACGGGGTGGAGGACATGCTCTACATGAGCAGCCAGGCCACCACCGACGGGCTGATGACCCTGACCGTGACCTTCCGCCTGGGTACCGACCCGGACAAGGCCCAGCAGCTCGTGCAGAACCGGGTCACCCAGGCCGAGCCGCGCCTGCCGGAAGAGGTCCGCCGTCTGGGCGTGACCACGGTGAAGAGCTCGCCCGACCTGACCATGGTCGTGCACCTGCTGTCGCCGAACGACCGCTACGACATGACCTATCTGCGCAACTACGCCGTCCTGAACGTGAAGGACCGGCTGGCGCGGATCGAGGGCGTGGGCCAGGTCCGGCTGTTCGGCTCCGGCGACTACGCCATGCGGATCTGGCTCGACCCGCAGAAGGTGGCCGAGCGCAACCTGTCGGCCGGCGACGTCGCCGCCGCCATCCGCGAGCAGAACATCCAGGCCGCCGCCGGCATCATCGGCGCCTCGCCGGGCCTGATCGGCGTCGACCTGCAGCTTCCGGTCAACGCCCAGGGCCGGCTGGAGACCGAGGAGGAGTTCGGCGAGATCATCGTGAAGACCGGCGAGGACGGGGCGGTGACCCGCCTGCGCGACATCGCCCGGATCGAGCTGGGGGCGGCCGAATACGCCCTGCGCTCGCTGCTGGACAACAAGTCGGCCGTCGCCATTCCGATCTTCCAGGCGCCGGGTTCCAACGCCATCCAGATCTCCGACGATGTGCGCGCCACGATGGAGGAGCTGAAGGGCTACATGCCCGAGGGCGTGGACTACTCCATCGTCTACGACCCCACCCAGTTCGTGCGCGCCTCCATCGAATCCGTCATCCACACCCTGCTGGAGGCGGTCGGGCTGGTCGTGCTGGTGGTGATCCTGTTCCTGCAGACCTGGCGGGCCTCGATCATCCCGCTGCTGGCCGTGCCGGTCTCGGTGGTCGGCACCTTCGCCGCGATGCACCTGCTCGGCGTGTCGATCAACGCCCTGTCCCTGTTCGGGCTGGTGCTGGCGATCGGCATCGTGGTCGACGACGCGATCGTCGTGGTCGAGAACGTGGAGCGCAACATCGAGGAAGGACTGGCGCCAAAGGCCGCGACCTACAAGGCCATGCGCGAAGTCTCCGGCCCGATCATCGCCATCGCCCTGGTGCTGGTGGCGGTGTTCGTGCCGCTGGCCTTCATCACCGGCCTGACCGGCCAGTTCTACGAGCAGTTTGCGCTGACCATCGCGATCTCCACGGTGATCTCGGCGATCAACTCCCTGACCCTGTCGCCGGCCCTGGCCGCCCTGCTGCTGAAGGGCCATGACGCGCCGAAGGACGGCCTGACCCGGGCGATGGACTTCGCCTTCGGTTGGCTGTTCCGCGGCTTCAACGCGGTGTTCCGGCGCGGCTCCAACGCCTATGGCGGCGGCGTCGCCCAGATCACCCGGCACAAGACGGTGACCGTGGGCTTGTACCTGGCCCTGCTCGGCGCCACCTACGCCATCTTCAACCAGGTGCCCGGCGGCTTCGTGCCGATGCAGGACAAGCAGTACCTGATCGGCTTCGCCCAGCTCCCCAACGGCTCCACCCTGGACCGCACGGAAGGCGTGATCCGCGAGATGAGCCGGATCACCCTGGACGACCCGGACGTCGAGAGTGCGGTGGCCTTCCCCGGCCTGTCGATCGCCGGCTTCACCAACAGCTCCAGTGCGGGCATCGTCTTCGCCACCCTGAAGCCGTTCGAGGAACGCCAGGGCGCAACGCAGAGCGCCGGGGCCATCGCCGGCCGGCTGAACGCCCAGTACGGCGCGATCCAGGACGCCTTCGTGGTGATCTTCCCCCCACCCCCGGTGCAGGGCCTCGGCACCACCGGCGGCTTCAAGTTGCAGATCCAGGACCGGACGTCGCGCGGCTACGAGGAGCTCAACACCGTCGTGCAGGAGTTCCTGGCTGCGGCCCGCCAGGCGCCGGAACTGGCCAACGTCTTCACCAACTTCCAGGTGAACGTGCCCCAGCTCTATGCCGATCTGGACCGCACCAAGGCCCAGCAGCTCGGCGTGTCGGTGACCGACGTGTTCGAGACCCTGCAGATCTATCTGGGCAGCCTCTACGTCAACGACTTCAACCGGTTCGGCCGCACCTACTCGGTCCGTCTGCAGGCCGATGCCCAGTACCGGGCCCAGCCGGAGGATATCGGCGCGCTGAAGGTGCGCTCCAGCTCCGGCGCCATGGTGCCGCTGTCGGCCCTGCTGACGGTGGAGCCGGCGGTCGGCCCCGAGCAGGCGATGCGCTACAACGGCTTCATCGCCGCCGATGTCAGCGGCGCGCCGGCCCCCGGCTATTCGTCCGGCCAGGCCCAGGCGGCGGTGGAGCGGATCGCGGCGGAGACCCTGCCGTCCGGGTTCAGCTTCGAATGGACCGACCTGACCTACCAGCAGATCCTGGCGGGCGATTCGTCCCTGATCATCTTCCCGCTCGCCCTGCTGCTGGTCTTCCTGGTGCTGGCCGCCCAGTACGAGAGCCTGAGCCTGCCGCTGGCAATCATCCTGATCGTGCCGATGAGCGTGCTGGCGGCGATGACCGGGGTCTGGCTGACCGGCGGGGACAACAACGTCTTCACCCAGATCGGCCTGGTCGTGCTGGTCGGACTGTCGGCGAAGAACGCCATCCTGATCGTGGAGTTCGCCCGCGACCTGGAACTGGCGGGGCGCGGTCCCGTGGCCGCGGCGATCGAGGCCAGCCGCCTGCGGCTGCGGCCGATCCTGATGACGTCCATGGCCTTCATCATGGGTGTGGTCCCGCTGATCATCTCAACCGGTGCCGGGGCGGAGATGCGCTACGCCATGGGGTTGACGGTGTTCTCCGGGATGATCGGGGTGACCGCCTTCGGGATCTTCTTCACCCCGGTGTTCTACGTCGTCGCCCGGGCGATGACCGGCAACCGCCCCCTGCGGCATGCCTCTGAGGCCGAGCATATCGGTCCCCACGACGCGATCCCGGCCCCGGGGGAGTAACCCCCCCTCCGCCTCCCCGGCGGCCGGTACGGGCGTCCTTCGCGCAGGCGAGGGGCGCCCGTTGCGTTTGGCGACAGGGGAGCGCGCCCGTCCCCCGAGCCGATGCCGGGGCGGCGACGGGGTACTGGCGCTTGAAGCGACCGGCGCAACCTGCTACCGACCGGCCATGGCCAACGCACCGCTGATCGCCCCCTCCATTCTCGCCGCCGACTTCGCCAAGCTCGGCGAGGAGATCCGTGCCGTCGACGCCGCCGGCGCCGACTGGATCCATGTCGACGTGATGGACGGGCATTTCGTGCCGAACATCTCGCTCGGCCCGGCGATCGTGAAGGCGATCCGGCCCTATACGCAGAAGACCTTCGACGTCCACCTGATGATCTCGCCGGTCGACGCCTATGTCGGCGGCTTCATCGAGGCCGGGGCCGATATCGTCACCGTGCATCCGGAGGCCGGCCCCCATGTCCACCGCACCCTGCAGCTCATCCGCTCGCTGGGGGCGAAGGCGGGCGTGGCGCTGAACCCGGGCACGCCGGTGGAGGCGCTGGACAACCTGATGGACATGGTCGACCTGATCCTGGTGATGACCGTGAACCCGGGCTTCGGCGGCCAGGCCTTCATCGCCTCACAGCTCGACAAGATCGCCGCCGTGCGCCAGAGAATCGCCGCCACCGGCCGCTCCATCCACCTGGAGGTCGATGGCGGGGTGACGGCGGAGACGTCCGGGCGCATCGTGGCGGCCGGGGCCGACGTGCTGGTCGCCGGGACCGCCACCTTCAAGGGCGGCACCGATGCCTACGCGGCGAACATCGCCGCGATCAGGGCCGCCAACTGACGGGAGAACGGTCGTGAGCAGGCGGCGGGATAGGCGCGGACTGTCGGATCGCCTGCGGGACGCCTATTTCGCCTCGCCGGTGCATGCCTGGCGTCTGTCCGGACCGGTGCCGGACGGGCTGGCGGTTCCCGTCGCCGATGCCTGGACCGGCGATTCCGATCTCGGCCGCGAGCTTCTGGAGGGCACCTACACCCTCGGCGGGACCGCCGTTCAGGTCGGGGCCGATCCCTGGGGCCAGAGCGGCTACAGCGATGCCGCGCTGGAGGCCCTGCACCGGTTCGAGTGGCTGCGCGACCTGCGCGATCTCGGCGGCGACGCCGCCCGGCGCCGCGCCCGCGACCTGGTCGGTGCCTGGATCGAGCGGTTTCCGACCTGGCACCGGCTGGCCTGGCGGGCCGACCTGCTGGCCGCCCGCGTCGCCGCCTGGGTCCATACCTTCGGCTTCTTCGCCGATTCCGCCGATGACGAGTTCCGCCGCCGGGTGCTGGAGAGCCTGATCCGCCAGTACCGCCACCTGCTCAGCGCGGTGGAGAGCGGCCCCGACGGGGTGTCCCGGCTGGAGACGCTGCGCGGGGCGCTGATCGCGGCGGTCGCCCTCGGCGCCGACGGCGACGAGATCCAGGGGCTGGTCGACCGGCTGGATGCCGCGATCCGCGCCCAGATCCTCCCCGATGGCGGCCACCGGTCGCGCTCGCCCGCCATGCAGACCGACGCCCTGGTCGCGCTGGTCGATGCCCGCGCCGCCCTGCGCGCCGCCGGTCGGGAATCCACCGCCGCCCTGGACGAGACGATCCAGCGCATGACCGGCGTGCTTCGCATGCTGCGCCACGGCGATGGCGGCCTCGCCCTGTTCAACGGCGCCACGGAGGGGCAGGTGTGGCGGCTGGACACACTGATCGCCCGGGCCGAGACCAAGACCCGGGCCGTGACCTCCGCCCTGGAGGCCGGGTTCGAGCGGCTCGTGGCCGGCCGGGCCGTCGCGATCCTCGACACCGCCGCCCCGGTCGCGGCCGACGACACCGCCCATGCCGGTACCCTCAGCCTGGAATTCTCGGTCGGCAAGGAGCGGCTGATCGTCAATTGCGGGGCGGCCCCTGGCGATCCGCGCTGGCAGGGGCTGCTGCGGGCCTCGGCCGCCCATTCCGGGCTGGTGATCGACGACACCAACACCACCGAGCTGCGCGCCGATGGCAGCCTCGGCCGACGCCCCGCCCAGGTCCGCCTGGAGCGCTGGGAGGCGGACGGCGCCGTCTGGGTCGAGGCCGAGCATGACGGCTACCGCGAGAGCCACTCGATCCTGCACCGCCGCCGCCTGTTCCTGGCCGCCGGCGGCGACGACCTGCGCGGCGAGGACGTGCTGAGCTATACCGGCGGGCCGGGGGCGAAACCGCAGGAGGCGGCGATCCGCTTCCACCTGCACCCGCGGGTCTCCGCCTCGCTGATCCAGAACGGCGCCTCGGTGCTGCTGCGCATGCCGTCCGGCGGCGGCTGGCGCCTGCGGGTGACCGGCGGCCGGCTGGCGATCAACGAGAGCGTCTATTTCGGCGAGGGCGGCCGGCTGCAGCGCACCCGGCAGATCGTCATCGCCGTGCCGCTGGCCGAGCTGCGGGAGCTGGAGTCGGTCTCGGTGAAATGGGCCCTGCGCCGCGAGGACCGGCGCTAACTGGACGCGCGAAACCGTAAGGCCCCGGGGCAACCCGAAAGCGTCCTATCTCCCCTCGCCCCGGCTGTGTATAAGCCCTGGCGATGACTGCGATTCTGATCATCGTCGGCCTGGGCGCCGCGCTCTCCTGCCTCGCCACCCGCGCGGTGCTGTCGCTGCTGCGGCGCGCGGCGGTGCTCGACCACCCCAACGACCGGTCCAGCCATGTGATCCCGACACCGCGCGGCGGCGGCATCGCCGTGATCGCCGCCATCGTCGCCACCGCTCTCGGCGCGGCCATGGCCCGGGGAGAGCCGGCCGGGGGGATGGGTGTCGCCATGGCTCTGGCGATCGGCCTGGCCGTGGTCTCCTTCATCGACGACCTGCGCAACCTTTCGGCCGGCATCCGCCTGACCGCCCATGGCGTGGCCGTGGTAGGCGGGCTCTGGGCGCTGGGCGGACACGGGGCCTTCGCCGCCTACCTGCCGCAGCCCCTCGACCTGACCCTGACGGCGCTGGCCTGGCTCTGGTTCATCAATCTCTACAACTTCATGGACGGCATCGACGGAATCGTCGGCAGCGAGACCGCCGCCATCGCGCTCGGCATCGGCGGCCTCGCCGTCCTCGGTCTCGCCCCGGCGTCGCTGCTCGGCCCGAGTGCCGCGATCCTCGGCGCCGCTCTGGGATTCCTGATCTGGAACTGGCACCGGGCGAGGATCTTCCTGGGCGATTCCGGGAGCATCCCGCTCGGCTTCCTGGTCGGCTACCTGCTGATCGATACCGCCCAGCCGGGTGGTCCGGCCCTGGCCGCCGCCCTGGTCCTGCCGCTGGTCTTCGTGGTCGACGCCTCGGTGACCCTGATCCGGCGGCTGGCCCGCGGCAAGAAGCCGACCGAGGCCCATCGCGAGCACGCCTATCAGCGCGCGGTGCAGGGCGGCTGGCCCCATGACCGGGTCTGCGGCGCCGTGCTCGCCGCCAACGCCCTGCTCATCGCAATCGCCTGGGGACTGGCCGCGGTGAACCCCTGGGCCGCCCTCGCCGCCGGGCTCGCCGTCGCGGCCCTCGCCTATCTCCTTCTGATGCGCGTGGGCCGACACGCCCCGAGGCCGGCATGAGGGTCCTGGTCACCGGCGCCAGCGGCTATGTCGGCCGCGCCGTGCTGCGCGACCTGGAGGCCGCCGGCCATGAGCCCGTCCCTGCGGTGCGCGATCCGGCCACCCTGGCGCCGCGCTGGCGCGACCGGGCGGTGACGGTCGGCGATCTCGGCCCGCGCACCGAATGGTCGGCCGCCCTGGAGGGGGTCGAGGCGGTCATCCACCTGTCCAGCCCCAGCGCGCCAGGCGGCCTGTCCGACGCGGTCCTGGGAGACAGCATCGTTGACGGAACGAAACGGTTGGCCGAGGCTGCGTCGGCGGCCGGAGCGCGCCGATTCGTGTTCATGAGTTCGGTCAAGGCGACCGGCGAGACCACCCCGTTCTCTGGCATCGACGAGACCGCGACACCGACGCCGGGCGATTCCTATGGCCGCGCCAAGCTCGCGGCCGAACAGGTGCTGGCGAAGAGTGACCTGGAGGTGGTGATCCTGCGGCCGCCGCCGGTCTACGGCCCGGGCAGCGGCGGCAACCTGCGGCGGATCATCGACTTCCTGCGCGGCGCGCCGCCGGTGCTGCCGCTGGGCATCTCCGGCAACCGGCGCTCCTTCCTGCACCGCGACAACCTCGCCTCGGCCACCCTTGCCTGCCTGGAGCACCCGGAAGCGGCCGGCCGCACCTTCTTCGCCACCGACGGCGAGGCCCTGTCTACCGGGGCGCTGACCCGACGGATCCTGGATGCGCTCGGCCGCCGGGCGCTGCTGCTGCCCGTCCCGGCGCGGGGCCTGGCCCTGCTGGGCGATACCGGCCGGCGGCTCGGCGGATCCTGCGCCTTCGACGACAGCGCCCTGCGCCACACCCTGGGCTGGAAGCCGGTCGTCGACCCACGGGCCGGGATGCTGGAGGCTGTCCGGGAGACCGCGGACCCGCTGCTGAGTGCCGATGGCGGGAGGCAAGCGTGATAGACTCCCGCCCCACCGCCACCCCAGCCCGCGACATCGCATGAACCCCCGCGCTTTCAGACGCTCCCTGCTGATCTTCGCCCATGACACGGTGATGGCTGCCTTGTCGTTCCCGTTGGCGCTGTATCTGCGGCTAGGCGACCAGATCGCCTGGTGGCCGATGCAGGCGATCCAGACCGGCACGGCGCTGTTCACCCTGACCGCGCTGGCGGTGTTCCTGGTGATGCGGCTCGACACCGCGGTATGGCGCTACACGTCGATCGGCGATCTCGGGCAGATCGTGCGGGCGGTGGCGGTGATCATCGCCGCCTTCCTGGTGCTGCAGTTCATCGTCACCCGGCTGGATTCCCTGCCGCGCTCCTTCCTGGTGATCGAGGCCGCCCTGCTGACGATCCTGCTCGGGCTGCCCCGGGTCGGCTACCGGCTGCTCAAGGACGGCACGATCTCCGCGCTGTTCGAGCGCAACGCCCAGGGCAAGGTGCCGGTGCTGCTGGTGGGCGCCGGCGACGGGGCCGACCTGTTCATCCGCGAGACCGCCCCCGGCCACGAGGTGCCCTATCGGGTGGTCGGCATCGTCGACGACCGGGATTCGCGCACCGGCCGGCGCATCCGCGGGGTGCCGGTCTTCGGCGGGCTGAAGGATCTGGAGGATGTGGTCACCCGGCTGACCGGCCAAGGCCTGCGGCCGCAGCGCATCATCCTGACCCGCCGCCAGATCGACGGGGCGACGATCCGCGGCCTGCTAGATCGGGCCGACGCCATCGGCATTCCGGTCAGCCGCATGCCCACCCTGAGCGCGCTGGAGACGCCCGGCGACGGCCAGGTGCAGCTCCGCCCGATCAACGTGGAGGACGTGCTCGGCCGCCCGCAGGCGACCCTGGACCGCCCCTCCATGCAGCGGCTGATCGCCGGCCGGCGGGTGCTGGTCACCGGGGCCGGCGGCACCATCGGCTCGGAGCTGGTCCGCCAGATCGCCGATCTCGGCCCGGCCCACATCACCCTGGTGGACCAGTCGGAATACGCGCTCTACCGGATCGACCTGGAACTGGCCGAACGGGTGCCCCACCTGCCCCGCGCCGCCCTGATCGGCGATGTGCGCGACCGCGCCCGGGTGACCGAGATCCTGGGCGAGGCGCAGCCGGAAATCCTGTTCCACGCCGCCGCCCTGAAGCATGTGCCGCTGATGGAGGCCAATGTCTGCGACGCGGTGCTGACCAATGCCGTCGGCACCCGCATCGTCGCCGACGCCGCCCGGGCCGCCGGGGTCGGCACCGTGGTGGTGATCTCCACCGACAAGGCGGTGAACCCGACCAACGTCATGGGAGCGACCAAGCGGCTGGCCGAGGCCTACTGCCAGGCGCTCGACCTGGACGGCGGCACCCGCTTCGTGACCACCCGCTTCGGCAACGTGCTGGGCTCCACCGGCTCTGTGGTGCCGCTGTTCCAGCGCCAGCTCGAGCGCGGCGGCCCGCTGACCGTGACCCACCCGGACATCACCCGCTACTTCATGACCGTGCGCGAGGCGGTGGAGCTGGTGCTGCAGGCCGCCGCCCTGGAGAGCGAGCGCGGCGGCATCACCGTGCTCGACATGGGCGAGCCGGTGAAGATCGTGGATCTCGCCGACCGGATGATCCGGCTCGCCGGGCTGGAGCCGGGCAAGGACATCGCCATCGCCTTCACCGGCCTGCGTCCCGGCGAGAAGCTGCACGAGGAACTGTTCCACGGGGCGGAGACGCTGGAGGCGACGGAGATCCCGGCCATCCGCCGCGCCCATCCCCGCACCGCCGATCGCGCCCTGATCGAGCGCGGCCTGGACGAGCTGGAGGCCGCCGCCCGCTCGCGGCAGATGGGAGCAACGGTGGAGATCCTCGGCCGCATGGTGCCGGAATATGAGTCGGGCGCCGCGACGGTCGTCGCTGTGAAAGGGTCGTGAGCCTGCCCGGCCTCCACCCTGACTTCATCCCGCCCGCGCCGTCATCCTGAACTCCCCGTCATCCTGAACTCCCCGTCATCCTGAACTTGATTCAGGATCATGTGTCCGGCGTCTGCAGCTTGATCCTGAATCAAGTTCAGGATGACGGTGGGCGAGGGCGGGCGAGGGCCGGTGCGTCAGCGGGCGGGTGCGTCAGCGGGCGGGTGCGTCAGCGGGCGGGGGCGCGGCGGCGGGGGGAGCGGAAGCCGCGCACCAGCAGCGTGGACACCGCCGCGAACAGCATCCAGGCCAGACCCGCGCCGACCAGACCCCAGCGGGGATCGATCGTCAGACCGGGCCGCCATTCCGCATAGGCATTGCCCAGGATCTCGCTGTCGGAATGGCGCAGGGCCACCGCCGGCCGGGTCCAGGGTCCCGCCGCGTCCAGCTCGGCGCGGGCGTCCCGCAGGTCGGCCAGCCGCTCCACCATGGCGGTCAGGCGGCGGCCGGAGCCCTGGATCGCCGGGTCCGCGTTGGCGCGGTGGCGCTCCAGATAGGCCTCCAGGGTCAGGTTCTGGGCAGCGGCCTCGGTGCGGTGGGCCGTCACCTGCCGGTCCAGTTCGTCCACCGCCCCGCCCAACCGTTGCGCATAGGCATCGACGAAGGAGGTGACCTGCGATCCCCCGGTCAGGCCGAGGATCACCACGAGGAGCAGGCACAGATCGCGCAGCATCCTGAACATGAGCTCTCCGGTCAGAAGCCGCGGAACGGATCGTCCGGGCGGCGGCGGATCCAGTTGCCGGGATGCCAGGCCGCCTCGCCGTCCACCACATGCAGCGTATAGGCCATGCGGGAGCGCGGCGACGTGTTGGCCGCACTGCCATGGGGCAGTAACCCGTGCAACACCACCAGGGTTCCCTTGCGTGCCGGCAGCGCGACGAACCCGTCGGCCGGGTAGGGCGAGTCGTCCAGGGTCTCCAGGGCCAGCGCCCCGCCGCGCTCCAGGAAACGCTGGCGCAGCGGTCCCCGGTGCCCGCCGGGCTGGGCGATCAGGCAGCCATTGCTCTCGTCCGCATCCTCCAGGGCCAGCCAGAAGCCGGTGACGGTGGGCGGGTCGGTAACCAGGAAGGCGGCGTCCTGATGCGGCACCACCGCGCCGCCGATCGCCGGCGGTTTCCAGATCACCATGGACTGCGCCAGCTTCGGCGCGGCGATGCCCAGGGCGGCGGCGATCCGGGCCAGCACCGGACTGCGCGACACCCGGTCGAACACCGGATCCAGGTCGTGCATGGCGTGGCCGAGCTTGTTCACCGCCCGGTGCCGGTCGACGGTGAGATCGCCCGCCGCATCCACGGCCCCGTCCTCTAGGAACACCCGGATCTTGTCGCCGCTCTCCCGGAAATACGTGTCGGAGGCGTGTTTCGGCGCGGTGGTGGAGAAGACCGAGCGCCCCTCCGCCGGGTCCCAGGCGTCTACGATGGCATGGGACCGGTCGATCAGGGCGTCGCAGTCGGATGGCGGGACCGCATCCTCCACCACCAGCAGCCCGTCGCGGCCATAGGCGGCGGCGAGGTCGGCCGGGTCGCTGTCGGCCGTGAAGCGCGGGATCATCGGCCCGGCCCCAATCTGTCGATGCCGTGCTGGCCCGGCGGGAGGCCCAGATGGGCGGCCAGGGTGGCGCCGACATCGGCGAAGGCGAGCTGTCCCAGATCACCCGGCGCCAGACCGGGGCCGGCGAACAGCACCGGCACCTGCTCGCGGGTATGATCGCTGCCCCGCCAGGTCGGGTCGCAGCCGTGATCGGCGGTCAGCACCGCGAGATCTCCCGGCCGCAGCGACTCGAGAAAGCGCGGCAGGTCCCGGTCGAACGCCTCCAGGGCGGCGGCATAGCCGGCCACGTCCCGGCGGTGGCCGTACAGGCTGTCGAAATCGACGAAGTTCGCCACGACCAGGGCGTTGTCCTGGTCCCGGCCGGCGACCGCCATCAACGTGTCGAAGACGCCGTCATTGCCGGCCGCCTTGATCTCCTCGCCGGTGCCCGCATGGGCGAAGATGTCGCCGATCTTGCCGATGGAGACCACCGCGCCGCCGGCCTCCGACTGGCGCTGCAATAGGGTCGGCGCCGGCGGGGTGACGGCCAGGTCCTTGCGGTTGGCGGTGCGGGTGAAGTCGGCGGGGCCGCTGCCGACGAAGGGCCGGGCGATGATCCGGCCGACCGTGTCCGGCACCAGGGTTCGCGCCACCCGGCAGACCTCGTAGAGCCGCTCCAGCCCGAAGCTCTGCTCATGGGCGGCGATCTGCACCACGCTGTCGGCCGAGGTGTAGAGGATCGGCTTGCCGCTCGCCATGTGCTCGGCGCCGAGTTCGGCGATGATGGTCGTTCCGCTTGCGTGACGATTGCCCAGGATGCCCGGGAGGCCGCAGCGCTCGATCAGGGCCTCGGTGAACGCCACCGGAAAGCCCGGCACGGTCTCCGGGTAGTAGGTCCAGTCGAATTGCACAGGCACGCCGGCTAGTTCCCAGTGCCCGCTGGGCGTGTCCTTGCCCCGGCTGGTCTCCGCCGCATGGCCCCAGGCGCCGGTGCGGGCAGCAGCCGCGTCCAGGCCTTGGGGCTCCGTTCCGGCGGCGCCGCGATGGGCGGCCCCCAGGCCAAGGGCGAGCAGGTTGGGCAGATGCAGCGGCCCGCTGCGGCCGTGGCCGTTGCCCCTACCCGCCGCACAGGCCTCGGCGATATGCCCGAACGTATCCGAGCCGGCATCGCCGAAGCGTTCGGCATCGGGCGCGCCGCCGATGCCGGCGGAATCCAGCACGATAAAGAAGGCGCGGGCCATCAGCGCTCCCCCGTCCGCCGCTCGATCACCACGGGGCCGGGCGTGGCGGCTGCCTCGCCCAGGGTATAGGCGCCGCGGATGGCGGCGGTGACCGGCTCGGCGGCGGCGGCATCGCGGCACCGGATCACGGCCAGCGGCACGTCCGGGCCGACCGTCTCGCCGAGGCCGGCGATCTCGGTCAGGCCGACGGCATGGTCGATCCGGTCGGCGGCCTGACGGCGCCCGCCCCCCAGCTCGATCACCGCCACGCCGAGCCGGCGGGCATCGATGCGGGCCACGGTGCCGGGCCTGTCGGCATAGACCGGCACGGCCACGGAAGCGGTCTCGAGATAGTCGTCGGGCCGGTCCATCAGGTCGACGGGACCGCCCAGGGCGGCCACCATCCGGGCGAAGACCTCCGCCGCACGGCCGTCCTCCAGTGCCAGACGGGCCATGTCGCGGCCAAGCTCGGGAGTGTCCGCGAGCCTGCCCTGGGCCAGCATCTCGCCGGCCAGGGCCAGGGTGACCTCCAGACTGCGCGGTTCGCGCTCGGCGCCGGTGAGGAAGGCGACCGCGTCGGCCACTTCCAGCGCGTTGCCGGCGGTGCGGCCGAGCACCTGATTCATGTCGGTGATCAGCGCCACGGTGGGCAGACTGGCGGCGCGCGCGGTCTCCGCCAGGGCGTCTGCCAGCTCGCGCGCCTTGGTCAGGTCGTCCATGAAGGCGCCGCTGCCGCATTTCACGTCCATCACCAGGCCGTCGAGGCCGGCGGCCAGCTTCTTCGACAGGATGGACGCGGTGATCAGGGCGGCGGACTCGACCGTGGCCGTGACGTCGCGGATGGCATAGAGCCGCCGGTCGGCGGGGGCGAGATCGTCGGTCTGGCCGATCACCGCGCAGCCGACCTCGCGTACCACCCGCTCGAAACGCGCCAGGTCCGGATTGGTGCGGTAGCCGGGGATCGAGTCCAGCTTGTCCAGCGTCCCGCCGGTATGGCCGAGCCCGCGACCGGAGATCATCGGCACATAGCCGCCGCAGGCCGCCACGATGGGCGCCAGCATCAGGCTGATCCTGTCGCCCACGCCGCCGGTGGAATGCTTGTCCAGCACCGGCCCGTCCAGCCCCTGCCAGCGCAGCACGGTGCCGCTGTCCGCCATCGCCCGGGTCAGGGCGGCGCGCTCCTCGGCATCCATCCCCCGGAAGAACACTGCCATGGCGAAGGCGGCGGCCTGCCCCTCGCCCACCGACCCGCCGGTCAGCCCGGCAATGAAATCGGCGATCGCCACGGCCGACAGGGTCTGGCCGTCACGTTTGGCGCGGATGACTTCCTGGGGCAGCACGGCAGCGGTCCTTCGGTGATCGGTCGTCGATGGCCAGAATATTCGATGGCCAGACTACATGTGGGGTCCGGGCGCCGCCACTGCGACGGGACGCCGGGGGACCGACCGCAACTGACAACGGCAATGACCGGAAAACCTATGGAACCAGCCCCGCCCCGCCGCCGTTGCCCAGACACATGCCCAACGAAAGGAGGCGCATATGAGGAGGAACATTCTGGCCGGCGCCGGCGCGATCGCGCTCGCTGCCACGGCCTTCGCAACCCTGCCGACCATCCCGGCGCAGGCCGAGACATCCGTGGTCGTGGTCGATGCACCCGATCTGTACCGCAGCCCCGCGATGGGCAACGGCCCCCGGCTGTCGGAACTGAGCGGCCAGGCCGTCTACAGCAATTCGGGCAAGAAGATCGGCGAGATCGAGGATTTCGCGATCGGCCGCGGCGGCGATGTGGTCGCGGTGATCGACACCGATGACGGTCCCCTCGACGAGCTGTTCGACGAGAATGATGACGACATGCTCATCATCCCGCTGCGCGAGCTGCGCACCGCCCCGATGGCCAGCCTGTACGACGCGCAATAAGCGCCGCTGCTGACCCGGACATCACCCACCAAGACCCTTGGAGGATGACATGACCAGAATTCTGATGACCACGGCGGCGCTTGTCGCCGGTGCCTTCGCCCTCTCCGCCTGCGGCAACACCGCCACCGAACGCGGCGTCACCGGCGCCGGCCTCGGCGGGGCCGCGGGCTACGCGGTCGGCGCGCCGCTGCTCGGGGCCGCCGCCGGCGGTGCCACCGGCGCGTTCACCGAGGAGGACGACATCAACCTCGGCAGCCCGATCTGGGACTGGGACTGACCCGTCCCGCCCGCACTTCCGGCACGATCAGTGCCGGAAGTGCCGCATCCCGGTGAGGACCATCGCCAGGTTCCGCTCGTCGGCGGCGGCGATGATCTCCTCGTCGCGGATCGAGCCGCCCGGCTGGATGATGGCCGTAGCCCCCGCCTCGGCCACCGTGATCAGCCCGTCGGCGAAGGGGAAGAACGCGTCCGACGCGGCGACGGAGCCGACCGTGCGCGGCTCGGCCCACCCGGCCGCCTTCGCGGCATCCTTGGCCTTGATCGCGGCGATGCGGGCGGCGTCCACCCGGCTCATCTGCCCGGCACCGATACCCGCGGTGGAGCCGTCCTTCACGTAGACGATGGTGTTCGACTTCACGTGCTTGCCGATACGGAAGGCGAGCAGCAGGTCGCGCATCTCCGCCTCGGTCGGCGCCCGCTTCGTGACGACCTTCAGCTCGGCCTGGGTCACCCGCCCGGCATCGCGCGACTGGACCAGAAGGCCGCCGGCCAGGTTCTTCACCATCAGCCCGGCCGCTGTCGGGTCCGGCATGCCGCCGGTCTTCAGCACCCGCAGGTTCTTCTTGGCGGCGAAGACCTCCAGCGCGGCCGGGTCGAAATCCGGGGCGATGACCACTTCGCTGAAGATCGCCGCGATCTTCTCGGCGGTCGCAGCGTCCATCCTGCGATTGGCGGCGACGATGCCACCGAAGGCGCTGACCGGATCGCAGGCCAGGGCAGCGTCCCAGGCCTCGCTCAGCGAGCCGGCGACGGCCACGCCGCAGGGATTGGCGTGCTTGATGATGGCGATGCCCGGATCGTCCAGTTCGGCGGCCAGCTCGAAGGCGGCGTCGGTGTCGTTCAGGTTGTTGTAGCTGAGTTCCTTGCCCTGCATCTGCTCGGCGGTGGACACGCCGGCGCGGCTCTCCGTGGTCCGGTAGAACGCCGCCTGCTGGTGCGGGTTCTCACCGTAGCGCAGCACCTGCGGGGCGGAGCCGGCCAGGGTGAAGCGGCGCGGGAACACCTCGCCCACCTCGCCGGCCAGCCAGCCGGAAATCGCGGCGTCATAGGCGGCCGTGCGGCCATAGGCGGTGGCGGCCAGCTTGCGGCGCAGCGCCAGGGTCGTCGCACCCTCGTTCGCGCGCATCTCCTCCAGCACCGGGGCGTAGTCCTCGACGTCGACGATGACGGTGACGAAGTCGTGGTTCTTCGACGCCGCGCGGATCATCGCCGGGCCGCCGATATCGATGTTCTCCACGCTCTCGTCATAGCCGGCCCCGCGGGCTCGGGTCGCCTCGAACGGGTAGAGGTTCACCACCAGCAGGTCGATCGGCGCGATGCCGTGCTCGTCCATGGCGGCGACATGGTGGTCCAGGTCGCGCCGGGCGAGCAGGCCGCCATGGATCACCGGGTGCAGGGTCTTCACCCGCCCGTCCATCACCTCCGGAAAGCCGGTCCGCTCGGCCACCTCGACCACCGGGATGCCGGCCTCGGCGATCGCCTTGGCGGTGCCGCCGGTGGACAGGATCTCCACGCCCATCTGCGACAGGGCGGCGGCGAACTCGATGAGGCCGGTCTTGTCGGAGACGGAAATCAGGGCGCGGGCGACGGGAACCAGATCGGGGGCGGCCATGGGCGGCGACCTCGGCAGTTGTTCAGGGATGCGGGCTTATCCCCATAGAGCGCGCCGCGGTCAACCGGACAGAGCGTCTCGGGGGCGGTCCGGGCGGCTTTTCAGCCGTCTTTCCCCATCGCCCGGGGCGAGGGGACCGGCGGCACCCGGTCGACCGCCGTGGAGGGCGGGCCGGCGGCGAGCTTGCCCTCCTTCTTCAGCCGGGCCTCGCGGATGCCGATATAGGTGGCGCTGGAGAAGATCATCGCACCGCCGATCCAGGTCCAGATATCCGGCACCTCGTCGAACAGGACATAGCCGATGGCCGCCGCCCAGAGCAGCTTGGAGAAGTCCACCGGCAGCACGGCCGAGGCGTCCGCCACCTTGAAGGATTGGTTCATCGCGGTCTGGGCGATGGTGCCCACGAAGCCGATGGCGACCAGCCAGAGCAGGATTTCGAGCGACGGCCAGGTCCAGAACGGCAGGGCCGCCACCAGGGCGATCGGCGACAGGAAGATGGACGCATAGGCGGTGATGGTGACGCTGGATTCCGTGCGGGTCAGCACCTTGATGACCATCAGCGCCACCGACCACACCACCGAGGACCCGAGAACCAGCAGCGGACCGAGCCCGACCTCGATCACGCCGGGACGCAGGATCACCATGGCGCCGAGGAAACCGATGGCGATGGCGGTCCAGCGGCGCAGGCGCACCGTCTCGCCCAGCACCAGCATCGCCAGCACCGTGGCGAAGAGCGGGGCGGTGAAGCCGAGCGCGGCCACGGTGGCCAGCGGCGTGATCGACAGGCCGTAGAAGAACATCAGCATGGCGCAGGCGTTCAGCCCGCCGCGCGCGGCGAACAGCTTCATCTTCGTGGTGCGCAGCGGCATCCAGCCCTGGCGCAGGAACACCGGGGCGAGCGCAAAGAAGCCGAAGAAGACCCGGAAGAAGGCGATCTCGAACGGGTGCATCTCCACGCTCACGTGACGGATCGCGGCATGCATGAAGCTGAAGGCGGCGGCGGCCACCGCCATCATCAGGACGCCGGCGAGGGAGCCCGTGACCAGCGGGGACAGGGAGGATCTGACTGACACCCCCGCAACCTACCCGCCGATCCCCCGGATGCCTAGATCCCGTTCAGAAACGCCATGATGCTCTCCGCCAACTGATCCGGCTTCTCCATCGGGATGATGTGGCCGCAATCCTCGAACACCTCCAGGCGCGCGTTCGGGATGCCGGCGGCCAGCGCCTCCAGCTCGGCCAGCGGCCGCAGCAGGTCGTCGCGGGCAGCGACCACCAGCGTGGGGGCGGCGATTTTGGGAAGGTCGCCGTATCCGTCCACCCGCGTGGCCTGGAGCTGGCGCGCCATGACCGCGCCGCCCAGCTCCGCCCCCATGGCCCGCAGCCGGGCCACCAAGGCGTCGCGGTCCGGATGGTCGGGATGGAGTCCCCTGGACAACGCCCTGCGCGACATGCCCTTGAAGCCGGTCTCGGCGAGCTGGGAGAGGATCGCCTCCTTGCGGGCATGCTCGGCCTCGGTCGTGGCCCGGGCCGAGGTGCCGATGAGGATCAGCGCCGCCACCCGCTCCGGCGCGGTCAGCGCGATCTCTCGCGCCACGAAGCCGCCCATGGAGAAGCCGAGCAAGTTGAACTGCTCGGGCGCGTCATCGAGCACCCGGCGCGCCATGCCTGTGATGGAGGTGTCGCTGTAGACGTCCCCGTGCAGCAGGTCGAGTCGGTCGCCGAGGCTGCGGGCCAAGTCGTCGAACAGACCGGGTCCGAGCATGAAGCCGGGCAGGCAGACTGTATTGCGGATCATTCTCAATTATTTGAAATCATTACGTTTTTTCTTGCCGATTTGAACCGTTCTTGTACTCTGCCCGCAATGATCCGACCGACGGAGGGCGCCATGAAGGGCGACAAGACAGTCATTGAACACCTGAATCGCATCCTCAAGAACGAGTTGACGGCGATCAACCAGTACTTCCTGCATTCCCGGATCCTCGGCGACTGGGGCGTGTCGAAGCTTTCCAAGAAGGCCTACGAGGAATCCATCGAGGAGATGGAGCACGCCGACAAGCTGATCCAGCGCATCCTGTTCCTGGAGGGCCTGCCGAACCTGCAGGAGCTGAACAAGCTGCGCATCGGCGAGAGCGTGAAGGAAATCATCGAGTGCGACCTGGCGGTCGAGCTCGACGCGGTGCCGGACCTGCGCGAGGCGATCGCCTATGCCGACTCGATCCGCGACTACGTCAGCCGCGACCTGTTCGTTGAGATCCTCAACGACGAGGAAGAGCATGTGGACTACCTGGAGACCCAGCTCGACCTGATCGGCCGCATCGGCCTGGAGCACTACACCCACCTGCAGAGCGAAGCCAACGCGATGACCGAAGGGTCGTAAGGCCTCTCATCGCCTGGGACTTTGCCCACAAAAGCAACCGGCCGCCGGATGATCCGACGGCCGGTTTTTCTTTGTTCTGACGCCCTTCGTTAAATGACCCCAAACAACTAGATGACCTCAACCTGAGCAGGAGCGAAGCGACGTGTCGGAGGGCAAGCGCGGGCCAGGAACCCCGATCACACGTCCAGGTTCGCCACCTTCAGGGCGTTGGACTGGATGAACTCGCGGCGCGGCTCCACCACGTCGCCCATCAGGGTGCTGAACACCTCCTGGGCCTCGTCGGCATGGGCGATCTTCACCTGCAGCAGGGTGCGGCGGTCCGGGTCCAGCGTGGTCTCCCAGAGCTGGTCCGGATTCATCTCTCCCAGACCCTTGTAGCGGTTGATGGTCAGGCCCTTGCGGCCGATCTCGAAGATCGCCTCGATCAGCCCGACCGGCCCGTAGACCGTGCGTTCGGCCCCGTCCTTCTGCACCAGGGTCGCCGGCTCGGCGAACAGCTCGCGCAGGTCGGCCGCCCGCTCGGCCAGGGCCCGGGCCTCGGCGGTGCGCATCAGCACGCCGTCGATATGGTAGGTCTCGGTCACGCCGCGCAGGGTACGGGCGACGACGATCGCCGGGCCGGTCTCGGTCTGCTCCTCGTAGGAGGCGAACCAGCCGCGCTCGTGCTCCTCCGACAGGGCGTCGAGGCGCCGGGCGAAATCGGCCGCCGCCGCCGCGGCCGCCGCCGGATCGGCCAGCAGGGACGGGCGCAGCAGGTCGGCCACCGCCGCCTGCTCGGTCACCACCGGACCGCCGAGACGGCGCACCACCGGCTCCAGGAGCTGCCGGGCCTGGCGGGCCAGCTCGCCCTGATGGGCCAGGTCGGCCGCCCCGATCTGGGCGCCGGACGCGGTGCGCAGGACCGCGCCCTTGGTGCCCTCGTCGATCAGGAAGCGCTCCAGCGCCTTGTCGTCCTTGAGGTAGGTCTCCTCATTGCCCCGCTTCACCCGGTAGAGCGGCGGCTGGGCGATGTAGAGATAGCCGCGCTCCACCAGCTCCGGCATTTGCCGGAAGAAGAAGGTCAGCAGCAGGGTGCGGATGTGGGAGCCGTCGACATCGGCGTCCGTCATGATGATGATCCGGTGGTACCGGGTCTTCTCGATGTTGAACTCCTCCGGCCCGATGCCGGTGCCCAAGGCCGCGATCAGGGTGCCGATCTCGGCGCTGGACAGCATCTTGTCGAAGCGGGCGCGCTCCACGTTCAGGATCTTGCCGCGCAGCGGCAGGATCGCCTGGTTCTTGCGGTCGCGGCCCTGCTTGGCGGAGCCGCCGGCGCTGTCGCCCTCGACCAGGAACAGTTCGGCCTTGGCGGGATCGCGCTCCTGACAATCGGCGAGCTTGCCGGGCAGGTTGGCGATGTCCAGCGCCCCCTTGCGCCGGGTCAGCTCGCGGGCGCGCCGGGCGGCGTCGCGGGCGGCGGCGGCCTCATAGGCCTTGGTGACGATGCGCTTGGCCTCGTTGGGATGCTCGTCGAACCACTGGTCCAGACGCTCGCCGACGATGCTCTCCACCACCGGCTTGACCTCCGAGGAGACCAGCTTGTCCTTGGTCTGGGAGGAGAATTTCGGGTCCGGCACCTTGACCGACAGCACGCAGGTCAGCCCCTCGCGGGCGTCGTCGCCGGACAGCGAGACCTTCTCCTTCTTCGCGATGCCCGACTGGCTGGCGTAGTTGTTCACCTGCCGGGTCAGCGCCGCGCGGAAGCCGGCCAGATGGGTGCCGCCGTCGCGCTGCGGGATGTTGTTGGTAAAGCACAGCATCGTCTCGTGATAGGAGTCGGTCCACTCCATCGCGATCTCGACGGTGATGCCGTCCTTCTCGCCCATGGCCGAGATGGTCGGGTGCAGCGGCGAGCGCGAGCGGTCGAGATACTCGGCGAAGGCCTTCAGGCCGCCCTCGTAGAACAGGTCGGTGGTCTTCGGGTCGCCATGCCGCTCGTCGGTCAGCACGATGCGCACGCCGGAATTCAGGAAGGCCAGCTCGCGCAGCCGATGCTCCAGGGTGGCGTAGTCGAACTCGACCATGGTGAAGGTCTCCTTCGACGGCTTGAAGGTGACCTCGGTGCCGGTCTTGCCGTTCGACGGGCCGACCTCCGCCAGATCCGCCTCGGCATCGCCGTGGCGGAAACGCATGAAATGCTCCTTGCCCTCGCGCCAGATCCGCAGCTCCAGCCATTCGGAGAGCGCGTTCACCACCGAGACGCCGACCCCGTGCAGACCGCCGGAGACCTTGTAGGAGTTCTGGTCGAACTTCCCGCCGGCATGGAGCTGGGTCATGATGACCTGCGCCGCCGAGACCCCCTCCTCGGAATGGATCTGCACCGGGATGCCGCGGCCGTTGTCGCGCACGGTGACCGAGCCGTCGCCGTTCAGGATCACCTGGGCGGCGTCGCAATAGCCGGCCAGGGCCTCGTCGATGGCGTTGTCGACCACCTCGTAGACCATGTGATGCAGACCGGACCCGTCATCGGTGTCGCCGATATACATGCCCGGGCGTTTGCGCACCGCATCGAGGCCGCGCAGGACCTTGATGGAATCCGCGCCGTACTCGTTCTCTTGACCGTTTTCGGTGCCGTTGGTGGCGTCGTCAGCCATGGGGGAGACTCCGGTTAGGACACGACGTCGGCCGGCCGGACCCTGCCGTCGGCGACGTCGAACAAGCGCGCGCGATCGGCGATCGGCGCGAAGGTGGAAAGGTCGGTGCCGGTGAGCCAGGCCTGCCCGCCGAGGTCGAACACGGCCTCGAACAGGGCGGCGCGGCGGCGGTCGTCCAGATGAGCGGCGACCTCGTCCAGCAGAAGAATGGGCGCGGCATGCTCGTCGATCGCCTGCAGCCTTGCATGGGCGAGCACGATGCCGACCAGCAGGGCCTTCTGCTCGCCGGTGGAACACTGCGCCGCCGGCATGGCCTTGCCCACATGGGTCACGGCCAGGTCGGTGCGGTGCGGCCCCTCGGCCTCCTGCGGGCCGAAGCGGGCGGCGGCCAGGGTGGCGCGCAGCCGATCCTCGACTTCCAGCGCCGGGGTGCCGACCAGCCAGCGGTCGATCTCGCCGTCCAGCGCCAGCTCGGCGGCCGGGAACGGGTCGCGGGTGGCAGCACAGATCCGGTTGAGTCGGGCAACGAGCGCGGCCCGGGCGGCGGCGATGGCGACCCCGGTCTCCGCCAGGGTCTCCTCCAGCGCCGCGTACCACGCGGCCTCGCGCCGGCCGTCCTTGATCAGGCGGTTGCGCTCGCGCCAGGCATGTTCGTAGGTGTTCACCCGCCCGGCATGCTCGCCGTCAAAGGCATAGACCAGCCGGTCGAGGAAGCGCCGGCGGCCGGAGGCACTCTCGGTGAACAGCCGGTCCATCGCCGGGGTCAGCCAGGAAACGGTCAGGTGGTCGCCCAGGGCGGACTGGCTGCGGGCCGGCGCGCCGTCGATGCGCACGATCCGCCGCTCGCCCTCCACGCTGGCGTCCCGGCCGGTACCGATCCGTGCGTCGCCGAGCTTGCCGGTGATCGTCGCCGAGACCGCCCAGGCGCCGGCATCGCCGACCCGGTCGATCTCCGACAGCTTCGCCCGGCGCATGCCGCGGCCTGGGCTGAGGAAGGAGACCGCCTCCAGCAGATTGGTCTTGCCCGACCCATTGGCGCCGGTCAGCACCGCCACCGGCCGGTCGATCTCCAGCGAGGTCTCGGCATGGTTCCGGAACCGGGTGAGGCTGATCGTATTCACCGCCAGCCGCAGGGGTGCCCCGGCGGTGGAGGCGGCACCGCTATGTTCGCTGAGAATGGGACCCTCGACCGACACGCGCGCCGTCACACCCTCATCGGCATCAGGACGTAGAGCGCGCCATCATCGGCCTCGTCGGTGACGATGGTCGGCGAGGCCGCATCGGCCATCTGGAACACGGCCTTGCCGCCGTCATCGACCTGGTCGGCGATGTCCAGCAGGTACCGGGAATTGAAGCCGATCTCCATGGAGGCGGCACCATATTCCACGTCCATCTCTTCGGTCGCCTGAGCGTTGTCCGGGCTGTTGGCGGAGAGGGTCAGGGTGCCGTTGGTCACGGCCAGCTTCACCGAGCGCGACTTCTCCGTGGAGATCGTCGCCACGCGGTCGACCGCCTTCTTGAAGGAGCCGCAATCGACCCGCATGATCTTGTCGTTGCCGGCCGGGATCACCCGCTCGTAATCCGGGAAGGTGCCGTCGATCAGCTTGGTGGTCATTACGGTGTCGGCGAAGGCGAAGCGCAGCTTGTTCTCGCTGAGGCCGATCTGCACGTCGCCGTCGGTCTCGTCGATCAGCTTGCGGATCTCGGTCACCGCCTTGCGCGGCACGATCACCGAGGGCATGCCCGACGCCCCCTCCGGCAGCGGCATCTGCACCCGGGCGAGGCGATGGCCGTCGGTGGCGACGGCGCGCAGCACCGCCATGCCGTTGGCCTGGGTCTCGTGCAGGTAGATGCCGTTCAGGTAGTAGCGGGTCTCCTCGGTGGAGATCGCGAAGCGGGTGCGGTCGATCAGCGTCTTCGCATCGGCCGCCGAGAGCACGAAATTGGTGGTCAGCTCGTCGCCGGACAGGGCCGGAAACTCCTCCACCGGCAGGGTCGGCAGCGAGAAGTTGGAGCGGCCGGCGCGGATCGCCATGCGGCCGCTGTCGCCCGCGACCGTCAGCTCGACCTCCGAGCCGTCCTGCAGCTTGCGAGCGATCTCGTACAGCGTGAGCGCCGGCACCGTGGCGGAGCCCGGCTGCTCGACGGAACAGGCCACACTCTCGACCACGTCCATGTCCATGTCGGTGGCGGTCAGCGACACCCGTCCTTCCTTGGCCTGCAGCAGCACATTGGCCAGGATGGGGATGGTATTCCGGCGCTCGACGACGCTCTGAACATGGGCCAGCGGCTTCAGGAGGGCCGCCCGGTCTATGGTGATCTTCATGTGCTCGCTCGAACTGGATTGACGCCTGACGGACCGGCGTATCGCGACCCTCGGCAACCACCTGATCCGGCGGAACCCGACCGCCCGCGACCCGGCGAATCGAAAGTCAGACTTTATAGCACGAAACGCTTGTGCACAGGGAGTTTTTCACCGTCCGGCGAGGCGGTTTCCGCCATCGCCGGACGGCAAGGGACTCACCCCTCCAGCATCCGCCGCAGCAGGTCCACGTCGGCGTCGAAATGACGGTCCGTGGCCCGCAGTTCGTCGACCTTCTTGACGGCGTGCATGACCGTCGTGTGGTCGCGGCCGCCGAACTTGCGGCCGATCTCCGGCAGGGAGCGCTGGGTGAGATGCTTCGACAGGTACATGGCGATCTGCCGCGGCCGGGCGATGGCCCGGGCCCGGCGGGCCGAGTACATGTCGGAGATCCGCATGTTGTAGTGCGACGCGACCTGGCGCTGGATCTCCTCGATCGTCACCCGGCGGTCATTGGCCTTCAGCAGGTCGGACAGGACCTCCTGCACCATCTCCAGGGTGATCGCCCGACCGACCAGGGTCGAGTGGGCCACCACCCGGTTCAGTGCCCCTTCCAGCTCGCGCACGTTGGAGCTGATCTTGTGGGACAGGAACTCCATGACCTTCGGCGGGATGTCCGCGTCCACCCGCTCGACCTTGGACTGCAGGATGCCCAGGCGCAGCTCGTAGTCGGTGGGATGGATATCGGCCACCAGGCCCCAGCCGAGGCGGGAGCGCAGCCGCTCCTCCAGCCCGTCCAGGTTGGTCGGGCTCTTGTCGGCGGAGATCACGACCTGGCGGTTGTTGTCCACCAGGGCGTTGAAGGTGTGGAAGAACTCTTCCTGGGTGCTGTCCTTGCCGCTGATGAATTGCACGTCGTCGATCATCAGCACGTCGACGGAACGGAACAGGTCCTTGAAGGCGACCGTGTCCCGGTACCGCAGGGCCCGGATGAACTGGTACATGAACTTCTCGGCTGAGAGGTACAGGACCCGCCGCTGCGGATGGTTCCTGCGGATCTCCCAGGCGATGGCATGCATCAGGTGGGTCTTGCCGAGGCCGACCCCGCCATACAGGAACAGCGGGTTGAAAGGCACGGTCTCGCTTTCCGCCACCCGGCGGGCGGCGGCGAAGGCCAGCTCGTTCGGCTTGCCGACGACGAAGTTCTCGAAGGTGAAGCGCGCGTCGAGCGACGCCGAGATGGCGTTCAGGTCGCTCGGCGGTTCGGCGGTCACCAACTCGGGGGTCGCCAGCGGCTCATCCAGCGGCTCGGCCGGCTCCTCGTCCGCGAGCACCTCGGCGACGACCCGTGCGGCCGCCTCCTGGCGCGCGGCGGCGACCACCTCGACGGCGGCGATGGCCGGGTCCTCGCCCTGCCACAGCCCGCGCAGACGGTCGCCGTACTGGGTGACCACCCGGTCGCGCTCGAACTTCGACGGAATGGCCAGATACACCACCTGACCGTCGCGGCGCGCCAGAGTCAGCGACTTCAGCCAGCCGCGATAGGCGGTCTCGCCGCATTCCGAACGCAGACGTGACTTGACCCGCGCCCACTGCGCGGCAAGCCCATCGCGATCCGCAACCTCAGCCATGACGACCCTCCCTCGAAAGATCGCCCGCCGGCCGGTCGACGTTGGTCAGCGCGATGCTCCAATAGTTCCACTTTGACGATACATCCCCCGATTGGCTCCCCCAGCCGATCCGTGTCACCGTCCTTCCCTCGCATTCTCGTGAACCCCGACCTGCGGCGGTTCGTTTGGCCCAATCATCCACAGGGGCATCCCTATCACCCCTGCACCGAGATCATTCGATCGTCTACACACACCGGTGGCGCCGCGGCTGACGCCGCTTCGTTCAGCATTTAGTCAGTATTCGGAAATTTACCCCGAGAACTTGAGCCGGGAAAATCCATTCGACCGAATGAAACCGCTCTGTATGTAAGACGAATTACTTGACATATTTATTCCCTATGCTTCGCAACTCGTCATCTGCGGTGAGGTCGATAAGGTACTAGGCGGACCATCGGCGCGCAACCGAGTCGAACACTCTATGACGATTTTTTTTCGACCCCCTGCGCGGGGCGATCACGCCCCCGTGAAAGAGTCATTGGGATTCAGCAGATTGGGCTGCTTTCCTCATCTCAGACTCAACGAATCGGCCCAACTACTTCACCGGCCAGAATCGTGATGGGGATTCAGATTGCTAACCCCGGCCTTCAAATTGTCACACATAAAGAAGGTGCATCCGAATGCCGGCCAACACAATCATCGCAGGTGGCGCCGAAATCCTTTCCGAGGTCAGATCCGACAGGCTGCGCATACCGGCGGCAGATCCTGGCGCGTGGCGATACGGCAGGATGGATCGGCCCAAAGCCCCGGATCTTCCAGGGGTTCGCCCCGCCGGAGACCAGATCGCCGCGCGCCGGACGGCTACTCTTGAGTCCGGCGTGACGATGCCGCCGCTCGACTTGCCGGGCGGCGCGATCCTCTGGCGGGATCCCGCAGAGACGAGAGCGGGCAACGGCCGTCATCGACGCAAAAAAGCCGCCGGAACCGGCGGCTTCCTCGTCGTCGTCTCAGTCCCGGCCTGACGTCAGGCGTCAGAAACTCAGGCGCCGAGGGCCTTGATGGCGGTGTTCAGGCGGGACAGCTTGCGCGCAACGGTGTTGCGGTGCAGGACGCCCTTGGTGACGCCGCGATGCATCTCCGGCTGGGCGGCCTTGAAAGCCTCCAGGGCCGCGGCCTGATCGCCGGCGGCGATCGCCTTCTCGACGCGCTTGACGTGCGTGCGGATGCGCGAGATGCGCGCGTGATTGATCTCGTACCGCCGTGCGTTGCGCCGGATGCGCTTTTCGGCTGAAGCGTGGTTGGCCATGTTCTTCTCTCAAAGTACGGCAGGTCCGTGGAAGGCGGGCTTATAACTCCCGCCCCGGACGGCGTCAACAATGACTCGCCCTGCCTTGGGTGATTCTTTGGAACCGGTGAGTCCCGCGAGAGTCGTGTGGTCAGCGATTCTTGAAGACCGGCTGGCGCTTCTCGACGAAGGCGGCCATGCCTTCCTTCTGGTCTTCGGTGGCGAACAGCGAGTGGAACAGGCGCCGCTCGAACCGCACGCCCTCGCTCAGCGTGGTCTCGTAGCTGCGGTTCACCGCCTCCTTGGCCATCATGACCGAGGGCAGCGACAGGTCGGCGATGCGGGTGGCGACCTTCATCGCCTCGTCCAGCAGGTCGGCGGCCGGCACGATCCGGCTGACCAGGCCCGAGCGCTCGGCCTCCTGGGCATCCATGTTGCGGCCGGTCAGGACCATGTCCATCGCCTTGGACTTGCCGACGAAGCGGGTCAGGCGCTGGGAGCCGCCGGCGCCCGGAATGACGCCCAGATTGATCTCCGGCTGGCCGAACTTGGCGGTGTCGGCGGCGATGATGAAGTCGCACATCATGGCCAGTTCGCAACCGCCGCCGAGCGCGTAGCCCGCCACCGCGGCGATCACCGGCTTGCGCACCCGCAGGATGGTCTCCCAGCCGGCGGTGATGAAATCCTCGCGATAGGCGTCGGCGAAGTCCTTGGACTGCATCTCCTTGATGTCGGCGCCGGCCGCGAAGGCCTTCTCGCTGCCGGTCACCACGATGCAGCCGACCTCGTCATTGGCGTCGGCCGCGAGCAGCGCCTCGCCCAGTTCCGCCATCAGCGGCGAGGACAGGGCGTTCAGCGCCTTCGGGCGGTTCAGGGTGATCAGCGCCACATTGCCGCGCGTCTCGGTCAGAATGTTCTCATAAGCCATAACGGCCACTCCCGGGTCACGCCGGCCGTCCCGGGGGACGTCGGCGGTTGTGATCATCGCGGGACGAGCTCGAAGCGGACGACAAGTCCACCCCGCTCGGCCACCGCGTCGAAACTCAACTCCTCGCCCGCGCGCACCCAGCGATCGGCCTCCAGCCTGTCCCAGCCGAGCTGGGGCAGTGTGGCGTCGTAGAACGCGCGGACATCCTCCATGGCAACCGTGCCCTCGGCGAAGGCGACGACGATCCGGCCGGCGAGGCCGTCGAACTCGACGCTCGCCGCCGGCACGCTCTGCAGTTCCGGCATGAGGGGCAGATCCTCGATACCATCGACGAACCGCCCATCGGCCAGGGCCGGCAAGCGGACGAACAGCAGGACCGCGATCACCAGAGCGGCGAGAGCGGTCAGTTTGACGCATCGGAACGGCAGGCTCATGGCGCCGGCTTCTACCTCAGCGTTGACAGCGGGGACAATAGAAAGTGGACCGCCCGGACTGCACCAGCCGCTTCACGGTCCCGCCACACTCCGGGGTCGGACATCCCTCCCCTTCGCGATCGTACACCCGAAAGGTGTGCTGGAAATAGCCGAGTTCGCCCGAAACCTGGCGGTGGTCCCGCAGGCTGGAACCGCCCGCGGCGATGGCCTCGGTGAGGACCGTCTTCACCGCCTCGGCCAGCCGTTCCGCCCGGTTTCCCCAGACGTTCAGAGCCAGACGCCGGGGTGCGATCCCGGAGCGGTGCAGGGCCTCGCAGGCGTAGATGTTGCCGACCCCGGCCACCACCTTCTGGTCGAGCAGGGCGGCCTTGATCGGGGTGTACTTGCCGGCGAGCGCGGATTCCAGCGCCGGGCCGTTGAAGGCGTTGCCCAAGGGCTCCGGCCCGATACCCTTGAGCAGCTTGTGGCGCTCGACCTCCTGGGTCGGCCAGAGGT
This sequence comes from Thalassobaculum sp., assembly GCF_965223715.1. Lineage (GTDB taxonomy): Bacteria > Pseudomonadota > Alphaproteobacteria > Thalassobaculales > Thalassobaculaceae > Thalassobaculum. Next base: position 4,110,905 of record NZ_OZ245012.1, on the reverse strand, counting down.
CCATCATACCGAAGCGGCGGGCGTCGTTGAACTTCACCCAGGTGCCGTCGTCGGTATGGAAGACCACGTGGTCATGGGTCTCCAGCGGCGGCTTCGGTCCGTCGGAGATCAGCATCCGGCCGGACATGCCGAGATGGATCATCCAGCTCGTCCCGTCGTCCAGATCCACCAGGATGTATTTCGCCCGGCGGCGCAGACCGAGGATTCGGCGGCCGGTCAGCCGCGCGCCCATGCGCTCCGGCAGCGGCCAGCGCAGGTCCGGGCGGCGCACCTCGACCTCGGCGAGGCGTCTGCCGTCCAGGCGGGCGGCAAGGCCGCGCATCACGGTTTCGACTTCAGGCAATTCAGGCATGACGGCGGACGGTATCCCGGGGGCCCGTCCCCGCCAAGCGCCAGAATGGGGAGCGGCGCAAACCGGCGCCGACCTTGATTCCGGACGCCGAGGGGCCTAATCCACTTCAGACCGAAACCGGTGGGCGGGTGCAGGCGCGATGGCTGCCGACGGCAAGAAGGCGAACTCAGCAGGAACGGCGGCCGGCGGCGGCTCCTCCGCCGATCCCAAGATCCGCGATGGCGTGACCGATTTCGGCTTCGCCTCGGTCTCCGTGGAGGAGAAGAGCTCCCGGGTCCGCGAGGTGTTCGACAGCGTCGCCGCCAATTACGACCTCATGAACGACCTGATGAGCCTGGGCATCCACCGGGTGTGGAAGCAGGCCTTCGCCGACTGGCTGGCGCCGCGCCCGGGGCACCGGTTGCTGGACGTGGCCGGCGGCACCGGCGACATCGCCGCCCTGTGGCGCAAGCGCGGCGGCGGACCGGTCACCGTCTGCGACATCAATGCCGAGATGATCGCCGTCGGCCGCGACCGGCTGCTCAAGGCCGGCGGCGACGAGGCGGTGGACTGGGTGGTCGGCAATGCCGAGGCGCTGCCGCTGGCCGACGCCTCGGTCGACCGGGTGACCATCGCCTTCGGCCTGCGCAATGTGACCCGCATCGACACCGCCCTGGGCGAGATGACCCGGGTGCTGCGTCCCGGCGGCCGGTTCATGTGCCTGGAATTCTCCCGCCCCACCCAGGGCTGGCTCGACCCGATCTACGACACTTATTCCTTCAAGGTGCTGCCCTGGCTCGGCGACAAGGTCGCCCAGGACCGGCCGGCCTACCAGTATCTGGCCGAGAGCATCCGCCGCTTCCCCGATCAGCAGGACCTGGCCGAGCGCATGCGCCGGGTCGGGCTGGAGCAGGTGAAGTGGCGCAACCTGTCGGCCGGGATCGCGGCGATCCATTCGGGCTGGCGCCTGTAAGGCGATGACCCGAGACTCATGATCAGAGCCCTGCGCAACCTGATCCGCCTGCTGCGGATCATCTGGGTGCTGGCCCGGCACGGTGTGTTCGAGCCGCTGGAGACGATCGCCGAGGCGCCGACCATCTCCGGCCTTGCCCGTCTGGCCCGGCACCTGCGCAGCCCGTCGGTCACCGGCCGCTGGGGCCAGCGGCTGGCCGCCGCCCTCACCCAGCTCGGCCCGACCTTCATCAAGCTCGGCCAGTCGCTGGCGACCCGGGGCGATCTGATCGGCGAACAGGCGTCGGAGGACCTCACCCAGCTGCAGGATCGCCTGCCGCCCTTCGACGAGACGGTCGCCCGCCAGACCCTCGAATACGAGCTGGGCGCGCCGATCGAGGCCCTGTTCTCCGAGTTCGAGACCAGCCCGATCGCCGCGGCCTCCATCGCCCAGGTGCACCGGGCGGTGACCACCGACGGCCGCCGGGTGGCGGTGAAGATCCTGCGGCCGGGCATCGAGGTGGCGGTCGCCCGCGACCTGGACTTGTTCTCCTGGATCGCCGAGACCCTGCAGCGCCACCTGCCCTGGTCGCACCGCTTCAAGCCGGTCGACACCGTGGAGGTGTTCCGCGAGACGGTCGAGATCGAGATGGACCTGCGCCTGGAGGCGGCCGCGGCGGTGGAGCTGGCGGAGAATTTCATCGGCGACGACAGCTTCGCCGTGGCCGAGGTCGACTGGGACCGCACCACCCAGCGGGTGTTCACCAATGCCTGGATCGACGGGTTCCGCATCGACGACACCGAGGCCCTGGCCAGGGCCGGCCTCGACCCGACCGTGCTGCTGGCCCGCTCGGCGGCGGTGTTCTTCAACCAGGTCTTCCGCGACGGCTTCTTCCATGCGGACATGCATCCCGGCAACATGCTGGTGACGCCGGACGGCGTCCTGATGCCGGTCGATTTCGGCATCATGGGCCGGCTCGACCTGGAGACCCGCTACTACCTCGCCGACACGCTGACCGGCTTCCTGCTGGGCAACTGGCGGGCGGTGGCCGAGGTGCATTTCCGCATGGGCATGGTGCCGGCCAACAAATCGATCGACCTGTTCACCCAGGCGGTGCGGTCCATCGGCGAGCCGCTGATGGACAAGCCGCTGAACGAGGTCTCCGTCGCCAAGCTGCTCGGTCAGGTGCTGCGCATCGCCGAGACCTTCTCCATGGTCGCCCAGCCCCAGCTCCTGCTGCTGCACAAGACCATGGTGGTGTCCGAGGGCGTCGGGCGCCGGCTGAACCCCAACGTGAACATGTGGGAGCTGGCGCGGCCGCTGATCGAGGACTGGATGCGCGAGAACCGCGGGCCGGAGGCGCGGATCGCCCGGGCCAGCGCCGAGATCCTACGCGGCATCGAGCGCCTGCCCTCGCTGATCTCCCATGCCGACCGGGCGCTGAGCCATCTGGAAGGCGGCGGCCTGAGGCTGCATCCGGACACCGTGCGGCTGATGGCGCGGGAGCGGGCGCGGCGGGCCTATTGGCCGGTGGGGGTCGCCCTGGCGCTCGGCCTCCTCTTCGGCATTCTGCTATCCTGACCCCGATCCTGACCCCCCATGGCCTTTCTCGATCACATCCGCTTCTGCAACGCCCATGACCTGAAGGACTTCGTCCCCTTCCGGGTCGGTCAGGCCCGGGTCGGGCTGATGCGCCGCAGTCTGTCCCTGGAGCTGCGCCGCTTCGGCAGCCTGTTCCACGTCTTCGAGGACCTCGTTCATCTCGACCCGCGGCTGGCGACCTACGAGGACCGCACCCGGGCGGTGGACGATGCGCTGGCGGCCCTGTCCGAGGAGGGGCTGCTGCACCGGCTGCGCGGGGAGAAATATCCGGTGATGGAGCGGCTGTCGGACGCGCCGGTCTTCGAGATCGACCGGGCGGCGGCCACCGCCTTCGGCATCATCAACCGCGGCTTCCACCTGAACGGGGTGGTCGGCGCGGGCGACGACGCGCGCATGTGGGTGGCCCGGCGGGCCTGGGACAAGAGCACCTATCCGGGCAGCCTCGACAACATCGTCGCCGGCGGCCATCCGGTGGGCTACAGCCCGCGGGAGAACCTGATCAAGGAATGCGCCGAGGAGGCCGGCATCGCCGAGCCGCTGGCCCGCCTGGCGGTGCCGACGGGAATGGTCTCCTACACCATGGAGGTGGCGGACGGCGGCCCGTCGAGCACCGGCGGCGAGATGGGCGGCGGGTTGCGGCGCCACGCCTTCTGGGTCTACGACCTGGCCCTGCCGGAGGATTTCGTCCCGCAGCCGGTCGACGGCGAAGTGGCCGAGTTCATGCTGCTGCCCTGGCGCGAGGTGGCCGACATCGTCGAGCGCGGCGTGGTCCACGGGCCGGACGGGTTCAAGTACAACTGCAACCTCGTGGTGATCGACTGGCTGATCCGCACGGGCCGGATCGACCCGGACCACCCGGACTATCTGGAGCTCTGTACCGGATTGCATGCGGTGTTTCCGTAACGGGCCGGTTCGGAAACACTTAAAAAAGATCACTCCCCGGATTTATTCCGGGGCGAGCCCATCAGCTAGGACGGGCGCTCGGGATTGGTCCTGACGCATCGCGCACGTCTCTGGCCTCGCCCCGGAACAAGTCCGGGGAGTGAGAAGAAAAGGGCAGGGAAAGATCATTCCACAAACCAATCGGCCGCCAGATCCAGCCAATGAGGATTGTCCCGTTCGATCAGGTTGAATTTCCACTCCCGGCGCCAGCGCTTGAGGGTGCGTTCCCGCGTCCAGGCGGGTTCCAGGGTCTCGTGGACCTCGACATATACCAAAATCATGATGTCGTGCTCGGCGGTGTAGCCCGGCAGCGCTTTCGTTTTATGCTGCCAGAGCCGTCGCCGCAGGTCGCTCGTGCGCCCGACATACAGCTTTCCATGGGGTTCGCTCGCCAGGATGTAGACACAGAAGCTCATGGCCGAGCGATGGGAGGAACAGACGGATTTTTCTCCCCCCTCTCCCACTCCCCGGATTTATTCCGGGGCAATCCCATCCGCTTGGACGGGCGTTCGGCGTTGGCGACGACGCTTCGCGCATGTCACAGGCGCTGGCCCCGGAATAAATCCGGGGAGGGATAAGAGGAAAAGTTAGGAGAACCCCACCCGCCTCCGCACCTCCGCCGCACTCACCCCGCTCTCGCGCAGCGCCTGGAGCGTCAGCGATCGGTCGCGCTTCGCGAAGCGGCGGCCGGTGTCCGGATCGACCAGAAGTGGATGGTGCGCGTACTCCGGCACCGGCAGATCCAGCAGCGCCTGAAGCAGCCGATGCACGTGGCTCGCCTGGAACAGGTCCTCCCCCCGCGTCACCAGGCTCACCCCCTGCAGGGCGTCGTCCACCGTCACCGCCAGATGATAGGAGGTCGCCACGTCCTTGCGGGCCAGGACCACGTCGCCGAACACCTCCGGCCGGCCCACCTGCTCCCCATGCCCCCGGTCGCGCCAGGTCAGCGGCCCCGCCACCCGCACCGCCTCGGCCATCCGCAGGCGCATTGCATAGGCCTCCCCCGCCGCCTCGCGCCGGGCCCGTTCGTCCTCCGGCATCAGGGTGTCGGTATCTGTCACCGCCGGCCCGTCCGGCCCCATCATCGGCCGGTTGTGCGGCGCCGACAGGGCCTCGTCCAGTTCCTTGCGGGAATGGAAGCATTTGTACAGCAGCCCCATCGCCTCCAGCCGGTCCAGGGCGGCCCGGTAGTCGTCCATATGGTCCGTCTGCCGGCGCACCGGCCGCTCCCACTCCAGCCCCAGCCAGGCCAGGTCCTCCTCAATGGCCGCCTCGAATTCCGGCCGACACCGCGTTATGTCGATATCTTCCAATCGCACCAGGAAACGGCCGCCCGTAGCGCGGTCAGCGAAGGACGCCGCATGCAGCGCCGAATAGGCGTGACCCAGATGCAGCAGGCCGGTCGGGCTCGGGGCGAAGCGGGTGGTGGTCATGCAGGCTCGGTACCGCTAGGGTCGCCTCCGGTCAACTGACGGCCGGCCGGGCGAAGGCCGGCCCATCGAAGGAACGACGGTCATGCCCGACACTCAGGCAACGGATTTGGACGGCCCCCGCTTCGGACCGGCGACCGGCGGCGCGGCGGACGCCCTGGTGGTGATGCTGCACGGCCTGGGGGCCGACGGGAACGACCTGATCGGCATCGCCCCGGTCTGGGCGCGCGAGATGGGCTCGGTCGCCTTCGCCTCGCCCAACGCGCCGTTTGCCTGCGACATGGCGCCGTTCGGCCGCCAGTGGTTCAGCCTGCAGAGCCGCGATCCGGCCGACATGCTCGCCGGCATCCGCACGGCCGCCCCGATGCTCAACGCCTTCCTCGACGCCGAGCTGGCGCGCCTGGGTCTTGGCGCGGACAAGCTGGCGCTGGTCGGGTTCAGCCAGGGCACCATGATGTCGCTCTACACCGCCCTGCGGCGGCCGGCGTCGATCGCCGGCATCGTCGGCTATTCCGGCGCGTTGATCGCCGGCGACCTGCCGGACGACCCGGTCACCGCCAGGCCGCCGGTGCTTCTGGTCCACGGTACCGCCGACGAGATCGTGCCCTTCGGCGCCATGGAGGCGGCCCAGACCGGATTGAACTCCGCCGGCGTGGCCGTCGAATCGATCGCCCGGCCGGGCCTGGGGCACGGGATCGACGAGGTCGGGCTGGGTGCTGGGGCGGCGTTCCTGCGCCGGGTTCTTGGGGTTTGAGGAGGGCCGCTGAGGGGCCTTGCGGGGACCATAAAACTGTAACAACATATAGATATATAGCGCCTCGAAGCCTGGCACGAACTCCCCACTAAATGGGCGGTCACTGCGATGCGAAGCGAATGGGAAGACAAGATGTTGTGGCGGAACACGCAGCAGAGTGCGGCGTGGCACACCACGGCTCTCCCTAGTCGCGCGCCGCGTGTCCTGCCGAGTCCTCGGAGGAGCGCGCGGTGACGGGGCCGGACGCAGCACCTGCGCTCGTCCTCAATGCCGATTTCCGGCCGCTCTCCTATTTTCCGCTGTCGCTCTGGTCCTGGCAGGACGCCGTCAAGGCGGTGTTCCTCGACCGGGTCAACATCGTCTCCGAGTACGACACCACCGTGCGCAGCCCGAGCTTCGAGATGCGGCTGCCCAGCGTGATCGCGCTGAAGGAATACGTCCACCAGTCGCGCCGACCGGCCTTCACCCGGTTCAACGTGTTCCTGCGCGACCGTTTCTCCTGCCAGTACTGCGCGGAGCGGTTCCCGACCCAGGAACTGACCTTCGACCATGTGATTCCCCGCTCGCGCGGCGGGCGGACGAGCTGGGAGAACGTGGTCACCGCCTGCGGGGCGTGCAATCTGGTCAAGGGCAACCACATGCCGCGCGACATCGGCATGATCCCGATCACCGCCCCGAAGCAGCCCACCGCCTACGAGCTGCAGCAGAGCGGCCGCGGCTTCCCGCCGAACTACCTGCATGAGAGCTGGCGGGATTATCTCTACTGGGACATCGAGCTCGACCACGACGACGCCCCGGAGAACCTCCCGCGGATCACCGCGACGTCGCCGGCGTTCTGAGGGTTTTCTCTCTATCTCCCTTTCTTTCTCTTCCCCCCACTCCCCGGATTTATTCCGGGGCCCACGGATGCGCCTGCATGATCCTCGAAAGGCTCGTGCCGGCCCGAGGGTAGGCCCCGGAATGAATCCGGGGAGTGTGAACAGGGAAAGAAGGGATGAGCCCCCCTACCGCTCCTCGCGCACCGTGGTGAGCAGCGCCAGGCCCGCGACCAGGAACAGCACGATCGTCGCCATCCCGGCGCGCTGGCTGTCGAAGGCGAGCGTGGCCCAGCCCAGGATCAGCGGACCGGCGAAGTTCGTTGCCTTGCCGGAAAGAGCGAACAGCCCGAACATCTCGGCGCGCTGGTCCGGCGGGGCGAGCTTGGCCATGTAGGTGCGCGAGGCCGCCTGGGCCGGGCCCATGAAGGTGCCAAGCGCCATGCCGATCCCCCAGAACCAGGTCTTGTCCGGCGCCAGCAGGGCCGCCACCCCGAACAGCACCAGCCCGATCAGCGCCAGGAAGATCGTGCGCTTCGGCCCGATCCGGTCGTCGATCCAGCCGAAGGCGGCGGCACCGATGCCGGCGGTCACGTTCAGGGAGATCCCGAAGATGATGATCTCGTCGAATTCCATGCCGAAGGTACCGGCCGCATAGATCCCGCCGAAGGTGAACAGGGTGGTCAGCCCGTCGGCATACAGCATCCGCGCCACCAGGAAGCGGGTCACCGGCTGCGACCAGCGCAGTTGCCGGACGGTCTTCCAGATGCGCTTCAGCCCGTCGCTCACCGCCTCGTCGAGCGCCTCGTTCTCCTTCAGGCGGGATTCCGGTACCAGCAGGAACAGCGGCAGGGAGAACACCGCGAACCAGACGGCCACCAGGATGAAGGTCGCCCGAACCGCCTGCTCGGCGTGGTCGCCCATGCCGAAGGGTGGCGGGTCGGCCTGGATGAAGCCGAACAGCGCCACCACCAGACAGGACAGGCCGCCGAAATAGCCCAGTCCCCAGCCCAGCCCGCTGACCCGGCCGATCTTGTCGCGCGGCGCGACCTCCGCCAGCATGGCGTTGTAGAAGATCGTTGCGAATTCGAAACCAAGCGTGGCGACGATCACCAGCACCAGCGCACGGGTGACGAAGGGCGTGTCGGGCTCCACCGTCCAAAGGGCGCCCGAGGCGAGGATGCAGACCAGGGAAAAGACCGCTAGCCAGGGCTTGCGCTTGCCGGTGCGGTCGGCGATCGCCCCCAGTACCGGGCTCAGCACGGCGATGCAGACCGCGGCGATGGCCGTGGCATTGCCCCATAGGAAGGTGCCGGTGGTCTCGTCCGGTGCCACCGCCTTGGTGAAATAGGCGGCGAAGACGAAGGTGGAGATCACCGTCGGAAAGGCGGAATTCGCCCAGTCGTACAGGCACCAGCCGATGACCGGTGCGCGCGGGAGACGGCTCATCGCATGCCCAGCCAATCCTCGGCGTCCTCGACGGAAAAGAAGATCCGGAACACGGATCCCGGGTAGTCGAAGCTGACCGCCCGGGCGAGCTTGGTCAATAGGGTGTCGCGCAGCACGATGGCCACCCGGGAGCCGGTATCCCGTCCCATGGCGAAGCGCTTCCAGGCGCTCGACACCTCGCGCAGGCCGCGCCAGCCGTAGTTGCCCTCGCCGGTCAGCTCGCGGGCATCCACCAGGGTGGCGCAGTCGAGCACCTCGGGATGGCGCAGCCAGATCTCCGGCACGCCGCTGGCGAGGTCGTCATCGGTCACCCCGCCGCGCAGGCGGATGGTGAGGACCAGCAGCCGGTAGTCGACCTCCCAGGAGATGCGACCGCCGGGATACTCCCCGGTCGCCACGCCGACCGGCTGCGGAAACCCGTCCGGCGTCATCGAGACAGGAGCGCCCGCATCTGGCCGTTGGCCACCGCCAGCATGGCCAGGTCCACATGGTCGGCGGACCGGATATCGTCGAGCAGCCGGTCGGACCGCTCCACGTCATCCGGTCGGTCGGCGCTCCAGGCGGCGATGGCCGTATCAGTGGCGGCGATATCGCCGTTGGCGCCGGCCGTCTTCCTGGCCCCCTTCTGGCTCACGCCCTTCTTGGGGGCGGCCTTCTTCGAGCTGCCGCCGGCATCCACATGACCGAGCACGTTCTGGGCGAGCTGGCTCTGGTGCTGGTAGAAGTCGTCCACCAGGGCGTTGACAGCCAGTTTCTGCCAGTAGGTGTCCGCCGCCAGCTCCGAGGCCCGGTCGCGCAGCCAGTCGAGCGAGAAGCGGGCCCCCACCTTGAAGTAGACGATGGCGACGGTCCGCACGTCGGACTTGGAGGACGAGGCGAGCCGGACCACGTCGCAGGCCGAGGACAGCACCTCCAGCGAGGCGATGGCGTGGGCCAGATCCTTGGGCACGCCCTTTTCCTCCAGTTCGGCGCAGACCAGGGTCAGGTCGTCGCGCTCCACATCGCCGATCACGTCCACCAGGCAGCCCTTCAGGGCGCTGACCCCCGGCTCGAACTCGTTGACGTGGCTGGCGATGTCCAGCGGGCGGCGGCCGTTGCGCAGGAACCAGAGGGTCTCGCGCTCGACCAGCCGCTGGATGTCCAGCAGCATGCGGGTCTGCAGCGCGGCCGGCACCTTGGTATCCAGCGCCTCGATGGCGTCCCAGAGCCCGCGCAGGCCGAACACGTCGCGCACGATCGTATAGGCCCGGGCGATCTCGGCCGGCTTCGCACCGGTCTGCTCGCTCAGGGTGTTGAGGAAGGTCGCCCCCACCCGGTTGATCATCGAGTTGGTGACCGTGGTGGCGATGATCTCCCGGCGCAGGCGGTGCTCCATGATCGCCTTGCCGTGCTTGGCGCGCAGTCGCTCGGGGAAGTAGAGCGCCAGATCCTCGGCCAGGGCCGGATCGTCCGGCAGGTCGCTCTCCAGCAGGTCGTCGTAGAGCTCCATCTTGGCATAGGCCAGCAGCACGGCCAGCTCCGGCCGGGTCAGGCCCTTGCCGGCGGTCACCCGGTCGGCGATCGCCTCGTCGTCGGGCAGGAACTCGATCCGCCGGTTCAGCTTCAGATGGCCCCGCTCCAGGTTGCGCATCAGCCGGCTCTGGGCGTCGATCAGCGACAGCCCCTTATGGGCCGCCACGGACAGGGCCTGGGTCTGGTCGTAATTGTCGGCCAGCACCAGCTCGGCCACCTCATCGGTCATCGCCTCCAGCAGCTTGTCGCGCTGCTTCAGGGTCATGTCGCCGTCGGACACGATCGCGCCCAGCAGGATCTTGATGTTGACCTCATGGTCGGAGCAGTCGACCCCGGCGGAATTGTCGATGGCGTCGGTGTTGAGCTTCACCCCGCGCAGGGCCGCCTCGATGCGGCCGCGCTGGGTGACGCCCAAATTGGCGCCCTCGCCCAGCACCTTGGCGCCGATCTCCTTGGCGTCGATGCGCACCGGATCGTTGGCCCGGTCGCCCACATCGGCGTTGCTCTCGCGTTCCGACTTGATGTAGGTGCCGATCCCGCCGAACCACAGCAGGTCGACCTCGGCCTGCAGCATGGCCCGGATCAGCTCGCTCGGCGGCACCGAATCCTCGGTCATGCCGAACAGCTTCTTGATCTCCGGGGTCAGCTTGATCGACTTGGCCGAGCGGTCGAACACCCCGCCGCCCTTGGAGATCAGCTTGGCGTTGTAGTCGGACCAGCTCGACCGCGGCAGATCGAACAGCCGCTGGCGCTCCTTGAAGGACTTGGCCGGGTCCGGATCCGGGTCGACGAAGATGTGCAGGTGGTTGAAGGCACCGACCAACCGGATGTGCTTGGACAGCAGCATGCCGTTGCCGAACACGTCGCCCGACATGTCGCCGCAGCCGACGACGGTGAAGTCCTCGCTCTGGGTGTCGTGGCCGAGCTCGCGGAAGTGGCGCTTCACGCTCTCCCAGGCGCCCCGGGCGGTGATACCCATCTTCTTGTGGTCGTAGCCGGCCGAGCCGCCCGAGGCGAAGGCGTCGTCCAGCCAGAAGCCGTATTCCTGGGACACCCCGTTGGCGATGTCGGAGAAGGTCGCCGTCCCCTTGTCGGCGGCCACCACCAGGTACGGGTCGTCGGCGTCGTAGCGCACCACATGCTTCGGCGCGATGATGTCGGCGCCGGAGATGTTGTCGGTGATGTCCAGCATCCCGCGCATAAGGGTCTTGTAGCACTCGATACCTTCGGCCTGGATCTCCTCGCGGGTGCCGCCGACCGGCGGGCGCTTGACCACGAAGCCGCCCTTGGAGCCGACGGGGACGATGACCGCGTTCTTGACCTGCTGGGCCTTCATCAGACCGAGGATCTCGGTGCGGAAATCCTCGCGCCGGTCGGACCAGCGGATACCGCCGCGCGCGACCTTGCCGCCGCGCAGATGGATCGCCTCGACCCGCGGGCTGTAGACCCAGATCTCCACCATCGGGCGGGGCAGCGGCAGGTCCTGGACCGACTGGCTGTCCAGCTTGAAGGAGGTGTAGCTCTTCGGCTCCCCGTCCTCGCCCATCTGGTAGAAGTTGGTGCGCAGGGTGCTGCGGATCAGGTTGAGGAACCGGCGCAGGATGCGGTCCTGGTCCAGGTTGGCCACGCCGTCCAGGGCGGCATGGATCTTGTCCTCCAGCCCGTCGACCGCCCTCTGCCGGTCCTGCTCGGCCGCGGGATCGAACCGCGCGGCGAACAGCTTCACCAGCAGCCGCGCGATCGGCGCGTAGGCCAGCAGCGTCTCCTCCATGTAGTCCTGGGAGAAGGTGAAGGCCGCCTGGCGCAGATACTTGGCATAGGCGCGGATGACCGTGACCTCGCGCCAGGTCAGGCCGGCGTTCAGCACCAGTCCGTTGAAGCCGTCATTCTCCATCCGCCGTTCCCAGACGGCGGCGAAGGCCTCCTGGAACGGGGTCTTGATGGTGGCGAGGTCGCATTCGGTGTCGGCCCGCAGCCGCATCTCGAAATCGTGCATCCAGATTGGGTGCTCCAGGCCGCCGCCCTCGATCTCGAACGGCACCTCGGAGAGCACGCGCACGCCCATGTTCTCCAGCATCGGCATGACGTCGCTCAGCGGCACCGGCGTGCGGCTGTGGAACAGCTTCAAGTGCAGGACGTCGTCATCGACCCCGATCGGCCGGAACAGGTTCATGCCCAGCCCGTCCTTGGTGCGGATCTCCTCCATGCGTTCCATGTCGAAGATCGCCGCATGGGCCGGATAGGCCTCCTTGTAGGCGGTCGGGAAGGCCGGTCCGTAGCGCCGCAGCAGCTTCTGGGAGCGCTCCTCGCCCATGTCGGCGACCAGCGCGTCGTGCAGCTTGTCGGCCCAGCTCCGGCCGGCATCGATCAGCCGGTGCTCCAGCTCGTCGAGATCGACATCGGGGATCTCGCCCCGGGTCGTGGCGATGATGAAATGCAGGCGGGCCAGCACGCTGTCGGACATCAGCGTGTAGAACGAGGTCACGTCGCCGTTGAAGGCGGAGGCCAGGATCGACTGGAAGCGCTGGCGCAGCTGGGTGTTGTAGTGGTCGCGCGGCACGAAGACGAGGGCGGTCACGAACCGCTCGAACGCGTCGCGGCGCACGAACAGGGCGGTCTTCTGCCGTTCCTGCAGATGCAGGATGCCGATCGAGATCTCGAACAGCTCATCCTCGCTGGCCTGGAACAGCTCGTCGCGGGGATAGGTCTCCAGGATATTGACCAGCGCCTTGCCGTCGTGGCTGGCCGGGCGGAAGCCGGCGCGCTCGACGATCTTCTCCACCCGCCGGCGCAGCAGCGGGATCTCCTTGGGGCTCTCGTTATAGGCGACCGAGGTGAAGAGGCCGATGAACCGGTGCTCGCCGACCACCTTGCCTGACTTGTCGATCTTCTTGACGCTGATGGAGTCAAGCGGCACCGGCCGGTGCACGGTGGAGACCTTGTTGGCCTTCATCACCAGCAGCGGCGTCGGGTCGAGCAGGAAGCCCTGCACCTGGTCCGGCAGGGCGGCGATGTCGCGCAGCCCGTCGAACACGCTGACATCGGGCGAGCGGATGATGCCGAGGCCGCTGTTCTCCACCACCTCCATGCGCAGATTCTTGCCGGTGCCGGTGTAGTCGTACTGGCGATAGCCGAGGAAGGTGAAATGGTTGTCCTCGATCCAGCGCAGGAAGGCGCAGATCTCCTCCAGGTCGGCCTTGCTCTGGCCCTTCGGCGGTGCCTTCTCCAGACCGGCGATGACGTCGACCATCGTCTTGCGCATGGCCCGCCAGTCCTCGACCGCGGCGCGCACATCCTTCAGCACCTGGGCCAGATCCTCCTCGATCTCGGCCAGGGCCTCGGCCGAGGTCTGCTCGGAGACCTGGAGATGCATGAAGGATTCGCCGGCGGCACCGTCGGCCTCCTCTTCCTCCGCCAGCAGGGAGGTCACCACCCCCTTGCCGTCGCGCACGACCCGCAGGATCGGGTGGATCACCAGATGCACCGTCAGGTCCCGCCGGTTCAGGGCGGCGGTGACGGAATCCACCAGGAAGGGCATGTCGTCGTTGACGATCTCGATGACCGTGTGGGTCGACTGCCAGCCGACCTCCTCGAAGCGCGGATTGTAGGCGCGGATGCGGGCCTGGCCCGACTTGCGCTCGCGGCCGTAGGTCCACATGGAGATCGCCGCGCCGAACAGGTCCTCGACCTCCTCGTCGATCAGGTCCTGCGGGGCCACGTTGGCGAAGAACTGACGCACGAAGGTCTCCGCCGCCTCCGCCTTGGCTCCCTGCAGGCGCTCGAGAACCAGGGCGCAGACGGCGTCGATCTTCTCCAGTTTCAGGGTCTCAGTGCGGTTGCGCATGGCGGTCCCCTCTTGTGATTCGGCCGCCACGCCTCGGCGTCGCACGGCCCCCGATCGGTCGGCTGGGAGCCTATCAGAACGGCCGAACTACCGGAAACAATTCAGGGATTATGGATATTTACCGGATCGCGACGCCCCCGTGCCACCCGCCGGCGCGTTTCACTTGGGCGGACTTCAATCTATCAAAAATTGATAGAATAGATAGGAAATTGATCAAATATTGATTGGATTTCTTCTCCTGCGATAAAGTGCAGCGTTTGCCAAATCCGAGTCAATACGTCGCACGGTTGTTTTGTTTGTCTTTCTGGTGGCGGCTGACCCGGATGCCCAATCGCCAATGGAGGACCAAATGCAAAGAACTCGACTGCCCCAGGCCTTGGCCGGAACGATCATGGGTGACCTCATCGCCGAGGGCCAACGCGCGCTGTCCCGATACGGGGCGGAAATGACCATCCACGGCGACTTCGCGGCGTTCGCGAGCGTCGACCGGGATACCGCCATCGCCTTCCCCGGTTACTTCAACGAGACCACCAATGCCGACCGGGGCATGTGCGTGCTGATCCACAAGGACGGCGAGACCATCGGCACCTATGCCTGCGGTCTCTACCTGCCGGTGGACACCATGGCCGAATACATCGACGAGATCGGCCTGCACCACGCGTGCGCCAAGCCCGATATCGAGATCTACGGGACGGTGCGGGAATGGTTCGAGGCGATGGAGGGCCCCTCGGCCTTCTCCGGCGGGATCTGGGTCCGGCCGGACCTGCGGGGCACGGAACTCTCCCGCCTGCTCGTGCCGTTCCTGCCGATGATCGGCCGCAGCTTCGCGGTCGATGTCTGGGATGCCAAGCATGTCTTCTTCATGGTGCCGGAAATCATCATGAAGAAGGGCATCGCGGAGCGGTACCGCCCGCTGTTCCTGGAACCCGGGGCCACCTGGCACTACACCACGCCGCCGACCCCGCTCTGGTTCGGCTACGCCGCGCCGGTGCAGATCATGAAGGATGCCCTGGACTTCATTTCCAAAGGTCCGGACGTCCTAGTTCCGACCAAGACACGACAGCCTGCCGCCCAGCATGCCGAACTGGTACGCTGAGCACGGTGAACTCGAGGTCGCCGCGGCGGCAATACGCGAGGTTCGGCTCATTGGCGATGATCGACCGCCAGTAGCGTTCTGATGCCGACACCGCCACGTCCTGATCCGCCAGCTCCATCAGAGGGCGTCCGACCATGTTGTTGGACGCCCATCGCAGACCGTGCCCGAGCAGGCCGATCCGCAGGCCGCCATCCTCGCCCACATTGACGCTCGACATGCGGTCGGTCGCCCCGCCCAGGCGGCGCACCAGATCCTCCAGATCCTGGGTCTCCATCGACTGGGCCCACAGCCGGGTCAGGCTGGTGAACCGGCCGGGCATCCGCCGGATCAGCTCGGCCGGCAGCGCCACCGTGATCAGCGGGTCGAGTTCGCCCGGCGATTTCGGCCGGTCCAGCGCGCCCTCCGCCGCCAGCGCGGTGGCGACCTTGTCGATCGAGCTGCGCCGGGCCTGGATCGCCCCGTTCTGCGCCAGCATCCGGTAGACCGTCGCCTCGCCCAGACCCGCCGCCACGGCCAGACGCTCGCGGGTCCAGTTCAGCCGCGCCAGGGCGGCCCGCAACGCCTCGCCTGTGAGATAGTCGTCCATGGGAAGAGACTACATCCAGCGGCTGAAATTTTAAATATGATAGATCGATGATCGGTTTGATTCGGCGAGAAATCGACATAGATCGAAAGCTGATCGATTTTCGATAGTCATGATGCAATTATATCGTTAGTCTTCCTCCTCGATACTCCCGCATGGCAGAACAGGTGACGGATCGGACAGATGCCCCCATCGGATGACAGAGTTGGCGGCGGTGCCGGTTCCGGCACCACCGGGCCGCAGGATCTCGATACGCTCGTGGATTTCGCCCGCACCCTCGCGTCCCTGCGCGGCGCACCCGAACCGGCCGGCTATTCGGCCCCGCATGCCGGGGCCGGTTCCTCCCGGGCGGATGTCCTGCGCAGCCACGGACTTCCGGTGGGTCTCACCGTTCCCTCGATCCAGCTCGCCCACGCGCTCGAGCTGCTGAACCGCCGGCGGCGGCCGGATCCCCATCATCTCGACACCCGTCCCCTGGACCGGCGCGAGCCTGTGCTGGCCGACGGTCACCAGGAGGCCCGGGCCCCCTATCCGGTCCGGGATCCGGATCGCGACATGCGCGAGGATGCAGAGGAGGCGCGGCGTCTGGTGGCCGACGCCCTGGCCTCGCTCGCCGGCTCGGCCGGGCTGAGCGTCCCCATGGGCGCCTTGACCCAGGCGCCGGCGCCGACGGTGGTCGATCCGGAGGTGGAGGCGGCCTTCGTCGAGTTCGATCTGGCGCGGGAGGCGTGGATGGCCCTGCCGGCCGGTGTGGAGACCTGGCAGCCGCATCCCGATGTCGACCGCTATCTCGCCGCGGAGGATGCGGTCCTCAGCCTGGCCGACGGCAGCACCGAGGTGCTGGGCCGACAGGCCAACCTGCTGCTCGACCTGGCCGACGAGATCGCCGACCAGATGGGCCCCGCGGCAGCCAACGCGATCGCCAACGTCGCCCAGGGGCTGCTGCTCCGGCTGCGCCGCTGACGGGCCGAAAGACAGGCACAGAAGACCCGCCCGGACCGACCCGAGACAGGCTCGGGTCCCCCGGTGGGGGACTGATAGACCGTCGATGTGCAGGAAAATTGGAGCGGGCGATGAGATTCGAACTCACGACCCCAACCTTGGCAAGGTTGTGCTCTACCCCTGAGCTACGCCCGCGCTCCGTCGAGGCCGCGGATAATACCGGCGGATCGTACGATTGCAAGAGCGATTAACGCCTTTTTCGACGGATTTTTTTCGCCCGCGGAAAACGATGGAAACCCTAGCGTTTTCAATCCGCTAGGGCATCGCTCCCGATGCCGTCTCACTCGCCGGCGGTGATTTTCAGGTGAAAGACCGCCCAGGCGAGCCCGGAGTCGTCCTCCGCCGTCTGGCCCGCGTAACTGCCGGCCGGGAAGACCAGCCACACCGGACCGCGCCCGCCCAGGGCGAGCGGCTCGTCACCCTGCGCCGTCGCCAGCACGAAGGTGCCGGCCCGCACCTCGTCGATCTTGAAGGCCGGGGCATAGCCGTCCACCGCCTGGACCAGCACCTGGCTGCCCGTGGCGCCGACCAGGTCCAGCACCGAGGCGAGGGTCGGGCCGGTGACGGTCACCGGGCCGGGCCAGTTCGGATAGCCGACCTCGACGGTCTGCTGCGGCAGGGCACCCAGATCGTCCAGGGTCAGCGCATAGGCTTTCTCGAAGCTCTCCTGCAGGGTGGCGAAGAGGACGTCGGAGAACGGCTCGAACGGCCCGCGGTTGGTCTTTTCGATGGCCCCTGTCACGGTCAGGACCACGGGCCCGTCGGCCCGGGACGGGGCGGAGAGCGGCAGCAGGAGCACAAGGGCGACGAGAAGGGCGAAGGCGGCACGGCGCATGGGACACTCCATCCGAGCGGGACAACCGAATCAGGTTCGCGCGAGGATAGCACGACAGGCCGCCGAGGCGGACAGATCACCGCCTGCTCCGGACGCGGAACGGGCATGAGGTCGCTGCGGTGCTGCACCCGGAGGGCAAAATGCGCTAGACAAGCCCTCCGCACACCGCGACAAGCCACCGAAACCGTGCATACCGGAGCTTCCTTCATGGCCGACAGCGACACGCCGACCCTGCCCACTTCGCCGCAGACGCTGCTGGCGCGGCTCGACGCGCTGGGCATCGCCTACGACCTGCACACCCACCCGCCGCTGTTCACGGTGGAGGACAGCAAGGCGCTGCGCGGCGACCTACCCGGCGGGCACTGCAAGAACCTGTTCCTGCGCGACCGCAAGGGCGCCATGTGGCTGGTGGTCTGCCTGGAGGACCGGCGGATCGACCTGAAGGCCCTGGGCGCCCTGCTCGGCGGCGTGCGCCTGTCCTTCGGCAGCCCGGACCGGCTGATGAACACCCTGGGCGTGATCCCGGGGGCGGTGTCGCCCTTCACCCTGATCAACGACACCGAGGTCTCGGTCGCCGTGATCCTGGACCAGGAGATGATGGGGATGTCGCCGCTGAACTACCATCCGCTGTCCAACGAGATGACGATCGCCGTCACCCCGGATGGCCTTACCCGCTTCATCGAAGCCTGCGGGCATACCCCGCAGGTCATGGACCTCTCCGCCGCCTCTGGCGATTGACCGCCGGGAGCCCCAACTTCAGGGCGCCGAAACGAGAATCGCCCGCTCTCACCCTTGTCGCGACACGGTCGCACTTTAGATAGTCACTCCCAGAACAGAGGAACGCAGCAGATGGAACCGATCCTGGGCGCGGCGCAATCCGGCGGACAGACCGGAAATGCCGCAATCGTCGACGCGACGACGGCAACCTTTATGACCGAGGTTGTCGACGCCTCCATGAAGATGCCCGTGCTGGTCGATTTCTGGGCGCCGTGGTGCGGCCCCTGCAAGCAGCTCACCCCCGCCCTGGAAAGCGCCGTCCGCAAGGCCGGCGGCTCGGTGAAGCTGGTCAAGATCAACGTGGACGAGAGCCCGGAGATCGCCGGTCAGCTCCGCATCCAGTCGATCCCCACCGTCTACGTGTTCAAGAACGGCCAGCCGGTCGACGGGTTCCAGGGTGCCGTGCCCGAGAGCGAGATCACCGCGCTGATCGAGCGGGTCGGCGGGGCCGTCGGCCAGTCGCCGATCGAGCAGGCCCTGGAGCAGGCCGAGGACCTCATGGAGGCCGGCGACCACCAGCAGGCGGGCGCCCTCTACCAGCAGATCCTGCAGCACGAGCAGACCAATGCGGCGGCCCTGGCCGGGCTGCTGAAATGCCTGATCGCCGACGGCCGCGCCGATCAGGCCGAGCAGGTGCTGGGCCAGATCCCCGACGAGGTGAAGGCCGACAAGGCCGTCCAGGCGGTGATCGCGCAGATCGAACTCGCCAAGGAAGGGGCCAAGGCCAGTGCCGAGCTGGACAGCCTGCGCGCCAAGGTCGAGGCCAACCCGAAGGACCACCGCTCGCGCATCGACCTGGCGGCGGCCCTCTATGCCACCGGCGACCGCGAGGGCGCGGTCGACCAGCTTCTGGAGAGCATCCGCATCGACCGGAAGTGGGAGGACGAGGCGGCGCGCAAGCAGCTGCTGAAGTATTTCGAGGCGATGGGTCCGACGGATCCGGTGACCGCAGACGCGCGGCGCCGCCTGTCTTCCCTGTTGTTCTCCTGAACCTGCGGAAAGGGAAGGCGGCGACGCGATGAGTCCGGGCCCGTTCGATCCGAGCTTCGACGAACTTCCGGCGACCCTGCCGGTGTTTCCCCTGCCCGGCGTGCTGCTGTTGCCGCAGGGGAAGCTGCCGCTGAACATCTTCGAGCCGCGCTACCTCAACATGACCCGCGACGCGCTGGCCACCGACCGGCTGATCGGCATGATCCAGCCCAAGCCGGCCGATGGCGGCATGGATGCCGGCGCGCGCTGCCTCTACCGGATCGGCTGTGCCGGCCGGATCACCCAGTTCGCCGAGACCGATGACGGCCGTTTCCTGATCACCCTGACCGGCGTGTGCCGCTTCGCGGTGGACGAGGAGATCGCCTCCATGCGGGGCTACCGCCGGGTGATCGCCGACTGGGGGCCGTTCAGCGGCGACCTGGAGGGCGACAGCGAGGCCGATCTGGACCGCAGCCTGCTGGTGTCGCGGCTCAAGCAGTATTTCGACACCCAGGGCATCACCGCGGATTGGGGCGTGATCGAACAGACGCCGGACCACCGGCTGGTCACCACCCTGGCCATGGTCTGCCCGTTCGAAAGCAGCGAGAAACAGGCCCTGTTGGAATGCGAGTCGCTGAAGGCACGGGCGAGCATGATGCTGGCCCTGCTGGACATGGCGGTTGCCGGGACGAACGGAGGAGACCATGCCCGACACTGACGCGCCGCAGCCGGCGTCCGGGCCCCGGCCCGGGGCGGCGGGCATCGACCCCAAGCTACTGGAGATCCTGGTCTGTCCGGTGACCAAGCAGGCGCTCACCTATGACCGGGCGGCCCAGGAGCTGATCAGCGAGAAGGCCGGCCTGGCCTTTCCGATCCGCGGCGGCGTGCCGATCATGCTGGTGGAGGAGGCCCGACGGCTCGACGAGGACGCGGGATCGCCGGCGTGAGCGACGAGGCCGCCAACGCGACGACCGGCGACTGGCCGACCGAGCTCCGGGTGACAAAGGACCGGGCGGCCCTTGCCGTCTCCTTCGAGAGCGGGGTGTCGGGCACGATCCCGGCCGAGCTGATGCGGGTGGAGAGCCCCTCGGCCGAGGTGCAGGGCCACAGTGCCGCGGGCAAGACCCTGGTCGCCGGTAAACGGGCGGTGACCATCCGCGGGGTGGAGCCGGTCGGCAACTACGCGGTGCGCATCACCTTCAGCGACGGCCACGACACGGGCCTGTTCACCTGGCGCTACCTGCGCGAGCTGGTCGAGAACGGCGGGACGATGATGGCGGCCTACGAGGAGGCGCTGGCAAAGGCGGGGCTCACGCGGGGGTGACGCCCCAATACCCCTTTCACTCCCCGGATTTATTCCGGGGCCTACGTCGACGACCGCACAAGCCTTGGGGAAGTCTGAACCAGCTGATCCGTGGGCCCCGGACTAAATCCGGGGAGTGCTATAGGATGGTTCCGGGAAGTGCCGACCACGCGCCCGGCCGAGTGGCTACTGATTCCCACATCCCCCTCTTCTCCCACTCCCCGGATTTATTCCGGGGCCTACGCCGACGACCGCACGAACCTAGCGACGTCCGAACCGGTGGATCCGTGGGCCCCGGAATGAATCCGGGGAGTGCTATAGGTTGGTTAGGGCAAGTGGTGACCGCGCGCCCGGCCGAGTGCCAATTGGTTTCCACACCCCCCTCTTCTCCCTCTCCCCGGATTTAGTCCGGGGCCTACGTCGACGACCGCACAAATCTAGCGACGTCCGAACCGGTGGATCCGTGGGCCCCGGACTAAATCCGGGGAGTGCTATAGGTTGGCTAAGGGAAGTGCCGGCCGAGTGCTAATTGACTTCCACATCCCCCTCTTCTCCCACTCCCCGGATTTAGTCCGGGGCCTACACAAGGGCATGCATAAGCCTTGGGACGTCCGAGCCGGCCGATCCATGGCCCCGGAATGAATCCGGGGAGTGCGGCAAGGACCGTCCGAGTCGCCTAAACCGGCTCGCCGCGGAGCAGGCGGGGGAGGGTGCCCAGGGTCCCCATGGCGTGGCGGATCGCCGCGCGCTTGAGCATCGGCACCCGCTGCACCGCCGACAGACCGAGCCGGCGGGCGGTCCGCACCGGGGCGATGTCGTTGGAGAACAGCCGGGTCAGCCCGTCCGTCGAGGCCACCATCGTCATGATATCGAAACGACGTCGCCGCTGGTAATCGCGCAGCACCGGCGCGCCGCCGATATCGAGGCCCAGCCGGGCCGCGTCGGCCAGCACCTCGGTCAGCACGGCGATGTCGCGCACGCCGACATTGAAGCCCTGGCCGGCGATCGGATGCATGCCGTGGAACGCGTCGCCCACCAGGGCCACCCGGTCGGCGATGCCGGATTCCGCCATGGTCAGGGCCAGCTGATAGACCGCCCGCGGACCCACGGGGGTCATCGTGCCGAGCGAGTCGCCGAACCGCTCCTCCAGGGCCGCGGCGAAGGCGGCATCGTCGAGCTGGGCGATCCGCTCGGCGACGGCGGTGCGTTCCGACCAGACCAGGGCGGACCGGTTCTGCCCCGGCAGCGGCAGCAGGGCCAGCGGCCCGCCGGGCAGGAAGCGCTCATGGGCCAGATTGTGATGGCTTTCCGCATGCTCGATCGTGTCGACCACCGCACTCTGGTGATAGTCGACGGTGGTGGTGCGGATGCCGGCCAGGGCCCGCACCCGGGAGCCGCGCCCGTCGGCGGCGATCACCAGCGGGGCCGTCAGCACCCGCCCGTCCTCCAGGGTCAGCGACGCCCGGCCCGCCGTCACCGCCAGGGCGGCGGCCGATCCCGGTTCGGCGAAGGTCACCCGATCGCCATGGGTCGCCAGGCGGTCCAGCAGGGAGGTCTTCAGGGCCCCGTTGTCGACGATATGGCCCATGGGATCGTCGCCGACCGTGCTGTGATCATAGTGCAGGTAGCGGCTCGACCCGGCATCGGAGACCCGGATGTCGTTGATCGGCCCGGCCTGATCGGCCACCGCCTGCCAGGCGCCGAGCACGGTGAACAGGCGGCGCGAGGACAAGGAGATCGCCGTGGTGCGGATGTCGTTGCGGCCGGCGATCGCGGCGCGCGGATCGACCCGGTCGACGATCACGCTGGACAGGCCGGCCTCGGCCAGCGCCAGGGCCAGGGTCAGGCCCGACAGCCCGGCGCCGACGATCACCGTATCCACCGCGTCCTGCGGCCTGCCGCGCCCGGCCCGCGCGGGAGAAATCGATGCCATGGTCGGTCTCCTCCTGTCCTGTGCTCAGAATGGCGCGCCGGGCGGCGAGGACAAGGGGCAGATGGTCGCGTGTCGTGCATTTGATGTGCACATATTTTAGGCAATCGGATTTTTTCGTCTAATTTCTGCCCAATTTCGTCTCGACCCAGGACGCGGCCTCACCATAGCCGGCGCTTAAGATCCCGGAATCAATCAATGATTCAGTAACCCCAGCTTTCGGCATGCTTCTTGATGAAGGAACCACTGGCCTGCATGACGCGGCCGCTCCGCTCGGCGCGCGGGCAGTACCTGGGGGGTTTCCGGACCGCGCGGGCGCCGATCGGAGTTTTGGGGAACACAAGGTGCGAGGTTAGGCGATATGAAACTCGTCATGGCCATCATCAAGCCCTTCAAGCTCGACGAAGTGCGCGAGTCGCTGACGGGCCTGGGTATCCAGGGTCTTACCGTCAGCGAAGTGAAGGGTTTCGGCCGTCAGAAGGGCCAAACCGAAATCTATCGAGGCGCGGAGTATTCCGTGAATTTCCTGCCGAAGGTCAAGGTCGAGGTCGTCGTCGCCGACGACATGGTCGGCCAGGTGGCGGAGCAGATCCAGAAGTCGGCGAATACCGGCCGGATCGGCGACGGCAAGATCTTCGTGCTGGACGTGGCCCAGGCGGTTCGTATCCGCACGGGCGAAACCGACGCGGACGCGCTCTGAGTAGCGGCGGGGAGCACAATCGATGAAGAAGTTCATGTCCTTCAGCCTGCTGGCTCTCGCGGCGTCCGTCGCGACGGTTGGCTTCACCAAGAGCGCCTCGGCCGAAGTCTCGATCGAGACCGCGTTCATCTTCAACACCTTCTCCTTCGCCTTCCACGGCGCACTGGTCATGTGGATGGCCGCCGGCTTCGCGATGCTCGAGGCTGGGCTGGTCCGCACCAAGAACACCACCATGCAGCTCACCAAGAACGTGGCGCTGTATTCGATCGCCGGCCTGATGTACTGGGTCATCGGCTACAACCTGATGTATGCCGACGTCTCCGGCTTCTTCGGCACGCCGGGCCCGTGGTCGGCCGCCGATCCGTTCGACGCCGAGGGCGCGTTCACCGGTGACGATGCCGCCGGCTACGGCGCCGCCTCCGACTGGTTCTTCCAGATGGTGTTCGTCGCCACGGCCGCCTCGATCGTGTCCGGCACCCTGGCCGAGCGCATCAAGCTCCTGCCGTTCCTGGTCTTCACCGTCGTGCTGACCGGCATCCTCTACCCGATCCAGGGCTCCTGGAGCTGGGGCGGCGGCTGGCTGTCCGAGGCGGGCTTCCTCGACTTCGCCGGCTCGACCATCGTGCACTCCGTGGGTGGCTGGGCGGCTCTGACCGGCGCCATCATCCTCGGCGCCCGCAAGGGCAAGTACGGGGCCGACGGCTCGATCAACCCGATGCCGGGCAGCAACCTGCCGCTCGCCGCGCTGGGCACGTTCATCCTGTGGATGGGCTGGTTCGGCTTCAACGGCGGCTCGCAGCTCGCCATGGGCTCGGCGGCCGACGTGGTCGCCATCGCGACCATCTACATGAACACCAACCTGGCCGCCGCGGCCGGCGTGGTGATGGCCCTGATCCTGACGGGCATCATGTACAAGAAGGTCGACCTGACCATGCTGCTGAACGGCGCCCTGGGCGGTCTGGTGGCGATCACGGCGGAGCCGCTGGCCCCGTCGCCGTTCATGTCGATCATCGTCGGCGGTATCGGCGGCGTGCTGGTGGTCTTCGCGGTGCCGCTGCTGGACAAGCTGAAGATCGACGACGTGGTCGGCGCCATCTCGGTCCACCTGGTCGCCGGCATCTGGGGCACGATCGCGGTCGTGTTCTCCAACGGCGACGCGACGATCGGCGGTCAGCTGACCGGCATCGTCGGCGTGGCGGTCTTCATGATCATCACCTCCGCCATCCTGTGGTTCATCCTCAAGCTGATCTTCGGCCTGCGGCCGAGCGAAGAGGACGAGGCCCTGGGTCTGGACCGTGCCGAGAACGGCATGGAGGCCTATCCGGAGTTCGGTCGCGGTTCCCAGACCTTCTGATCTGGACCGATCGACCAACCCTATGGCGGGACCGCTCCGGCGGTCCCGCCTCCCCGCGGCAGGGTCCTTCCGGTGCCGCACTCTCCCTCGACTCGGGCTCGATGCTGGTCATCGGGCCCGCTTTCTGTTTGAGGGGATTCGATTTTTTCTTATCTTTCCTGTGAAGGTTGCCCGCTAACTCCCTGTCGTATAGAGTTGATCGGCGTTTGGAACAAACCCGATACGCGTGAGCTGCACGGAGCTGGCCCTCCGGCGGCCCTGCGCGTCTCCGAGATCTGGGAGGGCTGAGGCGCATGGCACGGGCGTCCGGCAGCAATGAGAACAGAACCCTTCTGCCGGTCGAGGCGACCCGGTACCTGCAGCGGCGCGGCGAGGAGGCGGGCGGTCTGGCGCTGATCGCGGGCGCCGGCCTGCTGGCGGCGACCATCGGCGCCTACGACCCGGCCGATCCCTCGCTCAACGCCGCGGGTGCCGGCACGGTCTCCCATCCCTTCGGCTATATCGGCGCGGTGGTCGCCGACCTGCTGCTGCAGTCGCTGGGGGCCGCCAGCGCCCTGCTGGTGCTGATTCCGGCCGTCTGGGGCTGGCGGATCCTGCGGCACGAGCGGGTCGGCCGCTGGCCCCTGCGCATCGCCCTGCTGCCCCTGTCCATGGTGCTCGCCACCGCAGCACTCGCCCTGATCACGCCGCCGGCCGCCTGGCCGCTGCGCGCGGGGCTGGGCGGCTTCCTCGGCCCGCTCACGCTGTCCCCGGCCGGCGCCTTCGCCAGCCAGCTCGCCCCGATCGGCGGATTGCTGCCGGTCGCCCTCCTGTCCGGCCTGATGGCGATCGCCGCCGGGCTCTGGTCCGCCGGCATCGGGGTGGTCGACGCCATACGCGGCGTGATCGGCCTGTTCCGCCATGCCGCCACCGGTGCGGCCAGCGGCGCCCGGATCGGCGCCCGCGGGGCCGGGGCCGGTGTCCGTCTCGGCGCCCGACTCGGCGCCGGGTTCAGCGCTGGCATGCGCCGCAAGGAGCCGCGCCTGAACAACGATGACGACGGCGACGACGAGGATGACGTCCCCTGGAAGGAGGAGCGGCGCGCGCCGGAGGCCCCGCGCCAGGCCGTGCGTGCCGCCAAGGCCGCCGCCGACCGTCCGGCCGAGCCATCGCTGCGTCGGGTGGAGAAGCCGGTCAACACGCCGAAGCCCCGCGCGGCCAAGCAGCGCCAGTTCGATCTCGGCACCAACGACGACGGCTACGTCTATCCGGAGCTCGACCTGCTCACCGACCCGCCCGCCGCCGCCAGCGGCCCGGATGAGGATGCCCTGGAGCAGAACGCCCGCATGCTGGAGAGCGTGCTGGCCGATTTCGGCGTGAAGGGCACCATCGGCAAGGTCCGCTACGGCCCGGTGGTCACCCTGTACGAGCTGGAGCCGGCCCCCGGCACCAAGTCCTCCCGCGTCATCGGCCTGTCCGACGACATCGCCCGCTCCATGAGCGCGGTGTCGGTCCGCGTCGCCGTGGTCCCCGGCCGCAATGTCATCGGCATCGAGCTGCCGAACGCCCGGCGCGAGACCGTGTATTTCCGCGAGGTGCTGGAATCCGACTCGATCAACAGCTCGTCGCACAAGCTGGCGATCGCGCTGGGCAAGGATATCGGCGGCACGCCGATCGCCGTGGACCTCGCCCGCATGCCCCATCTGCTGATCGCCGGCACCACCGGCTCGGGCAAGTCGGTGGCGGTGAACACGATGATCCTGTCGCTGCTCTACCGCCTGCCGCCGGAGCGCTGCCGCTTCATCATGATCGACCCGAAGATGCTGGAACTGTCGGTCTATGACGGCATCCCGCACCTGCTCTCGCCGGTCGTCACTGACCCGAAGAAGGCGGTGGTCGCGCTGAAATGGACGGTGCGCGAGATGGAGAGCCGCTACCGCGCCATGTCCAAGCTCGGCGTGCGCAACATCGACGGCTACAACGCCCGCATCGCCGAGGCGATCAAGAAGGGCGAGGTGCTGAAGCGCCGGGTGCAGACCGGCTTCGACGCCGACAGCGGCAAGCCGGTCTTCGAGGAGGAGCCGCTCGACCTGGTGCCCCTGCCCTATATCGTCGTGGTGATCGACGAGGTGGCCGACCTGATGCTGGTCGCCGGCAAGGACATCGAAGGCGCGGTCCAGCGCCTGGCCCAGATGGCCCGGGCCGCCGGCATCCACGTGATCATGGCGACCCAGCGCCCCTCAGTCGACGTCATCACCGGCACCATCAAGGCCAACTTCCCGACCCGGATCTCGTTCCAGGTCACCTCCAAGATCGACAGCCGCACCATCCTGGGCGAGCAGGGGGCCGAACAGCTCCTGGGCATGGGCGACATGCTCTACATGGCCGGTGGCGGGCGGATCACCCGCGTGCACGGGCCGTTCTGCTCCGACGAGGAGGTGGAGGACGTGGTCCGCCACCTGAAGACCCAGGGCGAGCCGGAATACGACGAGACCATCACCGAGGACGACGAGGGCGCCGGCGATCCGCTCGGCTTCTCCGGCGCCGGCGAGGGCGGCGGCGGCTCGGGCGACGAGCTGTACGACCAGGCGGTCGCCATCGTCGCGCGCGAGGGCAAGGCCTCGACCAGCTTCATCCAGCGCCACCTGAAGATCGGGTACAACCGGGCGGCCACCCTGATCGAACGCATGGAATCCGAGGGTGTGGTCAGCCAGGCCAACCATGTGGGCAAGCGCGAGGTCCTGGTCGGCGACCACTCGGCTGATTGACCGGGGCGACCGGTTGGGCTGCCGGATTCCGCGGGAGAGCGGCGTTGACGGCAGACGGTCGTGGCGCAATCGTGACACGGTCGTCTCCGATTTGCCGCTTGCCAACCATCCCGGGACACGCCAAGTCAGCGCTATGATCCGAGCACGCTCCTTCCTCGCCGCCCTCCTCTTCACCGCCGCCGCCGCCGGGAGTCTCGCGGGCATGCCCGCCTCCGCCTCGGCCCAAGGCCTTACCGCCGAGCAGCGGGCCGAGGTCCAGCGGGTGGAGGAATACTTCAACCAGCTCACCACCATGCGCTCGACCTTCCTGCAGGCGAGCTCCACCGGGCTCGTCGCCCGTGGGGTGGTATGGATGGAGCGCCCGGGCCGCATGCGGTTCGAATACGCCCCGCCCTCGCCGGTGCTGATCACCGCCGACGGGATCTGGCTGACCTACCAGGACAACGACTTGGAGCAGACCACGCAGATCCCGCTGATCTCCTCGCCGCTCTCGGTGCTGGTCTCCGACGAGGTCGACCTGATGGACGATCTGGTGGTGGAGGACGTGGAGAAGGGCTCCAACGTCATCCGCCTGCAGCTCCGCCAGCGCGACGACCCGGACCAGGGCAACGTGGTCCTGACCTTCCAGGACAAGCCGCTGTCCCTGAAGCAGTGGATCATCACCGACGCCCAGGGGGTGGAGGTGAAGGTCGCCCTGCTCGACCCGGTCTTCGGCCTGGACCTGCCGCCGGACCTCTGGCGCCCCAACGATTTCGGCCGGCCGTCGGACAGCGTCGGGCGGTAGGGGCTGCCCGCCTCCTGGCCCGCCCTTCGACACGCTCCCAACGCCCCCATCCCGCACTCCCCGGATTTATTCCGGGGCGAGCCCGGGGACCGGTGAGAACCGTCGAGCGCGCGCGCGAACCGATGCGCTTGCCCCGGAATAAATCCGGGGAGTGCGGGAGGGAGTGGAGAGCCGCTACAGAAACTTGTTGGGCTTCAGAAACGTTCCCAGCAGCAGGGCCCCGTTCCGCGATTTCGCCACGTGCTTGGAGCCCGCCGGGCGCCAGACGAAATTGCCCGCGGTGACCTCGCCCTCCTCGTCCTCGATGGAGCCCTCCAGCACGAAGGTCTGCTCGATGCGGGTATGCTCGTGCAGCGGCAGCTCGGAGCCCGGCGCCCATTTGAACAGGGCGGTCAGCAGCCCGCTCTCCTCGTCCTTCAGCAGCACCTTCCACTCGACGCCGGGAAACTGCGTCGGCTCCCAGTCCATACCCTCCACGTCGACATAGCGCGAGGCTAGCGGACCCAGCCCGGCATGGTTCGCGGCCTTCGGTGTCACGGCGGTCATGGTGTTCCTCCTCCCAAGTTTCTTAGTCAGTCCTCGTTCGGGATGACGGCGATCACGTCGATCTCCATCAGCCATTCCTGCTTGGCCAGCCCGGCCACCATCAGGCCGGTGGAGACCGGAAAGACACCCTTCAGCCATTTCCCGACGGTGCGGTAGACCGGCTCGCGGTCCTCGCGGCGGGTGATGAAGATCGTGATCTTGACGATATCCTCCAGCCGTGTCCCGGCCTCGGCCAGCAGGGTCTGCACGTTGCGCATGGCCTGGTCGGTCTGGGCCGCCGGATCGTCGCCGCCGACCAGGTTGCCGTCGAAATCGGTGCCGACCTGGCCGCGCAGATAGACCGTTCCGTTGGCGACCACCGCCTGGCACAGGTCGTTGTCGAGCGACTGGTCGGGATAGGTGTCGCGGGTGTTGAACTTGCGGAGACGTGTATGGGCCATGGGCGGGGCACTTCCATCGGGTTGAGACGCGCGCCCGATACTATCGGCACTTTCGCGGCACCTGCCCAGAGCGCAGGTTGGGCGTCCGGGGCCCTGATCCACACCGGCGCGGACCTGTACCCCGGGTACAGGCGATGATAGCGTCCGGCCTCTGGCGTTGCACCCGGGGAAGGCGTAAACCGGTGCGGTTCCGCCCCGCCCTCCTCCAGCCCGACAGAACGGATCCTTCATGACCCGCGGCCGCGCCACCCTGATCGGCTTCACCGCCGTGCTGATGTGGGCGCTGCTCGCCCTGTTCACCGCCCTGTCGGGGCAGGTGCCGCCGTTCCAGCTCCTGGCCATGACCTTCGCCATCGCCACGGTGATCGGCCTCGTCGGCTCGCTGGCTCGGGGCACCTCGCCGCTGGCCCATCTGCGCCAGCCGGCCGCGGTCTGGCTGCTCGGCGTGGGCGGGCTGTTCGGCTACCACTTCTTCTACTTCCTCGCCCTGCGCAACGCGCCGGCGGTGGAGGCGAGCCTGATCGCCTATCTCTGGCCGCTGCTCATCGTGGTGTTCTCGGCCCTGCTGCCGGGCGAGCGGCTGCGCTGGTTCCATCTGGGCGGCGCCCTGCTCGGCCTCGCCGGTGCCGCCCTGCTGGTCACCAAGGGCCAGGGCCTGGAGATCGATCCGCGCTATACGCTGGGCTATGTCGCGGCCGGGGTCTGCGCCCTGACCTGGTCGAGCTATTCCGTCGCCTCGCGTCGTTTCGGCGACGTACCGACCGATGCGGTCAGCGGGTTCTGCGCCGCCGGGGCGATCCTGGCGGTGCCCTGCCATCTGATCTTCGAGACGACCGTCTGGCCGCAGGGCGCGGTCGAGTGGCTGGCGGTGCTGGCTCTCGGCCTGGGACCGGTCGGCGGCGCGTTCTTCACCTGGGATATCGGCGTGAAGCGGGGCGACATCCAGGTGCTCGGCGCCTCCTCCTACGCCGCCCCGCTGCTCTCCACCCTGGTGCTGGTCGTCGCCGGCCTGGCACCGGCCACTCCCATCGTGGCCATCGCCTGCGTCCTCATCGTCGGCGGCGCGGTGCTGGCGGCCAACGAGATGCTTCACCGCCGGGCGAAGGACCCGGCGCTCTAGCCGCCGGACGGCCTCGGCACCGGACGCCAATCCGGCGGGGCCATCTCGAAGCCGGAGAATTCGAAGGCCGGGGCCACCGTGCAGCCGCACAGGGTCCAGCGGCCGAGGCTCTCCGCCGTCTGCCACCAGCCCGGCGGCACCACCACCTGGGGCGTCTGGCCGGCGAGCACGTCGGCGCCGAGCGTGTGGGCCTCGGCATCGTGGCCGTTCGGCGACAGGGTCAGCACCAGGGGTGCCCCGGCATAATGGTGCCAGATCTCGGTCGCGTCGGTGACCCGGTGCCAGGCCGACAGCTCGCCCGCCGACAGCAGGTAGTAGATCTGGGTCACCGCCCCGCGACCGCCGCCCTCCGGCGCGTCGCGGTAGGTCTCCTTGTACCAGCCGCCTTCCGGATGGGCCTGGAGGCCCATCCGGTCGATCAGCTTTCTGACCTCGTCATCCGCCATCGGATCAGGCGGCCGGCGGCTTGGTCGCCTGCATGGACGGCCGGGCGGAGAACCGCTCGTACCAGGTGGCCAGCGCCCGGTTCGCGCCGCGCCAGTCCTTGTTCGGGAAGCGGAAATCGAGATAGCCCAGCGCGCAGCCGGCGGAGATCGTGCCGATATCGACCCGGTCGCCGAAATCGGCCGACCACTCGTTCAGCGCCGCAAGCGCGCCGTCGATCTTGCCCATCTGGGCGTCGGTCCAGGGCTTGTAGTGCAGCTCCTCCGGGCGAATCCGGCCCTCGTAGATGATCAGCAGGGCGGCATCAAGCAGGCCGTCGGCGGCCGCCTGGACGCGCAGGGCATGCCAGCGGGCGTTGCCCGGCTCGGGGAACACCTTGGTGCCCTCGTGCTGGCTGTCCAAGTACTCGCAGATGACCGGCGAGTCGAACAGGGACAGGCCGTCATCGGTGACGAGGGCCGGGATTTTCTTCACCGGGTTGGCCTTGGCGACATCGGCGTCCGGAGCACCCGGTGCCGTCGTCACCGCCGCCATCTCGATCTGGTCGATCAGGCCGGTCTCATGGGCGACGACCGCAACCTTGCGGGCATAGGGAGAGGCGGGCGACTGGTACAGCTTCATCTCTGTTTCCTCACAGGAAAGGCCCCGGGTCGACGCGGCCAGGGGGTCTCATAGTCAGACGGCGGAACGCTCAGAAATTATCCTTGCCCTTGCGCACGGCGGCGAAGACCTCGACCGGGTCGGCGCCCGGCTTGCCGACGGCGGCGGCGATCGCCGGATCGTCGGCCCGCAGGAACGGGTTGATCGCCTTCTCCTGGCCCAGCAGGGAGGGGATCGTCGGCTCGCCGTTGGCGCGCAGCTTCTCGATCTCCTTCGCCCGCGCCTTGAGGGCGTCGTTGCCGCCGTCGATCGACAGAGCGAACTTGGCGTTGGAGGCGGTGTATTCGTGGCCGCAGTAGATGTAGGTGGCGTCGGGCAGTTTGCGCAGCTTGGACAGAGAGTCCCAGAACTGCGCCGGCGTGCCCTCGAACATCCGCCCGCAGCCGAGCGAGAACAGGGTATCGCCCGGGAACAGCGCGTCGCTGTCGGCGATGTAGAGGGAGATATGCCCGGTGGTGTGGCCCGGCGTGTCGAAGACCTGGATCGTGTGGCCGGCGAAATCGTAGGTGTCGCCCTCGGCCAGCGTGACGTCCATGTCCGGAATCCGGCTGGTCTCGGCCGTCGGGCCGACCAGGGTGGCGCCGTGCTTCGCCTTCAGGGTCTCGTTGCCGTCGATATGGTCGGCATGGTGGTGGGTATTGAGGATATGGGTCAGCTTCCAGCCACGCTCGGCGAGCGCCGCCTCCACCGGGGCCGCCTCGCCGGGATCGACCACGGCGGTCGCACCGGAGGCCGCGTCATGCAGCAGGTAGACGTAATTGTCCGACAGGGCCGGGACGAGAACGATGTCGAGAGCAGGCATTGGCGGAAATCCTCGCGTTCTTTTGGCAGTTCGGTGCTGCACGCTGAGATGGGGTGGATTGCCCCGGTGTCGATAGGAGCTACGTCGATCGGATGAGCGGCCGAACCCTAGCACCGTCCCGGCGGACCGGCCAATCGGTCAATGGCGGCGGTGGTCGGATCCGGGCTCGACAGGAGGCGCCCCGCACCGCCTATGATGGCGGATAATCAAGAACATCGCCAAATCCCGGGAGGACATCCATGAAGATCGCCGCCGTCGAGGCCATTCCGCTCCGCATCCCGTTCAGCCACAGCGGCGAGACCAAGGCGTTCGCGACCGGCAAATGGGCCGTTCTCGACACCTGCCTGGTCAAGGTGACGACCGATACCGGGCTGGTCGGTTGGGGCGACGCCTTCGCCTATCACTGCCTGGACGCGGTGACCGCCGCAGTGGAGCACATGATCGCGCCCGTGGTGATCGGCGAGGACGCCCGCGACATCGCCGGACTGAACCACCGGCTGCAGCAGAAGATGCACCTGTTCGGCCGCCACGGGATCACGATCTTCGCCATTTCCGGCCTGGACCTGGCGCTGTGGGACATCGCCGCCAAGGCCGCCGGGATGCCGCTCTGCCAGCTCTTCGGTGGTTCGCCCACAGTGAAGCTGCCCGCCTATTCCTCCCTGTTCATCCTGCGCGACCAGGAGGCGGTCGTGAAGGATGTGAAGCAGTCCCTGGAGGAGGGCTACCGGTACATCAAGCTGCACGAGATCGCGGCGGAAGAGGTCGGGGCGGCGCGCGAGGCGGCCGGCGACGACATCCCGATCATGGTCGACACCAACTGCCCCTGGACCCCGGACCAGGCGCGGCGGATGGCGGTGGAACTGGACGAGTTCGACCTGCACTGGCTGGAGGAGCCGATCTTCCCGCCGGAGGATTTCGCCAGCCTCGCCCATCTGCGCCGCGAGACCGGGGTTCCGATCGCGGCCGGCGAGAACTGGTGCACGGCGATGATGTTCGGTCAGGCGGTGCAGGCCGGTGCCGTGGACTACGCCCAGCCGAGCGTGACCAAGGTCGGCGGCATCACCGAGTTCCGCAAGACGGCGGCGATCTGCGAGGCGGCCGGGGTGCAGGTGATGCCCCACTCGCCGTATTTCGGCCCGGGCTTCCTGGCGACCCTCCACCTGGCGGCGGGCCTGGCCAATCCGGGGCTGGTGGAACGGTTCTACATCCGCCCGGAGGCGATGCTGTACCAGCGCTGGCTCGACCCGGTGGACGGGTTCTTCGCGGTCCCGGACATGCCCGGCCTGGGCCCGGAACCGGACGCGGACGTGATCAGGGAGTATCGGGTGCGGTAACCCTTCGCTCCCCTCCTCTTTTCTCTCACACTACCTCTCTTCACACTCCCCGGATTTATTCCGGGGCCCACCCATGAACGCGCTTCTCAAGTCGAGCGTTCGCGCAGGCTCATGTGTAGGCCCCGGAATAAATCCGGGGAGTGTGAAGAGAGGTAGTGTGAGATGAAGGGGAGTGTGAAGAGGGGGAGAGGTAGAAAAGAAAAAACCCGGCGCCTTGGGGGCACCGGGTTCTGTTTCTTCCTATGGAGATCGGACCCGTAGGGCCCACCCCCTACTGGCGCATCACCATGAGCTTCTTGATCTCGGCGATCGCCTTCGCCGGGTTCAGACCCTTCGGGCACGTCTTGGTGCAGTTCATGATCGTGTGGCAGCGGTACAGGCGGAACGGATCTTCCAGCGCGTCCAGACGGTCGCCGGTGCGCTCGTCGCGGCTGTCGGCGATCCAGCGATAGGCCTGCAGCAGCACGGCCGGACCGAGATAGCGGTCGCCGTTCCACCAGTAGCTCGGGCAGGAGGTCGTGCAGCAGAAGCACAGGACGCATTCCCACAGCCCGTCAAGCTTCTCACGCTCCTCCGGCGACTGCCGGCGTTCCTCGGTCGGCGAGGGCGGGGTGTCGGCCTGCAGCCAGGGCTGCACCGAGGCGAGCTGCGCGTAGGGCACCGACAGGTCCGGAACCAGGTCCTTGATCACCGGCATGTGCGGCAGCGGGTAGATGTGGACGTCGCCCTTTACATCCTCGATCGGCTTCAGGCAGGCCAGCGTGTTCGTGCCGTCGATGTTCATCGAGCAGGAACCGCAGATGCCCTCGCGGCAGGACCGGCGGAAGGTCAGGGTGGTGTCGATCTCGTTCTTGATCTTGATCAGCGCGTCGAGAACCATCGGCGCGCAATCGTCCATGTCGATCTCGTAGGTGTCGAGACGGGGATTCGACCCCTTG
Source organism: Thalassobaculum sp. (assembly GCF_965223715.1). Classification (GTDB taxonomy): domain Bacteria; phylum Pseudomonadota; class Alphaproteobacteria; order Thalassobaculales; family Thalassobaculaceae; genus Thalassobaculum. The sequence continues at coordinate 4,076,910 of NZ_OZ245012.1, read as the reverse complement.
TCCGGATCGTAGCGGTAGATCTTGAACTTCTTGACCCGCTTGGCCCCTTCCGGCGCCTTGTAGGTGTCGCCGATCTTGACCTTGGAATTCGCGGGCAGAGTGAACTCGGCCATCGGTGTGTTTCCTTCGTTATCTGGCTATCCGGGACGGCGGGCGCGGCTCAGTAGACGCGCGCCACCGGCGGGATCACCTCGACCTCGTTCGACAGGGTGTTCATGTGGACGTCGCGATACGAGACGGTGGTCTCGTTCTTCTCGTTCAGCCACATGACCGTGTGCTTCATCCAGTTGTCGTCGTCGCGGTCCGGGAAGTCCTCATGGGCGTGGGCGCCCCGGCTCTCCTGGCGCAGCGCCGCCGAGTTCAGGGTGACGATCGCCTGGCCCATCAGGTTGTCGAGCTCCAGGGTCTCGACCAGATCGGTGTTCCAGATCAGCGACTTGTCGTTGACGCCCACATTCGGCATCGACTTGGCCACCTCGTGGATCTTCTTCAGGCCGTTGTCCATGAGCTCGGTGGTGCGGAACACCGCCGCATGGGTCTGCATCGCCCGCTGCATGTCGAGCCGCACCTCGCCGGAGCGCAGGTCGCCCTTGGCGTTGCGGATGCGGTCGAGGCGCGCGATGGCCTTCTCCGAGGCGTCCTTGGTGATCGGCTTGTGGCCCTCGCCCGGCTTCACCGTCTCGGCGGCGCGGTGGGCGGCGGCACGGCCGAACACCACGATGTCGAGCAGCGAGTTGGTGCCCAGGCGGTTGGCGCCGTGGACCGACACGCAGGCGGCCTCGCCGATCGCCATCAGGCCCGGGACCACCCGGTCCGGATCGGAGGCGGTCGGGGCGATGACCTCGCCGTGATAGTTCGTCGGGATGCCGCCCATGTTGTAGTGCACGGTCGGCAGCACCGGGATCGGCTCCTTGGTCACGTCGGAGCCGGCGAAGACCTTGGCGGTCTCCGAGATGCCCGGCAGGCGCTGGTGCAGGACGTCGGGGTCCAGGTGCTCCAGGTGCAGCATGATGTGGTCCTTGTTCGGACCCACGCCGCGGCCTTCGTTGATCTCGATCGTCATCGCCCGGCTGACCACGTCGCGCGAGGCCAGGTCCTTGGCGGTCGGGGCATAGCGCTCCATGAAGCGCTCGCCTTCGGAGTTGGTGAGATACCCGCCCTCGCCGCGCGCGCCCTCGGTGATGAGGCAGCCCGCACCGTAGATGCCGGTCGGGTGGAACTGCACGAACTCCATGTCCTGCAGCGGCAGACCGGCGCGCAGCACCATGGCATTGCCGTCGCCCGTGCAGGTATGGGCGGAGGTGCAGGAGAAGTAGGCGCGGCCGTACCCGCCGGTCGCCAGCACCGTCTGGTGGGCGCGGAACCGGTGGATGGTGCCGTCCTCGAGACACAGCGCCATGACGCCGACGCACTCGCCTTCCTCGCTCATGATGAGGTCGAGGGCGAAATACTCGATGAAGAACTCGGCGTTGTTGCGCAGCGACTGCTGATACAGCGTGTGCAGGATCGCGTGGCCGGTCCGGTCGGCGGCGGCGCAGGCACGCTTGGCCATGGACTTGCCGTGGTTCAGCGTGTGGCCGCCGAACGGGCGCTGGTAGATCTTGCCTTCCTCGGTGCGCGAGAACGGCACGCCGAAATGCTCCAGCTCGATCACCGCCGGGATGGCGTTGCGGCACATGTACTCGATCGCGTCCTGGTCGCCGAGCCAGTCGGAGCCCTTGACCGTGTCGTACATGTGGAACTTCCAGTTGTCCCCCTCGCCCATGTTGTCGAGCGCGGCGCCGATGCCGCCCTGGGCGGCGACCGTGTGGCTGCGGGTGGGGAACACCTTGGTGATGCAGGCGGTCTTCAGACCTTCCAGAGACATGCCGAGGGTGGCGCGCAGACCGGCGCCGCCGGCCCCGACGACGACCACGTCGTACTCGTGATCGATGATGGGATAGGAGTCCATGATCTCAGCCTCCGAAGGCGATTTTCAACACGGCGAAGATCGCGGCGACGCCCAGGACGATCGTGGCGAACTTCACCAGGACCAGGACCGCGAGCTTCAGACCTTCGTTGTGAATGTAGTCCTCGATGACGACCTGAAGACCCAGCTGGGCGTGGTAGAAGGTCGCACCGATCAGCAGCACCAGGGTGATGGCCACCGAGGGCGAGCCGATCCAGGCCAGGGCCGCGCCGTGGTCCATCCCGGCCATGCCGGCCAGGGACACCACGAACCAGAGCGTCAGCGGCACCAGGGCCAGGGCGGTCAGGCGCTGCATCCACCAGTGGTGCACGCCCTCCTTGGCCGAGCCCAGGTGGCGGACCCGCCCCAGGGTGCTCCGCATCGAGGTGCTGCGCATGGAATTCTCAGACATCTGCGTCCCCCTCCTCAGCCGGCGGCGACGATGATCCAGGCGACGACCGTGAGCACCACCGAGGCGCCCACCGTCATCCAGCCCGACTTGTACGCCGTCTCCAGCTCGAAACCGTAACCGGCATCCCAGAACAGGTGCCGGATGCCGTTGCACAGGTGATACATCAGCGCATAGCTGAAGCCGAACAGGATCAGGTAGCCGAACCACGATCCCATGAAGCCCTGCGCCGTGGCGAAAGCCTCAGGCCCGGCGGCGGCCGCCAGCAGCCACCAGACCAGCAGCAGGGTGCCGGCGGCCAGCGCGATCCCGGTCGCCCGGTGGCTGATCGACATGACGCTGGTGAGCTGGGGCTTGTAGACCTGAAGGTGCGGTGACAGCGGCCGATTGTGAGCGCTCATACTTCCCTCATACTGGCGGGCACCGCCGCCCTCATGCCGGGGCATGCGGTGCCGGTTCGCCCGAACGGCGGCGCGTTCCCCGGTCCGGAACCGCGCCCCCCTGACAATTTCGACACGTCTTATAGACCATCACCCGGCGGCCTCAAACCCGGCGTAGGGTCGCACCGCGCAAAAGTCTCGTTCTCTTTAAAACAGCAGTCGGTTTTCCACAACCGGCAGCGCGACATCCTGCTGCCGCCGGAACCCGTTGATTTATCGGGGCTTCCCCAGAAAATCTCTGAAAAATGCGTGTGGATAAGTTGGTGGATAATAATGTGATGAAATGTTGAGAAGTAATTGTCGGAATTTGACTTGAGAACGCCTGCCGATCTACTGACTTTTTTCTTGCCACACCCGGTGCCGGGTGTCACGCTTCTTTCATCGCGCGGGGCCTTGATGCTTCGCTTCCGGACGACCCGGCTCCGCCGGACCATCGCCGGGAGCCGACGACAGGGCCCGGTCCGGGTCGGTAGGATCTCTCCTGGGGTGCGCCGGCCGCCGTTGACGCTCCCGTGCGGTGCGTGCGGCCCCCTTCGGGTGGTGCCGCCGCGGGGTCTCCGCCCCGCGACGCCGGTCTCTCCGGGCCAAGGGGAGGATCGGAGGCGCGCCGCCGGCCGGGCGACCGTCCCAACGGATCGGACCGGTGGCGGGAGGGAGTGTCGGCCCCGTGCCGGCGGAGTCCGTGCCAAGACAATCGCTCAAGGCACAGCCGACGCCCTCCGCCCCCGCGCGACTTTACCGCCGGCCTGCGCACCGCGAGCCCGCCGGACAGCGGCGCGATGGCGCATGCCCCTTTGCTGATCCGATCCCCGTGATAGTCTCCCGCCCGACGCTTTCGAGGTTCAGAAACCGACGGGCGCCGGAACGGGTTGCGTGGTCCAACGGGCGCGCCGGCCGCCGTCGCCCCGCGCACAGAGGCCGATATGCCGCGTCTGCCCGCACTGCTCCTACCGGCTTTCCTCCTGCTGCTCGGCAGCCAGCCGGCGCTGGCCGCCTGCACCGATCCGCCCGCCCCGGGGGTGGACTGGCGGCGCTGCAGCTTCGACCGGGTGGATCTGGAGAAGATCGACCTCAGCGGCGGCCGGCTGGACGATTCCAGCTTCAACCGGGCCAAGCTCGCCGGCTCGACCTTCAACGGGGTCCAGGGCGGCCGCGCCCGGTTCCTCGGCGCCGACCTGAAGCGGGCGAGCTTCGAGGGGGCGGAGCTCAAATTCGCCGATTTCAGCCAGGCCGACCTCCAGGGCGCCAGCTTCGCCGGGGCCGACCTGGCTGATGCGCGCATGGTGTCGGCCAATCTGCGCGGCGCCGACCTGACCGGCGCGCGGGTCCGCGACGTGGACTTCTACCGGGCCGACCTGTCGGGCGCGACCTGGATCGACGGCGAACGGGTCTGTGCCGAGGGGTCGATCACGTTCTGCCGGTGACGCCTGCCCCTCCTGTTTCTTTCCGTCATCCCGGCGGCGCCCGTCCCGGATTTAATCCGGGATTGATCCGAGTGTCGGCCGGGACCCAAGGGATTCCGCCGTCGTCCGCGGCTTGATCCTGAATCGAGTTCAGGATGACGGCGGATGGATTGTCAGGATGACGGGGAAGGAGCGACAGGACGTCTCGTCGTCCTGACGCATGTCAGGACCAAGCCGCCGTCGCCGCCCTCATGCGCGGAACCGCCGCCGCCGCGGCGCCCGACAACGCAGCGCGCCGCTCCCTCGGCGACGTCGATCAACAATGGGGCGCGGCATTCCCGCCGGAAATGCTCTAGGCTCCCGCCATGTTCAGCGATGCCGTCGATCTGCGCGATTTCTACGACTCGCCCCTCGGCCACCTGGCGCGGCGGATGATCCGGCGCCAGGTGCGCGAGCTGTGGTCGGACCTGCGCGGCCAGACGCTGCTCGGCCTCGGCTTCGCCACGCCGTACCTGCGGCCCTTTCGCGGCGAGGCCGAGCGGGTGCTCTCGTTCATGCCGGCGCAGCAGGGGGTGCTGCCCTGGCCGCCGGAGGGGCCGAACCTCTCCGCCCTGGTGGACGAGGGCGAGCTGCCGCTGGAGGACGCCTCGGTCGACCGGATCATCGTCACCCACGCCCTGGAGGGCACCGAGCAGCGGGCGGCGATGATGAGCGAGCTGTGGCGGGTGCTGGCGGCCAACGGGCGGATCCTGTTCATCGTGCCGAACCGCCGCGGCCTGTGGGCCCGCTTCGACCACACCCCGTTCGGCCACGGCCAGCCCTACACGGTCGGCCAGCTCTCCCGCCTGCTGCGCGACAACCGCTTCACCCCGACCCGCACGGTCAACTCGGTCTACACCCCGCCCTATGTCAGCGGCCTGCTGATTCGATCCGCTCCGGCAATAGAGCGGATCGGCGACCGGTGGTTCAACACCTTCGCCGGGGTCGTCATGATCGAGGCGCAGAAGCAGGTCTATGCCGTGCGCCGCGACCGCAAGCGGGTGCTGGCCCGGGCCCGCGATCTGATCACGGCCCCCCGGCCGACCCCCGCGCCGGCGCCGCGCAGCCTGTATCTGGACGCCGCCTGCCCGGCTATCCTGAGTGACCGCCTACCCAAAACCAATCAAACGCCCGGAGGAGATCCCGCATGTACGTTGTCGCCGTGAACCTCGTCGTCGATGCCAAGGACGCCGACGCCTTCGCCGACCGCCTGAAGCAGCACGCCAAGAACAGCCTGACCCAATCCGGCTGCCTCGGCTTCTCGGTCAGCGCCGACCACGACGCGCCGGGCTCCTTCCACCTGTGGGAGGTCTACAAGGACGCGGCCGCCTTCGAGGAGCACAAGAACGCCGATTTCATGGCCGATTTCCGGGATTTCTCCGCCCCGCTGGTGAAGAACCGGGTGCTCGCGACCGGCGACCAGATCGCGTAGGTCGCGCAAAAGTTCTTGCTTTGTTCTCGTTCTGGGTCTAGGGTTGCGCCGTTCGCAATCGCGCAAGGGCTCGACCCGTGACCCAGGCAGCATCCGCGTTCCGGGCCCTTCACGACGGGCCCGGCGCCTTCATCCTTCCCAATCCCTGGGATGTGGGCACCGCCCGCATCCTCGCGGCCCTGGGCTTCAAGGCGCTGGCCACCACCAGCGCCGGCATGGCCTTCGCCCTGGGGATCCGCGAGGGACAGGCCACGCCGGACCAAGTTCTGGACCATTGCCGCAGCCTGGTCGCCGCCACCCCGCTTCCGGTCTCGGCCGATCTGGAGAAGGGCTTCGGGGACAGTCCCGAAAGCGTGGCCGAGACCATCAGCGCGGCCGCCGCCACCGGCCTCGCCGGCGGCTCGATCGAGGACCATACCGGCGATCCGGACCGGCCGATCTACCCGTTCGATCTGGCGGTCGACCGCATCGCCGCGGCGGTGGAGGCCGCCCGCGCGGTGCCCGGCGATTTCGTGCTGACCGCCCGGTGCGAGAACCTGCTCTGGGGCCGGGACGACCTGGACGACACGATCCGGCGGCTCCAGGCCTTTGAGGCCGCCGGGGCCGACGTGCTCTACGCCCCCGGGCTGTACGATCTTGAGACCATCCGGACGGTCTGCTCGGCCGTCACCAGGCCGGTCAACGTGGTCATGGGCATGCCGGGCGCGACCTTCGACGCCGACGAACTGGCGGCGGCCGGGGTGCGGCGGATCAGCGTCGGCTCGGCCCTGGCCCGGCGCGCCTACGGGGCGTTCATCGAGGCCGCCCGCGAGATGGCGGGCGAGGGCAGCTTCCGCTTCGCCCACCGGGCGATGGGGTTCGCCGAGATCGAAGGGCATTTCGCCGCCCGCGGCCCGTAACCCCCGGCCCGTATTCCCGCTGCACTTGTCCCATGGGCCGGTCGCCCGCTTGGTCCCTAGGCCCCGGCCGCCCCGTCCCCACCTGCACGCTGCATCCCGCGACCGCAACGAGGTCTCCGCCATGTCGACCGCCGCCTCATCCGCCGCCTCATCCGCCGACGCTTTCCGACAGCTTCACGCCCAACCCGGCGCCTTCGTGATCCCCAATCCGTGGGATATCGGCTCCGCCCGCATCCTCGCGTCCCTGGGATACAAGGCGCTCGCCACCTCCAGCGCCGGCATGGCCTTCGCCTATGGGCTGGGGGACGGCAAGGTCGCCCCGGACCGGGTGCTCGCCCATTGCCGCGACATCGTCGGCGCCACCGACCTGCCGGTCTCCGCCGATCTGGAGAACGGTTTCGCCGACAGCCCCGAGGGCGTGGCGGAGACCATCCACAGCTTCGCCGGCACCGGCCTCGCCGGCGGCTCGATCGAGGATTCCACCGGCAAGCCGGACGCGCCGATCTACGGGTTCGACCAGGCGGTCGAGCGGGTCGCCGCGGCGGCCGAGATGGCGGGCAAGGTGGCCGGCGGCTTCGTGCTGACCGCCCGGGCCGAGAATTTTCTCCATGGCCGGCCCGACCTGGACGATACGATCCGCCGCCTGCAGGCCTTCGAGAAGGCCGGGGCCGACGTGCTCTTCGCCCCGGGCCTGCCCGACCTCGACGCCATCCGCACGGTCTGCAAGGAGGTCTCCAAGCCGGTCAGCGTGATGATGGGCATCCCCGGCCGCACCTTCTCGGTGGACGAGCTGACCGCCGCCGGCGTGACGCGGATCAGCACCGGCCCCGCCCTGGCCCGGGCGGCCTATACCGCCTTGATCGAGGCCGCCGGCGAGGTCCGCGACAGCGGCACCTTCGACTTCGCGATCAGGGCGCTCGGATCCGGCAAGATCGTCCAGCATTTCGGCGGGTAGGACACGTCTAATCGCTATCAATATTTCGCATAGTGGCCTTGATACTGTAGCTTAAAGAGCCAACAACCGTGGCAATATTGAAAAATGTCGAAAGATGAACAAATCCGAAGATTAATGCGCCAAATCGCATTGAACGATTCAAATATTATTTGGCTAGATTCCAAACAAGATATTGATGTTCCGACAGATCGGAAAAGCTTGCTGTCCGCTGCTATTTTTGATCAAGCGCGCGAACACCATAAGAGTATAATGGTATTGTTCAAGTTACGATATTTTGGATCAGGTTTAGCGCTGGTTCGCCCGCTTTTCGAATCTTATCTTCGAGGTTTATGGATCCAGAGATGTGCGGATGAAAGAGAAATCAAAAAATTTATAAAATCCAAAGACATTAAACCAGTGCAGTATTTAATAGATCGAATTGAAAAGACCGCAGGATTTGAATCTGGAATACTGAGCGCGAGTAAAAAATCTATATGGCATGCCGCTTGCGGATTTACGCATTCTGGATTTGAACAAGCCTCAAGGCGACTATCAGAGGACGATATTGGCCCAAATTACGACCTAGACGAAATCATTCAATCAATGAAAGCTGTTCTTGCATACGACTTTATGACTTTCCTCGCGATGTGTGAGCTCGGCTCAAACAACGAACTGGCTAATGAGGTATTGGAGCGGTTCAGACTGTCCAATTGACAGCATACCCTGCGGTCAGAACGCCACGCTCAGCTTCTCCTGGACTCCGAACTTTTCCAGAAGGCCGGCGACGGTGCCGTCGGCCTTCGCGGTCTTCAGGAAATCCTTGATGGCCGCCTGCAGGGCCTGGTTCTGCGGCTTGGAGCCGACCGCCTGGCGCACGGCGGTGTAGCGACCCTCCAGAATCCGCTGGCCGCCCAGCTCGGCCGCGTTCTCCTTCAGCGCCGGACGCAGGCCGGCGAGCGTATCCAGCTTCTCGGTCACATAGAGGTCCAGCGCCCCCTGCAGACCCTTGGCCCGCACCAGTTCCGCGTGTTTCAGGGTGCGCGACAGGTACAGGTCGTAGGCCGAGCGGTCCGAGACCGCGATCCGCACCCCCGGCGCGTCCACGTCGGCGATCGTCTTCAGGGGCGAGGCCTCGGGCACCATGTAGGTCGCCTCGATCTCCACATAGGCGTCGACGAAGGCGATGGTCTTGGCCCGTTCCGGCTCCTCGGCGATCAGGGCGATGTCCCAGGCGTCCTCGGCCAGGGCGTCGGCCACCTCGCCCGGCGAGGCGAAGGGCACCAGGGCCACCTCCAGGCCCAAATGCTTCGCGATCAGCCCGGCCAGGCTCGGCGCCACCCCCTCCGGATCGCCGTTCGCCGCCTTGCCCGTCACCAGCAGGATGTTGCCGAGATTGATGCCGGCGCGCAGCACGCCCGGGCGGGAGAGGTCGGTGTCGAGGGTCATGGCGAGGCTCCGGACGGCAAAGGGAGCGCCATCCTAAGAGCGGATCGCCGGCTTGCCCATGGCCGCAATCCGCCTCAGCCGCCGTCAGGCGGCCGCCCCGGCCCCGGCATTGGCCAGGATCTGGCGCAGATGGACCCGCATGTCGGCCAGGGCCTCCGTGATGCGGTTGGAGGAGTCGGACATGGTGCCGCTCATGGAGCCGGTCTTCTCCGCGGCACTGGCCACGCCCTCGTTGACGCCGGCGACCCGGTGGGCGCGGTCGGCCACGTCCTCCACGGTGCCGGTGATGGTCTCCGTCTTCTCGCTCAGGCTCTCGATCCCGTCGGCGACCTCGCCCATGCCGCTGTCGACGGAGCGCAGCCGCTCCTGGATGGCGCCCGCCGCGTCGGAGACCCGCTCGATGCTGGCCCGGAATCCGCCGACCTCCTTGCTGATCCGCAAGGTGGCCTCGGCGGTCTGGCCCGCGAGGGTGCGCACCTCGCCGGCGACCACCGCAAAGCCGGCCCCGGCCTGCCCGGCGCGGGCGGCCTCGATGGTGGCGTTGAGGGCCAGCAGGTTGGTCTGCTCGGCGATGTCCTGGATCAGGCCGACGACGCTACCGATCTGGCGGGCGGCGGCGGTCAGGTCGGCCATGGCGCCGGCCACGTTGTCCGCCTCGGCGGCGACCTCGCTGGTGAGCACCCGCTGGCCGCGCACGTCGCGGGCGATGTGCTGGGCGGTGTCGCTCAGGTTGCGGACCACCGCGCGGACATCCTGGATGAAGGCGGCACTCTCCTCCGCCAGGGCGTGGGATTCGGTCGAGCGGGACAGGGTGTCGCTCGCCAGGGCGTTCAGCTCTGCCGAGATCGCCACGAGCTGCTCGACGCTGTCGGTCACCACGGAGACGCGCGCACCCATGCCGGTCTCGATCTCCGAGCTGAGGGTGGAGAGCTGCTCGGCGAGCTGGCGTTCCCGCGCGGCGCGCTCGGCCTCGCGCTGGACCCGCATCCGGTCGATCTCGTCCAGGGCCGCCTGGAAGCTCTGGATGCCGCCGGCCAGCGCGCCGATCTCGTCGACCCGGTCGGTATCGGTGATCTCGGCCTCCTCACCCCTGGCGATGGCCCGCAGGGCGGTCGACAGGCGCGACAGGGCCCGGGTGACCAGGTAGCGCATGACGGCCCAGACCGCGACGTTCGCCACCAGCATGCCGGTCAGGCTGACGGCGGCGATCAGCACCAGCGCCCGGGTCAAGGTCTGCTCCACCTTCAGCTCGGCATCGTGGATGTGATCGATCTGGCCGAGAATGGCGTTGCGGGTGGTCTCCGCCGCCAGCGCCTCGTCGACGATCGCGCTCTTCAGCTCGGCGACCTTGCGCGTCAGGGCGTCCGGGCTCGCCGCCGCCCCGGTCAGCTCCTCCGCCCTGGCCGCCACAACGGCAGGGTCGGCGCCAGCCAGCACGACCTCCTCGACGGTGTCGGTGAACGCGTCGCCCTCGAACAGGCCATAGGCGATGCCGACCCCGCCCTCGGTCTCCTTGACCACGATGCCGCCCGGCTGCTGCACGTCCCGGCGCTCGCCGCGCTTGGTGAAGCGCTCGACGATCCGGTCGCGGCCCTCATACCGCCGGGTCTCGGTCGGATAGGTCTGCTCCGCCCAGGCCAGCAGGATCGGCAGCGGATCGGTCTGGAGCTGGTCGGGAACGGCGATCAGCTTCTTCTGCAGCCCGAAGACCTCGGCCCGCAGCTCGGCGTTCATGTCCCGCAGCAGCCCGGCCCGCGATTCCTGCTCGGCCATCAGCGTGGTCACCACGGTGACGTAGACCCCGGCCAGGGCGCCGAGGACGAGGCAGAGGGTCAGGGCCAGGGCGACGGTCAGCTTGACGTTCAGATGGGACCGGACGAACGCGAGCATGCGACAGCCTCATTCTGGCCAGGAACGGAAGCGGCCAAGCTATCCACGCGGAATGACAGAGCGATTACGCTTCTGTTTCGTCCTTATGAGTATGTTTTCATTCATATTGATTGTATTTTGTCTTTAATTCCGGGCACTCCGCTAGCCGAAGAACGGGTCCGACTGGAACAGCCGTCCCTCGCCGAAACCATGGGCCAGGTAGTGCAGCAGCGGATCCATGCCGGCGCCGGCGACGTCCGGGTTGGCGGCCAGATAGGCCTCGGCATCGAAAAGCCCGCCGGCCTCCCGGCCCTCCAGATAGCCGTACCGGTGATAATGCAGCAGCGGGTTCATCCCGGCCGCCGCCACGTCCGGATTGGCCGCCAGGTAGTCGCCGCTGTCGAACAGCGCGTTCGGCGCCCGGTCCTCGAAGCCGCCATGGTACAGGTAATGGAGATAGGCGGTGCCGGTGTCGAAGCCGGCGGCGGCGACGTCGTCGTTGCTGGCGAGGTAGAAGGCGGCGTCGAAGCCGATCTCGTTCACTAAGACCGGGGCGGCGGACAGCCGGTTCCCGTCGTCGAAGGCGAGGATCTCGGTATTGCGCAGGATGTCCCGTCCGTCGGCACCCTCGATGACGGTGTCGCCGCCGGAGACGCCGATCGTGTAGGAGGTGGAGAGGCCGGCGAACCGGGCGGTATCGAGCCCGCGGCCCCCGTCCAGGATGTCGTCCCCCGCCCCGCCGATCAGGCTGTCGCTGCCCCGCCCGGCCACCAGGAGGTTGGCCAGGCTCGAGCCGGCCAGCAGGTCGTCGCCGTCGCCGGTATAGAGGTTCTCGATCTCGGTTCCCTCGGCGACCCGGAAGCCGGCGCCGTAGATGCTGCCGACCGTGCCGTCCAGATAGATCGCCACCGGCCCGCTGACCGCCGCGGCATTGATGGCGTCGGTCCCGCCGTCGGCATCGACCAGGACGCTGCGGCCCGCATCGGCCGTCGCCAGGGTGGCGTACTGGTCGGTATAGACATAGCGGTCGTCGGTCGTGGTCCCGTCGCCATAGAGCGTCAGGCTCCAGCTCTCCAGGGTGCCGACCGTTCCGGTCTCGGTGTCGGTGACCCTCAGGGTCCACGCGCCGGCGGCGCTCTCGCCGTTATGCTGGGTCGACATCAGGATCGCGGAATCGGACCCGAAGAAGGTCTGATCCGGCAGTTCCGCCAGCAGGCCTTCCTGCTGCGCCAGGACCTCGTAAGCCTCGAAATCCGGGTTGTAGATCAGGTAGCTGGTGGTTCCGTGCGGCGAGGTCAGCTCGATCCGGAGCTGGCCGAGATCGCCGTGGGGCAGGGTCACGTCGACCACGGCGAACTCCACATCCATCGCCGCATCGACGCTGAGGGACTGGGACACCCCGGCCGTATCGCCGTCGGGCACCGCCACGGCCGTCGTCGAGGTCACCGTATGGACCGCCTGGTTGGCGACCGTGTTGGGCGTGGCGTCCCAGGTCTCGGCCAGGCGGGTGGCGGCGCGGGCGTCGACCTGGCCGAACCCGTAATCATGGCTGGCGGTGAGCCCGCCGCCGTTCCAGTCGGTGGCGCCGTTCTCCACCGTCGTCCAGGGATAGGACAGGGCGAGGGAGACCCCCGCCTCAAAGGCCGTGCGAAAGACTTCCGGCCGATCGGCGAGCGCCTCTTCGCTGCCGACCGTATCGGCCAGGATGTCGGCGCGGGTCAGCGGATCGGCGCCGGTGTCATAGGCCGAATAGGCCAGGATCTCCTGCACGTCGCGCATGCCGAGCGCCGGGTTTGCCTGCAGCACCAGTGCCGCGACCCCCGCCACGATCGGCGCGGAGAAGGACGTGCCGTCGGTCAGGTCGTAGCCGTCGTCCACGCCATTGAGACCCAGCACGCCGGCGCCCGGCGCCGCGACCAGGACGTTCGATCCGGGCGACGAGAAGGTGGCGATCTGGCCGTCCGCATCGGTGGCGGCGACGGTGATCTGGTTGGGCAGGTTCTGCTCCGGCCCGTGGGTCGACAGGACGCCCTGGATCCGCGAGTTCCCCGACGCGAACACATGCACGATGCCCAGGCCGTCGCGCCCGAAGGTCGCGGTCTCGGTGATCGCCTCGGCTGCTCCCTCCTCATGGAGGAAGATCTCGTTGCCGTAGCTGTTGTTGGTCACGTCGGCATCGCTGGCCAGCCAGAAGGCCGGGGCGGCGTCGCCGAAACTGCCGTTCTCCTCGGTGATGCGGATGCCGGTGAAGACCGCGTCATAGGCGACGCCGACGACGCCGACGCCATTGGCCGCCGCCGAGGAGAATCCCGCCACCTGGGTCCCGTGGGAATAGGTGTCCGCGATCGGCGTGGCGTCGGCTTCGCCGGTGACGGCGTTGTGGTCGTTCTCGGCGTCGTAGTTGCTTTCCAGGTCCGGGTGGGTGTAGCGCACGCCGTCGTCGATCACGGTGATCCGGATGCCCGCGCCGGTATAGTCCGGCCAGGCGCCCAGCACCCGGATGTCCTGGCCCGCCGTGCCGCCGGACTGTCCGGTATTGTGCAGGTACCACTGATCGCCGAACAACGGATCGGAGGGAATGCTGGTCATGGTCGGCGCTTCCTCACGGGCTTTGGAACCGGGGTTTTTCCCTTTGGTACCCAATCCGCGCGGCGGACGGGAGACCGAAAACCCGTCCGGGCGAAAGGTCGCAAGAGCGTTCCGTCGCGGCTTGCCTTAATCGGCGCGCTCCGATAGGTCTTGCCGGTTTCCTTGTGACCGACCTTCTCCAGGAAGTACCGCATGGCGGATGTCGCGCCCTCGCTGGCCCAGCTCCGGGCCGAGATCGACCGCATCGATGACGAGCTGCTCGGGCTGCTCGAGAGTCGGGTTGCGATCGGTCGGCGCGTGGCCGCGGCCAAGGGCGACGCGTCGGGCCCCTATCTGCGCCCGGGCCGCGAGGCGGCGATCCTGCGCCGGCTCTGCTCGGCCGCCAGCGACGACCTGCCGACCGCCACCCTGGAGCGCATCTGGCGCGAGATCCTGGGCGCCAACCTGGCCCGCCAGGTCGATCCGCTGACCGTTGTCTACGCGCCCGAAGGCGCCGAGTGCGCGCTCGACCTCGCCCGCGACCGCGGCGGGGCGGCGACCCGGCTTGAACTGGTGGACAGCGCCGAGGCGGCGATTGACGCGGCGGTGAGCGGCCGGGCGACCCTGGCCGTGCTGCCGGACGTGGCCGATTCCCGCTGGCGCTGGTGGCCGCAGCTCGTTTCGGGCTCGCAACAGAACTCGTCCATCCAGAAGCCGCGCGTCATCGCGCGGCTTCCGCTTTTCGGGAACGGCGGCGTGCCGGCCTACGGCATCGCCCCGCAGGACCCCGATCCGTCCGGCGACGACGTGACGCTCTATGCCGTGCGCGGCACCGCCGAGGGCGCGCTGGACACCGCGGAGATCGAGGGGACCCGCTGGTCGCTGATCGCCGCCGACGGGTACCTGGAGGTCGGGCATATTCCGGCCGGCGCGGCGCTGATCGGCGCCTACGCCCGGCCCGAGACCTCCCGCTCGAAGACGAGCACCTGACCCCATTCTTCCGTCCGAGGACCGTCCTATGCCCAGCGTGGCCCCGAAAGCGTCTATTGCCGATCTCGCCGCCTACAAGCCGACGAGCTATCCGAAGAGCCTGCAGCGGATCATCCGCCTGAACCTGAACGAAGGGGCGCTCGGCCCCTCCCCGAAGGCGATGGAGGCCCTGGCCGGCATCGCGTCGAAGATCCACACCTATCCCGCCGTCGCCGCCTCCGGCCTGACCGAGGCGATCGGCGAGCGGCACGGCATCGACCCGTCGCGCATCATCCTGGGCTGCGGCTCCGACGAGCTGATCCAGGTGCTCACGCAAGCCTATCTGGAGCCGGGCGACGAGGTGATCCACACCCAGTACGGCTTCCTGCTGTTCCCGATGGCGACCAAGATCGCCGGTGGCGTGCCGGTCTCCGCACCGGATGACGGCTTCACCGCCAGCGTCGACGCGATCCTGGCGCGGGTGACCGGGCGCACGAAGCTCGTGTTCCTGGCCAACCCGAACAACCCGACCGGCACCCACGTCCCGACCGAGGAGGTGCGCCGCCTGCGCGCGGAGCTGCCGTCGCGGGTGCTGCTGGTGCTCGACGCGGCCTATGCCGAATACGTCCAGCGCAACGACTACACCGCCGGCATCGAGCTGGTGGAGGAGACCGACAACACGGTCATGCTGCGCACCTTCTCCAAGATGTACGGCATGGCCGGCCTGCGCCTGGGCTGGGCCTATTGCCCGGCCGACATCGCCGCCACCCTCTACGCGGTGAAGCCGCCCTACGGCGTCAACACCCCGGCCCTGGTCGCCGGCATCGCGGCAGTGAAGGATCTGGAATTCCAGGAGAAGTCGGTTGCGCATAACGCCGCCTGGCTGCCCTGGCTGCAGGACGAGTTCAGGAAGCTGGGCCTGGAGCCGTACCCGTCGGTGACCAACTTCTTCATCACCCGCTTCCCGAGCGAGGCCGGCAGGACCGCCGCCGAGGCACGGGAATTCCTGGCCAAGCGCGGCATCATGGTGCGCAGTATGTCCGATTACGGCGAGCACGACTTCATCCGGGTCTCGATCGGCCAGGAGGACGAGAACCGCGCCCTGATCCAAGGCCTCGCCGACTTCTTAAACGGGGTGCCCGCGTGACCACGCCCGCCGCTTCCGGAGAGCCGGTCTTCGGGACCCTCGCGGTCATCGGGATCGGCAATCTCGGCTCCTCCGTCGCCCGTGCCGTGCGCAAGTACGGCGCGGTCGAGCGGGTGGTCGCCGCCGACCTGTCGTCGGAATCGCTCAAGCGGGCCGAGCAACTGAAGCTGGCCGACGCCTATTTCGAGGCGCCGTCCAAGGCGGTGGCCGAGGCCGACATCGTCGTGCTCTGCACCCCGCTCGGCGCCTTCGGGGCGATCGCCAAGGCCATGGCGCCGCATCTGAAGCCGGGCGCCATCGTCACCGATGTGGGCTCGGTGAAGGGCGCGGTGGTCGCCGCCGCCGGCCCGCACATGCCGCCGAGCGTCGCCTTCGTGCCGGGCCACCCGATCGCCGGCACCGAGAAGTCGGGGCCGGATGCCGGCTCGTCGGACCTGTTCGTCGGCCGCTACTGGATCCTCACCCCGGACGAGACCACCGACCGGGACGCGGTCGCCAAGGTGGCGGACCTGTGGACCCGCTGCGGCGCGATCGTGGAGGAGATGAAGGCGGATTATCACGACAAGGTGCTGGCGGTGACCTCGCACCTGCCGCACCTGATCGCCTATACCATCGTCGGCACCGCCTTCGATCTGGAAGGCCAGGAGCAGCAGGACGTCATCCGCTTCTCCGCCGGCGGATTCCGCGACTTCACCCGGATCGCCGGCTCCAGCCCAATCATGTGGCGCGACATCTTCCTGAACAACCGCGAGGCGGTTCTGGAGATGCTCCAGCGGTTCAGCGAGGACCTGAGCTACCTGCAGCGGGCGATCCGCTGGGGCGAGGGCGACAAGCTGCAGGACCTGTTCACCCGCACCCGCGAGGTGCGCCGCAGCGTGATCGAGGCGAAGCAGGACAAGCCGTTCCCCGAAGGCGGCAACGGCAAGTAGGGCGCCGGCGCCCTACCGTCCGCTCAAAACGGGTACCAGGAGAACTCCCGGCTGTAGTGCAGGTAACCGATATTGACGCCGGAGCGCAGGCCGACGCCGGTGCGGATCGGCGCCAGGGTCAGTTCGCCGTCGGTCTGGTAGTTCACGCCGACCCCGGCGAAGAAGTAGTAGGAGCCCTCCACGCCCGAGATCCGGCGGAAGATCTGGTCCGGGCTGTCCAGGTTGTAGACCAGCACGAAGACCTTGGACGCGTTGCCGCCCAGGTCGAAGCCCAGGGACGGGCCCTGCCAGAACACCTTGGTCTGACCGCCGCCGGCCTGGTTCAGCATGCCCTCGCCGTAGCGCAGGCCGACCACGATCGCGCCCGAATACTCGCTGCCGGCGATATAGGCGGTCGGCTCGCCCATGTCGGCGAAGACCTTCTCGATGACCTTGGCCAGGCCTTCCGTGGTCTCGCCGAACAGGTCCTTGGCGGCGGAGACGACCTCCGGCTCGCTATAGGTCTTCGCCCCGGACTTGGTCGAGGACGACGTGGTCTCCGACGACGAGCTGCCGCCCGTGGCCGCGGTCTGCGCGTCCGCCGCGGCGGGCAGGACGAGCGCGAGGGCGAGGATGGCGGCGCTGAGCCAGCGGGTCATGGAAGCCTCCGGAGGGTCGGCGTGGGATCAGGCCGCCCACTATAGAGAAACCGTGAGGCAAGTGTGAGAAATCCGGGGCGACCCGTCAGCCGGGATCGGCCCCGCGGCGGAACGGCCGGACCAGCAGGGCGAGGAAGCCGGTGTCGTGCAGCCGCTCGACGCCGATCCTCATCTCCGGACGGCGCGGGGTCGGGCTGAGGGTGGCGAAGAGCCGGTCCCAGACCGACAGGGCGGTACCGAAGTTGGAATCCGTGTCGTGCCGTACCGCGTGGTGGTGCACCCAGTGGATCGACGGGGTGACAATGACCAGCGACAGCGCCTTCTCCAGCCCCGCGGGCAGCCGGACATTGGAGTGCTGGAATACGGCCGCCACCAGCACCAGGGTCTCGAAGGCCAGAACCGAGGCGAGCGGGATGTCCAGCAGCACGATCACCCCCGCCCGCACCGCCGCCGACATCAGCACCTCGCCCGCGTGGAACCGCACGGCCGAGCTCGCGTCCAGGAACTCGTCCAGATGGTGGATCTCGTGGAACCGCCACAGGAACGGGATCGCGTGGTTCGCCCGGTGCCAGACATAGATCCACAGGTCCAGGATCAGCAGGTCGGCCAGCAGCGCCCAGCCGCCCGCCATCCAATCGGGCCGCCAGTCCAGGGTCATCGAGGCGGCCAGCACGGTGATCGGGATCACCGCCAGGCGGGACAGGCCGATATTCACCGCGAACAGCCCGGCATTGCGCAGGATCCGCGGCCAGCCGCCGCGCCGGACCACGGCCGGCGCCGCCCGCTCGGCCGTCAGGATCAGCAGGATCCAGGCGGCGACGGCGAGGCCCTTGGCGATGGTCAGCGACTGCGGGTCCGACATGTCCAACATCACCGGGATATGGCATGGTGCGGGGACCGGGCCAAGCGTCCGTACCGTTGTCTTGATCGCCAGGAGACGTCCCGTGCCTCGCAGCCCATCCTCGCGAAGACTGCCTTTGGTGGGTGTCACCGCCTGCCGCATCATGGGAGAGAGCAACGCCAGCCACCGGGTCGGCGAGAAATACGTGACCGCGATGTCCGAGGTGGCCGGGGTCTGTCCGGTGATCATCCCGGCCCTGCCCGGCGGCGTCGATGTGGACAGCATGCTCGACCGGCTGGACGGGGTGTTCCTGACCGGCAGCCCGTCCAACGTGGAGCCGTCGCGCTATGACGGCGGCGACAGCGTGACGCCCGACGAGCACGACCCGGCGCGCGACGGCGTCACCCTGGACCTGGCCCGGGCGGCCGTGGCGCGGGGCATTCCGCTGCTCGGCGTCTGCCGCGGCGCCCAGGAGCTGAACGTCGCCTTCGGCGGCACCCTGCACCAGGAGGTGCACACCAATACCGGCCGCCTCGACCACCGGATGCGGCGCGACGTGCCCTATGACTGGAAATACCGGCCGTCCCATTCGCTGGCGCTGGTCGAGGGCGGCACCCTGGCCGCCATCGCCGGCGCCGGCCCGCACCTGGTGAACTCGCTGCATGGCCAGGCGATCGACCGGCTCGGCGCCCGGGTGGTCGTGGAAGGCCGCGCGCCCGACGGCGTGGTCGAGGCGATCTCCATCGCCGACGCCCCGGCCTTCGCGCTGGCCGTCCAGTGGCATCCGGAATGGCCGCGCCCGGTGGAAGGCATCAACCGGGCGATCTTCGAGGCCTTCGGGGCCGCCGCCCGCGCCGCCGCCGAGGGCGGCCGCAAGCCGGTGGACGTCGCCGCGGAATAGGCCCCCCGTCAGCTCGTAACGCCTCCGAAACAAGCCCGCGCACGGCCTTCCGGCGACCCGGTCCGGTCGAGCGGAAACGGCGGGCGGGCCTTGCCCGGTCCGGCGGGCCCTGCGATCGGGACTGGACCCGGCGGGGGGATGCCCGCCATAGTCTCACCGCCGAGCGCCTCCCGCTGCGGCGCGCGGCCGAGACAGCGTCGCCGATCGCGCGGAGACTGGCGCCCGAAGACCGATATATCGAGGCGAAAAAGGGAATTATCGTCAATGGAATATGTGATCACTCCGCCGCGGGCCGTGGCCGTTCCGGTGGCCGGAAGCGACAAGGGCTTCCCGGTTCGGCGCATCTTCTGCGTGGGCCGGAACTATGCCGCCCATGCCCGCGAGATGGGCCATGACCCGGACCGCGAGCCGCCGTTCTTCTTCACCAAGCCGGCCGACGCGCTGGTCACCGGTGGGGCGGCCATGCCCTACCCGACCATGACCGCCGACGTGCACCATGAGATCGAGCTGGTGGTGGCCCTGTCCGGCGGCGGCCGCGACATCCCGGTGGAGGAGGCGAACAGCCTGATCTGGGGCTATGGCGTCGGCCTCGACATGACCCGCCGCGACATCCAGGCGGAAGCCAAGAAGATGGGCCGGCCCTGGGACATGGCGAAGGGCTTCGACCATTCCGCCCCGATCGCCGACCTGCACCCGGTCACCGAGACCGGCATCCTCGAGGACGCGGCCATCTGGCTCGACGTGAACGGCACCCGGCGTCAGGAATCGACCCTGAAGGCGCTGATCTGGTCGATCCCGGAGACCATCAGCTACCTGTCCGGCCTGGTCATGCTGGCCCCGGGCGACCTGATCTTCTCCGGCACCCCGGAAGGGGTGAACGCGGTCCAGCGCGGCGACGAGCTGCACGGCCATGTGGACGGCCTGAGCGACCTGCATGTGAAGGTGGTCTGACCGGTGCGCATCGTCACCTGGAACATCAACTCCGTCCGCCTGCGCCTGCCGCTGGTGCTGCGCCTCCTGGAGAAGGTGCAGCCCGACGTGCTGTGCCTGCAGGAGACCAAGGCGATCGTCGACGTGTTCCCGAGCGGCGCCCTGGCCGAGGCGGGCTGGTCGCACCAGCTCGTCGCCGGCATGAAGGGCTATAACGGGGTGGCGATCGTCTCCCGCCTGCCGATCGAGGAGACGGTGTCCCGCGAGTTCTGCGGCCGCACCGACGCCCGACACGTGGCCGCGCGGATCGACGGCGGGCCCGAGGTCCACAATTTCTACGTTCCCGCCGGCGGCGACGTGCCGGATCCGGCGGTGAACGACAAGTTCGCCCACAAGCTCGACTTCCTGGCCGAGATGACCCAGTGGCTGGGCACCGAGCGCAAGCCCGACAACCCGATGATCCTGGTGGGCGACCTGAACATCGCGCCGCTGGAGACCGATGTCTGGTCGCACAAGCAGCTCCTCAACGTGGTCAGCCACACCCCGGTGGAGGTGGAGGCGCTGGACAAGGTCCAGGCCTCGGCCGGCTGGATCGACGCGGTGCGCAAGATCGTTCCGCCGGAGGAACGGCTGTATTCCTGGTGGAGCTACCGGGCGAAGGACTGGTCGGCGGCGGACAAGGGCCGGCGTCTGGACCATGTCTGGGTGACCCCGCCGCTCGACGGCGGCATCCGCCACGCCGAGGTCATCCGCGACGCCCGCGGCTGGGAGAAGGCGTCGGACACGCCCCGGTGGTGGTGGACCTGGACCTTTAGGAGGGGTGGCGGCGGCCTCGTTGCCGCCCTCCTCCCCTCACCCGTCATCCCGGTGGACCCCGGACCCGATCCGGGGGCCGACCGGGACCCAGCCGCCGTGCCACGGTCCCGGCCTCGCCCCGGGTCAAGCCCGGGGACGATCCGGGATGACGGTTCAAATCTATGTTTTAAAACAACATACTGCCTGTCAGCTTCCGCGTCGTACCGGCTCCGGAACAAAGCCGCGACCGCGCCGCCTCACACCCGGCCGCCTCACACCCGCTCGTACAGGAAGATCCGCCCCGGCTTCACCCCGTCGGGCAGCGGCAGGGGGCTGAAGGCGTCGACCCCGTCCAGCGGCTGGTCGCTGACCACCACGCCGCCCGGCGCCAGCAGGTCCGCCACCATCGGCGCGGCGCGGCGGGAGAGCGCGACGCTCTCCTCCTTGTCGCCGGTGCCGATATCCATATGGGCCAGCACCGCCCGGCCGCCGAGATCGGCCACCGCCCGGGGCAGGGTCTCGAACAGGTCCCCCAGATAGAGCCGGTCGTCCGGCGGGATGCAGTCGGGATGGGCGGCGACCTGGCGGTCGAAGACGTAGATGTCGCGCCCGGGCAGGATCGCCCGCAGATGGTCGTAGGTCCGCCCGTTGCCGAGACCGAATTCCAGGGCCACGCCGCTGCGGCCCTCGACCCGGGAGGCCGCGTCGTTGAGGGTGGCGCGCTGGGCTTCCAGCCGCCGGATCATGCTGTCTAGTCTGCTCATCGCACCAATCTGTTCGTCGGACGTCGGATCACCGGTTCAGCGCCTCGCGCAGCTGCACGTTGGTGCGCTCCAGCCGGGCGGCCAGCTCGCGCATGATCTCGATGGAGATCTGCGGAAACTCGCTGATCAGCCGGAAGAACAGCTCCTTGGTGATGCGCAGGGTGATCAGCTTGCCGGTGGCCTCCACCGAGGCGGTGCGGGGGACGTCGCACAGGATGGCGATCTCGCCGACCACGTCGCCCTTGCCCAGTTCGGCCACCTGGATCTCGCCGCTGTCCGTTCGGATCCGGACCGAGGCCTCGCCGTCGATGATGATGTAGGCCGCGTCGCCGATATCGCCCTGCTGGAACAGGCGCTGGCCGCCCTGATAGGTCAGCCGCTCGGAGGTGAAGGCGAGAAGCTTCAGCTTCGACGGCTCGATCTTCGCGAACAGCGGGATCTTGCGGAGCAGTTCCACCTCTTCGTTGAGACTCATGGCGACCCTCCTTCACGGATCGGTGCCAGTATCAGAGGTGGGAAGGACATGGTCATTGTGAAACCCCCTCAGT
Organism: Thalassobaculum sp.; assembly: GCF_965223715.1. Classification (GTDB taxonomy): domain Bacteria; phylum Pseudomonadota; class Alphaproteobacteria; order Thalassobaculales; family Thalassobaculaceae; genus Thalassobaculum. Next base: position 4,055,061 of record NZ_OZ245012.1, on the reverse strand, counting down.
TCCGCGCGGCAATTTCGTGAAACACCCGGCCCTCGCGGTCCAGTTCCTCCGGCGCGCCGGTCTCCGCCAGCCGGCCGGCGCGCATCACCGAGATGACCGGGAACAGCCGCGCGATATCCGGGCGCTGGGTCGACCAGATCACGGTGCGGCCCGACATCGCCTGCAGGATGTTGGCGACCAGCCGGCGCTGGGCGGCGGCGTCGAAGGTGGCGACCGCGTCGTTCAGCACCAGGATGTCCGGCCGGCGCAGCAGCGCCCGGGCGATGCCGATCTTCTGGCGCTGCACGGCGGAGAGCTTGGCGCCGGCGATGCCGACCTCGAAGTCCAGGCCGACCTCCATCACCGTCGGCCGCAGGTCGAGATCGTCGAGCACCGAGCCGATCACGGCACCGACCCGGGCGACGCTGTCGGCCTGTCCGTAGGCGATCTTGCCGAACAGGATGTTGTCCTGCAGCGAGGCGGCGGCGTTGTAGGCATCGGCGCTGAAGAAGGCGACGGAGTCCTGCAGGTCCTCCGGCAGGTCGCGGGCGAAGGCGGCGCGCGCCTCCAGGACCCGGCGCTGCATGTCGTCGTCGAGCATGCCGAGGCGGTGGCGGGCCGGGATCAGCTTGAACGGCAGCGACAGCAGCCGGGCGCGATCCTCCTCCGACATCTTGTCCAGCCCGATCCGCTCCACCCGGTTCAGCAGCGCCTGGAATTCCGGCAGGTCGTCGGGCGAGATGAAGCTGAACTGGCCGAAGAACTCGTGGTCGGAGGGCAGGTCGGCGAACAGCTCGACCATGGTGGCGGCGACGTCGCGGCCCATCTTCAGCAGGTCGTCGATCAGACCGACGCTCGCCAGCGTGCTGCGCACATAGGGATGGGTGGCGATGGTGTCCGGCTGGAAGGCCGGGCCGACCGGCGTGCCGAACAGCAGGTTCTCCGCCAGGGTGGCGTTGGTGTTGTAGCGGTCGGCGGCGAACGGCTCGACCAGGTCGATGAGCTGCGGATCCTCGCTCAGACGCTCGGAGAAGGACCGGCGGGCCGCCAGGATCCGCTCGGCGATCTGCGGGCGCGCCTGGGGATCGATGGTGCCGCGCAGGCCGAGGCCGTAGCAGTCGTCGTCGAGCTCCACCAGCATCAGGTCCTCGACCAGACGCGACACCAGGGCCTCGCCCTCGCCCACCGCGGCCGGATCGACCCAGGCGCCGCCCGGATCGTCGGTCGAGTTGCCGGCCTGGGCCGCGTTCTCGATCGCGGCACTGACGGTCGGATCGTCCCGCGCCGGGCCGGTCGGCCGGTGCATGACGCCGAGCAGCAGGTTCTCGCGGATCGTCGAGCTGAACACGTAGGTGGACGGCCCGACATAGCCCATGCGCCGTCCGGTGATCGCTTCCGGCAGGGTGAGGAGGTCGGCCTGTCCGATGGTGATGCGGCCGCTGGTCGGATGCATCAGCCGGGCGATGGTCATGGCCAGCGCCTCGTTGCCGGCCCCGCCCGGGCCGAACAGCGCCATGTGGGTGCCCGGCGGCACGGTCATCGCCACGCCCTCGAACTGCACCTCGCCGTCGTCGTCCACATAGCCCAGGTTGTTGGTCCGCAGCTCGCCGTCCAGCGGCTGCGGCGCCTCCGGCTCGTCGGTCAGGGTCTCCGCCGAGGTCATGTCCGGCAGGTCGAACTGGTCGATCACCTGCTCGTACTTGATGCGGGCGTCTTCCTTCTGCTGATAGAAGTTCAGCAGTTCCTTCCACGGGGCCGACAGGTCCTTGTAGGCCGCCAGGACCGCCACGAGGGCGCCGAGGGACAGGTCGCCCATGATCACCAGATAGCCGCCGATGGCGTAGAAGAAGAACGGCGTGAGCTGGGCGATGAAGTTGTTCAGGAACTTGATGACGAACTTGCGCTGATAGATCTCGAAGCGGATGTCGTAGATCACGCCGAGCTGGGCGGCGAACCGGGCCAGCATCAGCCGCGCCATGTTGTTCGCATGGATCTCCTGCACGCCGGAGATCGTCTCTCCGATGCGGTCCGAGAGCACGCGGACGGTGCGCACCCGCTGCTTGCCGAGCGCGTTCACCCGGCGCTGCAGCTTCGGAATGACATAGGCCTGGACCGGCGACAGGGCGATCGCCGCCGCCCCGAGGATCGGGTCCTGCATGAACATGAAGAACAGGATCGTGATCAGGGTCCCGCCCTGGAAGGCCGGCAGCGAGATCGAGTCGCCGATGAAGCCGCCGAGCGGCTCCACCTCCTGGGTCAGCATCGGGATGATCTCGCCCTGGCTGACCCGGCGGAAATGCGGGATCGGGAAGCGCAGGATGCGGGTGTACAGCTCGTAGCGCAGGCGCCGCAGCATCCGCTCGCCCAGGCGGCCGCGATAGACGTTGATCCAGTACTTGAACCCGCCATTGATGAAGACCAGCAGCAGGAAAAGCCCGGACAGGGTCCACAGGTATTCGAGCTGGTGGAACTCGATCCCCAGGAAGGTGACCGGGAAATTGGTCTCGCCCTTCGCCCCCAGCGCCTCGTTGACGATGCGCTTGGGCAGGTCGAGGGAGTAGTAGAGGAACGGGAAGGAGATCAGCGTCATCGCAAGCAGGAACACCTGCTCCCGCTTGGAATAGCGCAGAATGAACCGGTAGATCGTGGATTCCATCGCCCCGGTGACCTGTCGTCTCGACTTTGGATGCAGGATAGCCCCGCCGCGGGCCGCCGACCCTTCCGCCCTCCGGCCGACCGCGCGGGCCGATCTTGCTGCGGAAGACCGGGCGGTGCAACGGCAAGCTGCGTCAAAAGGTTACCATTTCTCGGCTTGGCGCGATGTGCCATAGTGCCGCCGACATCGGCCTCCGCCAGAATATCGACATTTCCGGGCAGCGATGACAGCGACGGGGATCCCATGACCAAGACCAAGGCCCCCGCGACTGCCAGTCTGCTTGCGGACCGGCCGGCTGCCCGAGTCCTCATGTACAGCCACGACACGATGGGCCTCGGCCACCTGCGCCGATGCCGCGCCATTGCCCATGCGCTGGTCGAGGAGCATCCGGGCCTGTCGGTGCTGATCCTTTCCGGCTCGCCGATCATCGGCAGCTTCGACTTCCGCACCCGGGTCGACTTCGTGCGCATTCCGGGCGTCATCAAACTGCGCAACGGCGACTACACCTCCCTGTCCCTGCATCTGGACATCGAGGAGACGGTGGCCCTGCGCAGCGCCATCATCCGCCACACCGCCGAGGTGTTCGATCCCGACCTGTTTATCGTCGACAAGGAGCCGCTCGGCCTGCGCGGCGAGGTCAAGGACACGCTGGAGCTGCTGAAGGCGCGGGGCACGCCCCTGATCCTGGGCATGCGCGACGTGATGGACGAGCCGGAGCTGCTGGAGCAGGAGTGGGAGCGCAAGAAGGTGCTGCCCGCCCTGCAGGACCTGTATGACGAGGTCTGGGTCTATGGTGTGAAGGAGGTCTGCGACCCCTATGAGGGCCTGGACATCCCGGGCGAGATCAAGCTGAAGACCCGCTATACCGGATACCTGCGCCGCTCGGTCTCCCGGGCGCCGACCCCGGCCTCCGCCCTGCCCTTCGGCGACGATCCGTTCATCCTGGTCACGGCCGGCGGCGGCGGCGACGGCGAGCCGGTGATGGACTGGGTGCTGCGCGCCTATGAGGAGGACCGGCAGCTTCCCTATCCGGCCCTGCTGGTGCTCGGCCCCTTCATGCCGCAGGAGCAGCAGCACGAGTTCATGGAACGGGCGAGCAAGCTCGACCGGGTCGAGGCGATCACCTTCGACAGCCGGATCGAGACCCTGATGGCCCGCTGCGCCGGCATGGTCGCCATGGGCGGCTACAACACGTTCTGCGAGATCCTGTCCTTCGACAAACGGTCGATCGTCGTGCCCCGAACCGAGCCGCGGCTGGAGCAGTATATCCGCGCCCGCCGGGCCGAGGAGCTGGGGCTGCTGCGCATGTTGGTGGATGACGGCGACCGCAATCCCAAGCAGATGGCCGCCGCCCTGCGCAAACTGCCGGGCCAGAAGACCCCGTCCCAGGCCAAGGCGGTCGCCATGCTGAACGGGCTCGACCAGGTCGGCCGACTGACCAAGCGCTGGATCGACGAGCGGCGCCGGGCCGTAGCGGCACGCCGGATCGCCTGACCATGACCGGAGCGACGGGGAGCGGGCCGGCCGCAGGTACGGGCGTCGAAGGGCAGGTCGGCATCGTGCTGAAGGGCTATCCGCGCCTGTCGGAGACCTTCATCGCCCAGGAGATCCTCGGCCTGCAGCAGCGCGGCCTGCGCTTCCGGATCATCTCCCTGCGCCACCCGACCGACACGGCGACCCACCCGGTCCACGATGCGATCACGGCACCGGTCGACTACCTGCCGGAATACCTGAAGGACGACCTCGGCCGGGTCTGGCGCGGCTGGCGCGCGGCGCGGCGGCTGGCCGGATACGGCAGGGCCCTGGGCACCTGGCTGCGCGACCTGCTGCGCGACCCCACACCGAACCGGGGCCGCCGCTTCGGCCAGGCCTGCGTGCTGGCGGCCGAGCTCGATCCGGCGATCACCCATCTCTACGCCCATTTCCTGCACACCCCGGCCTCGGTCGCCCGCTATGCCGCGATGATGCGCGGCATCCCCTGGTCGGTCTCCGCCCATGCCAAGGACATCTGGACCACCCAGGACTGGGAGAAGCGGGAGAAGCTGGCCGATGCCGCCTGGGCGGTGACCTGCACGGCGATCGGCGCCCGCCATCTGGCGGATCTCGCCCCCGAGCCGGAGCGGGTCAGCCTGCTGTATCACGGGCTCGATCCGTCCGGCTTCCCGCCGCCGGTCGCCCGCCCCAAGCGCGACGGCAGCGATCCCCACGACCCGGTGACCATCGTGTCGGTCGGCCGGGCGGTGCAGAAGAAGGGCTATGACGACGTGCTGGCCGCCCTGCGGGCGCTGCCGAACGACGTGAACTGGCGTTTCGTCCATATCGGCGGCGGCGCCCTCGCCTCCCGGCTGAAGCAGGCGGCCGACATCATGGGCCTGTCCGACCGGATCTCGTGGCGCGGCGCCCAGCCCCGCGCCGGGGTGATCGAGGCGCTGGCCGCGGCCGACATCTTCGTGCTGGCGAGCAAGGTCGCGCCGGACGGCGACCGCGACGGCCTGCCAAACGTGCTGATGGAAGCCCAGCTCATGACGCTGCCGGTGGTGGCGACCTCGGTCTCCGCCATCCCCGAGCTGATCGACGACCGGGTCAACGGACGGCTGGTGAAGCCGGGCGACCACCTGGCCCTGGCCAAGGCGCTGGAGGACCTGATCGGCGATCCGGCCGCCCGGCTGCGGCTGGCGGCGGCGGGGCGCGCCCGGGTGCTGACCGAGTTCTCCGCCGATGCCGGGCTGGACCGGCTGGCCGCGAGGTTCGGCCTTCCCGCACGGGCCGAGGGCCGGCCCGACGCGGCGTGAGGATCGCCTTCCATTCACCCCTGAAGACGCCGGATTCCCCCGTCCCCTCCGGTGACCGGCGGGTCGCGCGCCTGCTGATGCACGCCCTGGCCCGGGCCGGTCACGAGGTGGATCTGGCCACGCGCCTGCGCAGCCGCGACGGCAACGGCGACGTGACCCGCCAAGCCCGGCTGGCCGAACTCGGCACCCGGCTGGCGGCGCGCTACCTGCGGCTGGTGTCCCAGGGGAAGCGGCCGCGCCCGGACCTGTGGTTCACCTATCACCTCTACTACAAGGCGCCGGACCTGATCGGCCCGCTGGTGGCCGAGGCCCTGGGCATCCCCTACGTGGTCGCCGAGGCGTCGGTGGCGCATAAGCGGGCCGGCGGTCCCTGGGACCAGGGGCACCGGGCGACCCTGGCCGCGCTCGCCCGGGCGGATCTCGTCATCGGGCTGAACCCGCACGACCGCCCTCTCGTGCAGCCCTGCCTGTCCCAGGGGGCCGCCTATCTGCACCTGCCGCCCTTCCTGGAGATCGACGGCCCGCCGCCGCCGGAGCGGCCGGACCGGCCGGCGGAGCTGCTGGCGGTCGGCATGATGCGGGCGGGCGACAAGCTCGCCTCCTACCGGGTGCTGGGCGCCGCCCTGCAGAACGTCCCCGGCGACTGGCGGCTGACCGTGGTCGGCGACGGCCCGGCCCGGCCGGAGGTGGAGGCGGCCCTCGCCGCGATCTCAGGGCGTGTGACCTGGCGCAGCACCCTGGACAGCATCGAATTGGGTGCGGCCTATGCCGGTGCCGACCTGCTGGTCTGGCCGGCGGTGAACGAGGCCTATGGCATGGCGCTGCTGGAGGCGCAGGCGGCCGGTCTGCCGGTGGTGGCCGGCGATACCGGCGGCGTGTCCGCCATCGTGCGCCACGACGTCACCGGGCTGCTCGTCCCGGTGAGCGAGGCGGTCCCCTTCGCCGACGCCGTCGCGGCCTTGGTGCAGGATCCCACCCGGCGCCGGGCGCTCGGCGCCAAGGCCGCCGCGATCACCCGGGCCGAGCATGGGCTGCCCGCCGCCGCCGAGCGGCTGGATGCCGCGCTGCGCCCTCTCGTGGAGGCGCGCCGATGACCTGGCTCGCCCTGCTGCGCCACGGGCCGACCGCCTGGAACGGCGAGAAGCGGCTGCAGGGCCGGGCCGACCGGCCGCTGTCGGCCGAGGGCGAGGCGCAGGTCCGGTCCTGGACCCTGCCGCCGGAGGTTGCCGGCTTCCGCTGGCTGACCAGTCCGCTGATCCGCGCCCGGCGCACCGCCGCGCTGATCGGCGTCGAGGCGGCGATCGAACCCGCCGCCATCGAGCTCGATTTCGGCGCCTGGGAGGGTCGGCGCCTGTCGGAAATCCGCGCCGAAGATCCCGCCGGTGTCGCCGTGAACGAGGCACGCGGCCTGGACTTCACCCCGCCGGGCGGCGAGAGCCCGCGTGACGTGCAGGCGCGCCTCGCCCCGCTCCTCGCCGGCCTGTCCCGCGAGGGCGTCGACACCGGCATCGTGACCCACAAGGGGGTCATCCGCGCCCTGTTGTCCCTGGCCACCGGATGGCCGATGGTCGATAAGCCGCCGGTGAAACTTTTCTGGGACCGGGTGCATCTGTTCGATCTCGCCGCCGACGGCACCCCGCACCTGGTCCAGCCCAACCTGCCCTTAAAGGCCGATCCATGACCCGACCCGTCGTCATGCTCTATGTCCAGAACCTGCTCGGCATCGGCCATCTGCGCCGGGCGGCGGCGGTGGCGCGGGCCCTGGCCAATGCGGGAGCGGACGTCGCCTTCGTCTCCGGCGGCATGCCGGTGCCGCACCTGCCGCTCGGCGGCGCCAAGATGGTCCAGCTCCCGCCGATCCGCACCGAGGACGGCAACTTCAAGGTGCTGCTGGACGAGACCGACACGCCGATCGACGACGCCTTCCGCGACGCGCGGCGCAACCGGCTTCTGTCCCTGTTCGAGGAGCTGCGCCCGGCCGCCCTGATCACCGAGCTGTTCCCGTTCGGCCGCCGGCAGATGCGCTTCGAGCTGTTGCCCCTGCTGGAGCGGGCGCGGCAGGCCGAGTGGCACCCGCAGGTCTTCTCCTCCATGCGCGACATCCTGGTCACCAAGCCGCGGCGCGACCGCAACCAGGAGATCGTCGACACCCTGAACGCCTATTACGACGGCGCCCTGATCCATTCCGATCCCGACCTGATCCGGCTCGACCGCACCTTCCCCATGGCCGCCGAGATCACGGTGGAGCAGCACTACACCGGTTATGTGGTCAACGCCGACGACATCGCCGTGCCGGAGACCGATCCGGCGGATACCGGCGAGGTGCTGGTCTCCGCCGGCGGCGGGGCGGTGGGCGACCGATTCATGCCGACGGTGGCGGGCATGATCCCGGAGCTGCCCCTGGCCGACCGGCCCTGGCGGCTGGTCACCGGCCATCACATGCCGAAAGCCGCGCTCGCCGAGATCGAGGCGGCCGTCCCCGCCAACGCGGTGATCGAGCGCAGCGTGCCCAACCTGCCCGAGCTGCTGGCCGGGGCCGCCCTGTCGGTGTCTCAGGCCGGGTACAACACCCTGCTGGAGCTGCTGGCCGCCCGGACCCGTGCGGTGGTGGTGCCCTATGAGGGCGGGGTGGAGACCGAACAGCGGCTGCGCGCCGACCTGCTGGCCGATGTGGGCGCCCTGGAGGTGGTGGCCGAGGACGCCCTGACCGCTGAGACCCTGGGAGCGGCGATGGAGCGGGCGCGCGGCCGGTCCCGCGACGCGGTGCCGAGCGTCGATCTGGACGGGGCGCGCAAGACCGCCGCCTTCGTCATGGGCCGCCTCGGCCGGACATGAGGACGCAGGACGCCCTGGCGACCTATCTCGACCGGCGCGCCGACCAGGACCGGCCGCTGGACCTGTGGTGGCGCGACGACGACCTGGAGACGCCGTCCGACGATCTCTCGGCCTGCTTGGGCGCCCTGGGCGAGGCCGGCATCGCCGCCGCCTTCGCCGCCATCCCGAAGGGCCTGACCGCCGAGGCCGTAGGGGCGCTGGACGGCACCGGCTCGGTCCTGTTCGTCCATGGCTGGGCCCATGCCAACCACGCGCCCGCCGGCGAGAAGAAATCCGAGTTCGGCCCGACCCGCCGCCTGTCCGACCGCCTGGCCGAGATCGCGCGCGGGCGGGAGCGGCTGGACGCGCTCGGCAGGCAGCGGGCGGTCGCCTGTTTCGTGCCGCCCTGGAACCGGATCGGCGCGGACTTGCTGCCGGTGCTGGGCGAGGCCGGGATCGCGGCCCTGTCCGCCTTCGCTTCGCAGAAGCACCCGGCACCGGAGGCGTCGGTGCCCCGGCTCGACACCCATGTGGACCTGATCGACTGGCGCGGCACCGGCGGACCGATCTCCGGCGACGGCTTCGTGGCACGGATAATTGAGCATGACGGGGTGGACGGACCGGTCGGAATCCTGTCCCATCACCGCGTCACCGACCCGGGGGCGTGGAACGCGTGGCGGCCGATCCTGCGGCAGCTCTCGGACCACCCCGCGGTACGGTGGCTGTCCCCGGGCGAGGCGCTTGCCCGGGCGGGAGTGGAACCGGGGATACGGAGGCAGGTGTGACTGTGCACCGCTACGAACGCGGCGCGATCGTCTGGGACATGGCGCGGGGCGGCCTGGGGCTGGTGGTGACCGGCCTGCCGCTGGTGGTGACGCCGATGGCGACGACCATGACGGTCATCTTCGGCGGCCTGGCGACCCTGTTCGGCGTCTATGTGATCCGCACCTGGCTGCGCGCCGCCCAGGCGATCGAGGTCGATGCGGAAGGCATCCACCGCACCGGCCCGCTCCGGGTGAGCATCCCCTGGGACGAGCTGGACTCCATGGGCCTGCGCTATTTCTCGACCCGGCGCGACAAGGGCGGCGGCTGGATGGAACTGAAACTGGCCGGCGGCGGCACCAAGCTGCCGGTGGAGAGCTCCATCGACGATTTCGAGGGGCTGGTTCGGCACTGCATGCTGGTCGCCCGGCGCAACGACCTTGAACTGTCCGAGACCACGCTGGACAATCTGCGGGCCCTGGGGCTGATGGGGCCGGCGCCGGGGGCGGACGGCGGCGACGGACCCCCGACCTTCGGATCCAGCGGCCATATCGCGCCGAAACTGGAACCGGGTCTGCGCCCAAGGGGTTTGGACCAGGGAATTGGACCGGATCGGGACCGCTGATAGGCTTTCGTATCGGCTTAGTCTGAGGGGACGGAGACTTGGATCGCTCAACGCCACTGCTGCGCGTGCACGACCTGCGGATCGGCTTCGATCTGCCGGAGGGTCGTCTGGTCGCGGTGGACGGCGTGTCGTTCCAGATCCGCCGGGGCAGCACCGTCGCCCTGGTCGGCGAGTCCGGCTCCGGCAAGTCGGTGGTCAGCCAGGCGATCATGGGCCTGCTGCCGCGCCCGGCGAAGATCCTGGGCGGCTCGATCCTGTTCGCCGATCCGGAGAAGCCCGGAACCATCACCGATATCGTCCGGCTGCCGGTGGACGGGCGCGAGATGCGCGACCTGCGCGGCGGACGGATCTCGATCATCTTCCAGGAGCCGATGACCTCCCTGTCGCCGCTGCACACGGTGGGCAATCAGATCCGCGAGGCGCTGGAGCTGCACCGCGACGTCTCGGCCCGGGAGGCGACGGAGCTGACCCGCGACATGCTGGCCCTGGTCGGCTTCCCCGATCCGGACCGGGCGCTGAAGACCTATCCGTTCGAACTCTCCGGCGGCCTGCGCCAGCGGGCGATGATCTCCATGGCCCTGGTGTGCCGGCCGGCCTTGCTGATCGCCGACGAGCCGACCACCGCGCTGGACGTGACGATCCAGGCGCAGATCCTGAAGCTGATCAAGGACCTGCAGTCCGAGCTGAACATGGCGATGCTGATGATCACCCACGATCTCGGCGTGGTCGCCAACGTGGCCGAGGAAGTGGTGGTGATGTACCGCGGCCGGGTCATGGAATCCGGCGACGTGGACGACATCTTCCGCCGGGCCCAGCACCCCTACCTGAAGGCGCTGATGGGGGCGGTGCCGCGCTTCGACATGGCGCCGGGCGAACGGCTGAAGCCGCTGCGCGAGATCCGCACCGAGACCGGGCACCTGCTGGCCGAGCGGCCCAAGGCGCAGACCGCCGGCGACGCCCCGATGCTGAAGGTCGACGGCCTGACCAAGTCCTACACGATCCGCAAGGGCGGCTGGCTCGCCACCACCCGCCGGACCATCAAGGCCCTGGACGACGTGTCCTTCACCGTGCAGCCGGGCGAGTGCCTCGGCCTGGTGGGCGAGTCCGGCTGCGGCAAGACCACCCTGTCCAAGGTGATCATGCGCGCCCTGACGCCCGACGCGGGCAAGGTCACCTTCACCGACGAGACCGGACCGACGGACGTCCTGGCCCTGGACGGCGACCGGCTGACCGGGTTCCGCCAGAAGCTGCAGTTCGTGTTCCAGGACCCGTTCTCCTCGCTCAACCCGCGGATGACCGTGTACGATATCATCGCCGAGCCGCTGGTGATCCACGGCATCGGCACGCCCGCCTGGCGGCGCGAGATGGTGTCGGAGCTGATGCGGCTGGTCGGCCTCGACGTGCGCCACCTGAACCGCTACCCGCACAGCTTCTCCGGCGGCCAGCGCCAGCGCATCGGCATCGCCCGGGCGCTGGCCCTGAAGCCGAAGATGCTGATCTGCGACGAGCCGGTCTCCGCCCTCGACGTGTCGATCCAGGCGCAGGTGCTGAACCTGCTGAAGGACCTTAAGGAGAAGCTGGGCCTCACCTACCTGTTCATCAGCCACAACCTGGCGGTGGTCGACTACGTCGCCGACCGGATCGCGGTGATGTGCGCCGGCCGGATCGTCGAGCTGGCGCCGCGCGAGGCGCTGTTCCGCGACCCGGTGCATCCCTATACCCAGGCGCTGCTGGCGGCCGTGCCCGACCCGGACCTGGACAATCCGCTCGATTTCGACGCGGTCATGGACGGCCGCGCCTCGAACCCCGCCGCCTGGCCGTCCCCCTTCACGGTGGATGAGGCCAAGTCGCCGGGCTTCGTCGAGCTGGGCGACGGCCATTTCGTGCGGGCCGATCCGGCGATCCTGAACCTGAGGCTGGCATCATGACGCGTCTGGTCCTCACCCTCCTCCTGCTGCTCGCCCCGGTGCTGCCGGCCGCCGCCCAGAGCGAGCCGCCGCTGCTGTCCGAGAAGGTGACCACCGGCGCGCTGCCGGAGATGATGGACCGCCTGCCCTTCGACCCGCTGGTGGTCGACCTGAAGAACCAGGACCGCGAGCTGGGCCAGTACGGCGGCACCCTGCAGATGGTGATGGCCGGGGCCAAGGACGTGCGCCAGATGGTGGTCTACGGCTATGCCCGGCTGGTCGGCTACGACCCGGCGACCATGGAGCTGCGCCCCGACCTGGCGAAGGAGGTGATCGTGGAGGACAACCGCTCCTTCACCTTCGTTCTGCGCGAGGGCCACCGCTGGTCCGACGGCGCCCCCTTCACCACCGAGGATTTCCGCTACTTCTGGGAAGACGTGGCCAACAACCCGGAGATCTCCCCCACCGGCCCGCCGATCGAGCTGATGGTCAACGGCGAGCTGCCCATAGTGGAGATCCTGTCGCCGACCCGGGTGCGCTACTCCTGGTCGCAGCCCAATCCGGATTTCCTGCCCCAGCTCGCCGGGGCGCGGCCACTCTATCTCTATCGGCCGTCCCATCACCTGAAGATGTACCACGACCACTACGCCGAGCACGGCCACCTGAAGGCGAAGGTGGAGGAGGCGCAGGCGCGGAACTGGGCGGCCCTGCACAACCGCGAGGACAATCCCTACAAGTTCGACAATCCGGACCTGCCGACGCTGCAGCCCTGGGTGGCGCGCACGGCACCGCCGGCGAACCGCTACGTCTTCGAGCGCAATCCCTACTACCACAAGATCGACGCCCAGGGCCGGCAGCTCCCCTATATCGACAGCGTGGTGTTCCAGATCGCGTCCTCCGGCCTGATCCCGGCCAAGACCGGCGCCGGGGAGGCCGACCTGCAGGCGCGCTATCTGAACTTCGAGGACTACACCTTCCTGCGCCAGGGCGAGGAGCGGGGCAACTACGAGACCTATCTGTGGAAGTCGGCCAAGGGCTCCCACCTGGCCCTGTTCCCCAACATGAACATCGAGGATCCGGTCTGGCGCGAGATCATGCGCGACGTCCGGTTCCGCCGGGCCCTGTCCCTGGCGGTGAACCGGCACGAGCTGAACGAGGTGATCTATTTCGGCCTGGCGCTGGAAGGCAACAACACGGTGCTGCCCTCCTCCCGGCTCTACGAGCCCGAGTACCGCCGGAAATGGGCGGATTTCGACCTGCGCCGGGCCAACGCCCTGCTCGACGAGATGGGGCTGACCGGGCGCGACGACCGCGGCGTGCGGCTGCTGCCGGACGGACGGCCGATGGAGATCATCGTGGAGACCGCCGGCGAGAGCACCGAGGAGACCGACGTGCTCGAGCTGATCCACGACACCTGGCTGGAGGCCGGGATCAAGCTCTACACCCGCCCGTCGGAACGCACGGTGTTCCGCAACCGGATCTTCGCCGGCCAGACCATGATGGCGATCTCCTTCGGCATTGAGAACGGCATCCCGAGCGCCGACTCCAGCCCGGCCGAATTCGCGCCGACCGCCCAGACCCAGTACATGTGGCCGCGCTGGGGCCAGTACTATCAGACCAAGGGCAAGGCCGGCACCGCGCCGGACATTCCCGAGGCGGCCCGGCTGATGGATCTCTACGACACCTGGCGCCGGTCCAGCACGACCGAGGCGCGGCGCGAAGTCTGGCACGAGATGCTGTCGATCTGGAGCGAGCAGGTCTTCTCGATCGGCCTGATCGCGGGGGTGCTACAGCCGGTGGTGGTCAGCCTGAAGCTGCACAACGTGCCGGTCCAGGCGATCTACAACTGGGATCCGGGCGCGCATTTCGGCATGCACCGCCCCGACACCTTCTTCTTCGGCGCCGAGCGGCCGCGCACACCCGACCGGGTGCTGACCGCGGCCGCCCGGTCGCGCCAGTAAAGGATCCGGCCGCCCGTGCTCGACTATCTCGCCCGCCGGATCCTGGTGATGATCCCGACGCTGATCGCGATCAGCATCATCACCTTCATCATCATCCAGCTTCCGCCGGGCGATTACCTGTCGACCCTGATGGCCGAGATGGAGAGCCAGGGCGAGGCGGTGGACCCGGCCAAGATCGCCGCCCTGCGCGCCCAGTACGGCCTGGATAAGCCGCTGTGGGAGCAGTACCTGGTCTGGGCCGTCGGCATGCTCCGGGGCGATTTCGGCTACAGCTTCGAGTACCAGCTCCCGGTCAGCGACGTGGTCGGCGACCGGGTGCTGATGACCATCGTGCTGAACTTCGCCACGATCCTGTTCATCTACGTGGTGTCGTTCCCGATCGGCATCTACTCGGCCACCCACCAGTACAGCGTCGGCGATTACGGGCTGACCTTCATCGGCTTCCTCGGCCTCGCCACGCCCAACTTCCTGCTGGCGCTGATCCTGCTGTACTTCGCCAATGTCTGGTTCGGCACCTCCATCGGCGGCCTGATGGACCCGAGCTACATCGACCAGCCCTGGAGCCTCGGCAAGGTGATGTCCGTGCTGGAGCACCTCTGGGTGCCCGTGGTCGTCATCGGCACGGCGGGCACGGCCGCGATGATCCGCCGGCTGCGCGCCAACCTGCTGGACGAGTTGCAGAAGCAGTATGTGATCACCGCCCGGGCCAAGGGCCTGCCGCCGTTCCGGGCGCTGATGAAGTATCCGCTGCGCATGGCCATGAACCCGTTCATCTCCGATATCGGCAACATGCTGCCCCAGGTGGTGTCGGGCTCGGCCGTGGTGTCCATGGTGCTGTCGCTGCCGACCACCGGGCCGATGCTGATCAACGCGCTGCAGAGCCAGGACATGTATCTGGCCGGCTCGTTCCTGATGTTCCTGGCGGCGCTGACGGTGGTCGGCATGCTGCTGTCCGACCTGGCCCTCGCCTGGCTCGACCCGCGGATCCGGCTCGGCGGGGGGACCGCGCGATGAGCATGGCCAATCCGCACCGGCCCAAGGCGAAGCATTTCGTCGATACCGCCCCCTTCGATCCGGAACGCGACGAGGTCCTGACGCCGGAGCAGGAACGCTACTACATGGCGTCCCAGTGGCGGATGATGTGGTGGAAGCTGAAGCGCCACCGGCTCGCCGTCGTCTCCGGCCTGTTCCTGCTGCTGCTCTACGCCTCGGTTCTGATCTCCGAGATGATCGCGCCCTATGCGCTGACCAGCCGGCATACCGACCATATCTACGCCCCGCCCCAATCGGTGCAGCTGTTCCGCGACGGCCGGTTCGTCGGCCCCTATGTGCTGGGCTACGACTACGAGCTGGATCTGCGCACCCTGAAGCGGGTCTACACCGCCAATCCGGACAAGGTGCAGCCGCTACGCTTCTTCTGTTCCGGCGACACCTACCGGTTCTGGGGCCAGATCGAGATGGACTTCCATCTGGTCTGCCCAGCCGAGGGCGGCACCCTGTTCCTGCTCGGCACCGATCGGCTGGGGCGCGACGTGTTCTCGCGCATCGTCTACGGCACGCGGATCTCGCTGACCGTCGGCCTGATCGGCATCATCGTCAGTTTCGTGCTGGGCATCGTGATCGGCGGGCTGGCGGGGTATTACGGCGGCTGGGTCGATGCCTGCATCCAGCGGGTCATCGAGGTCATCCGCTCCTTCCCGGAGCTGCCGCTCTGGATGGCGCTGTCGGCGGCGCTGCCGGTGACCTGGTCGCCGATCCTGGTCTATTTCGGCATCACCCTGATCCTCGGCCTGCTCGACTGGACCGGTCTCGCCCGGGCGGTGCGCTCCAAGCTGCTCAGCCTGCGCGAGGAGGATTTCTGCGTCGCCGCCGAGCTGATGGGCGCCAAGCCCAAGCGCATCATCGGCCGCCACCTGCTGCCGAGCTTCATGAGCCACCTGATCGCCTCGGCGACCCTGTCGATCCCGACCATGATCCTGGGCGAGACGGCCCTGTCCTTCCTCGGCCTCGGTTTGCGCCCGCCGATCACCAGCTGGGGCGTGCTGCTGACCGAGGCGCAGAACATCAACGCGGTGGAGCTCTATCCGTGGATCATGACCCCGGTGGTGCCGGTGATCCTGGTGGTGCTGGCGTTCAACTTCTTCGGCGACGGGCTTCGCGACGCGGCGGATCCGTATAAGTAGGGGTTCCGCTTCCCGTTCCCCCACCCCTCACTCCCCGGACTTGTTCCGGGGCCTACCCCAGGGCGTGGCACGGGCCTTTAAGAACCTCGACGGGCCGTAACCGCGGACGTGTGGGCCCCGGAACAAGTCCGGGGAGTGAGTGAAGGGGGGTGGGTGAGGAGCCCTAGCGCTTGCCGGCGACGAACACCTTGGACAGATACGCCTTCGTCACCCCGTCCACCGAGAACCCGGCCGCCTCCATCAACCCAGGCACGTCCGACCCGATCCAGTCGGCGTAATACGGCTCGTGGAACTGATCGGGAAAACTCCGCAGCACCGGATCGAGCGCCGGGGTGTCGCCGAGCTGGAGCGAGTCGACCAGCACCAGCCGGCCGCCCGGCTTCAGCACGCGGAGCACCTCGGCCAGGACCGCAGCGCGGATCTTCTTCGGCAGTTCGTGGAACAGGTAGGTCGCGGTCACCAGGTCGACCGACGCGTCGGGCAGCGGGATCGCCTCCGCCTTGGCCCGGTGCCAGGTGACGTTCCGCCCGGCCAGCCGGCGCTGCGCCTTGTCGAGATAGGCCCGGGACAGGTCGAGCCCGTGCAGGTCGAGCCCCGGAGCCGCCTGACCCACCGCCTCCAGCATCGCCCCGGTGCCGGTCGCCAGATCCAGCAGCGTGTAGCCCGCGCCGAATTCCGCCCCGTCCGGCGATCCCCGGGCCCGTAGCCAGTCGACCACCGGCACCACGCCCTGGCGCCGCATGGCCTGGGCCAGGCCGCCGAACAGCACCTCCACCTGGGTGTCGTAGAGATCGGCCGATTCCTCGGTCAGCCAGCCGCCGGACTGATAGTGGAAGTTCTGCAGGTAGTAGCGCGGATAGCCGCCCTCCTCGTCGGGCAACGGCTGGGCCGCCGGCTCCTGGCCCTGCTTCATCCGCCGCCGCAGCGCCACCTTCGGCAGGTCGCGCCAGTAGCCGGCCATCTCGCCCACGGCACCCGGCCGGGGCCGCAGGTCCGCCGGCATCGGATAGGTGCCCTGGCGCACATGGGCAGCGTCGCGGGCCATCAGCCGCAGCGCGCCCCGGGTCAGCGCCGCCTGGATCCGCGCGCCCATCAGCCGTCCGCGCAGGGTCGGTCGGCGCCTCTCGCCCGGGTCGATCCGCGCGAACCAGGCCCGCGTCGCCACGTAGTTTCCGAGATACCAGGCCATCCGCGTGCCCTGGCCGAGGCCGTAGCCGAGCAGCGTGCCGGGCCGGCCGGAAGGGGTCGTGATGCTCATGGGGAAGAAATCGGGCGGCGCGGCAGTCTATCAAGGGTGAGGCAACCGAGAGTTCGGCCGAGACGCCCCACGCGCCCGGACCCGGCGTCGGAAGGGTTGTCGCACCGGCCGCGGTGTGGCAAATCCCCGCGCAACCCGGATCGACAAGGGCCGGTTTCGTAGCTGGGGGAGAGACCCGAGATGGCCGATTACCGTACTCTCGACGGCGCCGACGTCGCCGGTAAGCGCGTGCTGCTGCGCCTGGACCTGAACGTTCCGATGAAGGACGGCGCCGTCACCGACGCCACCCGGATCGAGCGTGCCGCCCCCACCGTCGCCGAGCTGGCCGGCAAGGGCGCCAAGGTGGTGGTCGTCTCCCATTACGGCCGGCCCAAGGGCAAGCCGAACGCCGAAATGTCCCTGCAGCCGATCGTCGAGCCGCTGGCCAAGGCGGTCGGCCGGCCGGTCGCCTTCGCGCCGGACTGCATCGGTGCCGCCGCCGAGGGCGCGGTCGCCGGGCTGTCCGACGGCGACGTGGTGCTGCTGGAGAACCTGCGCTTCCATGACGGCGAGGAGGCCAACGACCCCGATTTCGTCGCCGGTCTGGTCAAGCTGGCCGACCTCTACGTGAACGACGCCTTCTCTGCCGCCCACCGGGCCCATGGCTCGATCGACGGGGTGGCGCGCAAGCTGCCGGCCTATGCCGGGCGTCTGATGGAGGCCGAGCTGACGGCCCTGACCCGCGCCCTGGAGCGTCCGGAGCGTCCGGTCGCCGCGGTGGTCGGCGGCGCGAAGGTCAGCACCAAGCTCGACCTGCTTGGCAACCTGGTCGCCCGCGTGGACGTGCTCGCCATCGGCGGCGGCATGGCCAACACCTTCCTGCATGCGGGCGGCGTGGAGATCGGCAAGTCCCTGGCGGAGCGCGACCTGGCCGAGACGGTGAAGCAGATCCAGGCCAAGGCGGATGCCGCCGGCTGCGACATCCTGCTGGCGGTGGACGCGGTGGTCGCCGACACCCTGGCGGCGGGCGTGGAAACCCGCACGGTCGATATTCTCGACGTGCCAGAGGATAAAATGATCCTCGACGTCGGTCCCAAGACCGTGGCCGCCATCGCCAAGCGGCTGGAAGGCTGCAAGACCCTGGTGTGGAACGGCCCGGTCGGCGCGTTCGAGACCGAGCCCTTCGACGCCGGCACCAACGCCCTGGCCAAGGCGGCGGCGGACCTGACCGACCGGGGCCAGATCCTGTCGGTGGCCGGCGGCGGCGACACGGTGGCGGCCCTGGCCCATGCCGGGGTGATCGACCGGTTCTCCTACGTCTCCACGGCGGGCGGCGCCTTCCTGGAATGGCTGGAGGGCAAGGATCTGCCCGGCGTGGCGGTGCTCAAGGCCTGACGCCAGAGCCTGGCGCTCGGGAGCCTGCGCGACGTATCGCCGCGCCGCAGGCCGGTAATTTTCGGGGCGGATCGTTGCGTTTCGGTGACAGTTCGCCTATCCAAACTGCGTCCGGCCAAAAAAATGAGCCGGCGTTCAGCGTTATCTGGAGAGGACACGTGGGCAACAGCGCGACACGCATGGACCTGACCTCGCACGGCTTGACCAATCTGGGCACCCAGCACTGGGATCTCGGCCCCGCCCTGCTGACCGAGCACGCCATCCGGCGCGGCGAGGCCCGGCTTTCCGCCCATGGGGCGGTGGTCGTGTCGACCGGCGAACACACCGGCCGCTCGCCGAAGGACAAGTTCATCGTCCGCGACGCCGCGACGGAGAAGACGGTCAACTGGGGCAGCATCAACCAGCCGATCGACCGCAGCGCCTTCGACGCGATGCATGCCCGGGTGCAGGCCTACTACCACGGCCGCGACGCCTATGTGCTGAACTGCTACGCCGGCGCCGACCCGGACCACCGCCTGAAGGTGCGGGTGGTGACCGAGACCGCCTGGCAGAACCTGTTCGCCCGCAACATGTTCATCCGCCCGCCGGCGGAGGACCTGCCGGGCTTCGAGCCGGACTTCACCATCCTGCACGCGCCGGGCCTGACCGCCCGCGGGGAGAAGGACGGGGTCCGCTCCGCCACCTTCATCCTGGTCGATTTCGACCGCCGCATGATCCTGATCGGCGGCTCCAGCTATGCCGGCGAGATCAAGAAGTCGATCTTCGGCGTGCTGAACTACCTGCTGCCCGACCGCGGCGTCATGCCGATGCACTGCTCGGCCAATATCGGCCCGAAGGGCGACAGCGCGATCTTCTTCGGCCTGTCCGGCACCGGCAAGACGACCCTGTCGGCCGACGGCAGCCGCACCCTGATCGGCGACGACGAGCACGGCTGGTCGGAGAACGGCATCTTCAACTTCGAGGGCGGCTGCTACGCCAAGGTCATCAAGCTCAGCGAAGAGGCCGAGCCGGAGATCTGGGCCGCCTCCCACCGCTTCGGCACCGTGCTGGAGAACGTGGTGATGGATCCGGTCACCCGGATGCTGAACCTGGACAGCGCCGAACTGACCGAGAACACCCGGGCCTGCTACCCGATCGACTACATCCCGAACACCTCGGCCACCGGCATGGCCGGCCACCCCGTGAATGTGGTGATGCTGACCGCCGACGCCTTCGGCGTGCTGCCGCCGATCTCCCGGCTGACCCCGGAACAGGCGATGTACCACTTCCTGTCCGGCTACACCGCGCGGGTTGCCGGCACCGAGAAGGGCGTGACCGAGCCGCAGGCGACCTTCTCGACCTGCTTCGGCGCGCCGTTCATGCCGCGTCACCCGAGCGTCTATGGCGAGATGCTGCGCGAGCGCATCGCCCGCCATGGGGCGACCTGCTGGCTGGTGAACACCGGCTGGTCCGGCGGCCGCGCCGGCGCCGGCGGCGAGCGCATGAAGATCGCCTATACGCGGGCCATGGTCCGCGCCGCCCTGGACGGCTCGCTCACCGGCGCGCCGGTGCAGGAAGACGGCCAGTTCGGCCTGCTGGTGCCGGAAAGCTGCCCGAACGTGCCGACCGGCGTGCTGCGTCCGCGTGGTGCCTGGAGCGACGGCAACGCCTATGACACCACCGCGGGCGAGCTGCGCGGCCGCTTCGAGGAGAACTTCAAACCGTTCGAGGCCTTCGTCGACGACAGCGTGAAGGCCGCCGGCGTCCGCCGCGCCGCCTGACGCCCGACCGCAGACACGATCACCGGGCCGGTACCGCTTCCCGCGGGCCGGCCCGTCGCGTTTTCAGCGGCGCTCGAACACCAGGTTGACGAACAGCGCCGGCAGGTAGCGCCGGGCGATCGGCAGCTTGGGCTGCTGCTCCTGGCGGCGCAGCATGGCGATGTTCTCCTGCTGCTCGAACACCGTCTCGAACAGCCGGCCCTCGATCCCGAACGGGGTGCGGGCCAGGTCGATCTGGCCGTCGATGGTGATCTTGTAGGCGGCATCCAGGCCGGAGCCAGTGGCGCTGTAGTACATGTCCACCGGGGCGAGATCCGGGAACAGCTCCAGCAGGCCGCGGAACGAGAAGCGCCAGAAATCGTCGGGATAACCGTGGAACGCCTGGACCCAGGGCACGGCGACATAGAGGGTGCCGCCCGGCGCCAGGAGCCGCGCGACATTGTCGGCCGCCTCGAAGGGTCGGCGCACGTGCTCCAGCACATGCTGGCACAAGATCAGGCCGAACCGTCGGCCGCCCAGCGCCGCGTCGAGTTTCTCGAAGGGCCAGCAGAGATCGGCGACCACGTCGACGCCGTCCCCGTCGGCGATGTCGAGCCCGGTGAAGTCGCGGCCGGCCATCCGGTTGCGCCAGTTCGTCTCGACCCGGTCGACCACCTCGATCCGGGAGCCGATCTGCAGCACGGGATCCGCACCCCGGGCCGCAATCCGCTGGGTCTCCACCGCACTGGTGGAGGAGACGACGTCGATCTTCGGGGTCGGCCCGCCCGGGGCGTTCTCTGACATGACGTCAGTCGTGCCCTAGAAGGGCCGACGGGATCAAGTGGCGCCGCGCCGGCGGCCCCTCAGGCGCCCGGGGTTCGGGACGCGTCGGCGACGAACTTCTGTCCGATCTCGCCCAGCTTCCTGGCCTCGGCCATGTAATCGTCGGCCGCCTTCTTCATCCATTCCTGCTGCATCTCCGCCGCTTCGGCGAAGGAGCCGCAGCCGGCCAGGGCATGTCCGAACTCGGCGTCGTAGCGCAGGCGTTCGGCGACGAACCGGGTCATCTCCTGGTTCAGCTCGGCCATCCCCTCCACATAGCGGCCGAAGGCCTGGGAGGTGGCTTCCACAAGCGGCCCCTGGAAGGCGGTGAGGGTCGCGGCCTGCTTGTCGGCGGTCTCGGTCCATCCGTTAGCCTGGGCGGCCTCCCGCGCGGCCTTGGCCACGGTCTTGGTGGTCTTCTCCACCGCCTCGCGGCCGGCGTTCACCGTCTCGTCGACGGTCTGTTCGACCCCGGAGGTCTCTTTCGGCTGCTTGTTCATGGTGCTCTCCCTTGAGGTTGCGACCCCCCGCGCCGGGTCGGACGGCGGCACCCGCGGCACGCCGTACGGTCTGCGGACCCGACTGACTCCCATCCTATGGAACTCAGGTTGCAATCGTGTTGATCTGAATCAACCGGGTTGAAAAAGTCGATTTTTCCGGGCTCGGCCCCGCTGATCGACCCCAAGCTCACGATTCGCTCCCACACGCGGTTGCCCGCGCAACGGAAACGCGCTATGCCGCATCGCACATATCTCGGGCCGTCGCCGGCCGCCTCAGCCGCCGGCAGCCGCGGGATGTCCAGGCCAACGCTTGCGACAGGGGAAATCATGGCTCGCAACAAGATCGCGCTCGTGGGCGCGGGTAATATCGGTGGCACGCTGGCGCTTCTCGCCGGCCTCAAGGATCTCGGCGATGTGGTGTTGTTCGACATCGTCGACGGCGTGCCCCAGGGCAAGGCGCTGGACATCGCCGAAGCCTCGCCGGTCGAAGGTTTCGACTCGGTGCTCACCGGCGCCAGCGACTACTCGGCGATCGCCGGGGCGGACGTGGTGATCGTCACCGCCGGCATCCCGCGCAAGCCGGGCATGAGCCGCGACGACCTGATCGGCACCAACGCGAAGGTCATGAAGGCCGTCGGCGAAGGCATCAAGGCCAACTGCCCGGACGCGTTCGTGATCTGCATCACCAATCCGCTCGACGTCATGGTCGGCCTGCTGCAGAAGTACAGCGGCCTGCCGAAGAACAAGGTCGTCGGCATGGCCGGCGTGCTCGACAGCGCCCGCTTCCGCTACTTCCTGGCCGAAGAGTTCGGGGTGTCCGTCGAGGATGTGACCGCCTTCGTGCTCGGCGGCCATGGCGACACCATGGTGCCGCTGATCCGCTACTCCACCGTCGCCGGCATCCCGGTTCCCGACCTGATCAAGATGGGCTGGTCGAGCCAGGAGAAGATCGACCAGATCGTCCAGCGCACCCGCGACGGCGGTGCCGAGATCGTCGGCCTGCTGAAGACCGGCTCGGCGTTCTACGCCCCGGCCAGTTCGGCGATCCAGATGGCCGAGTCCTACCTGAAGGACAAGAAGCGGGTCCTGCCCTGTGCGGCCTATGTGGACGGCCAGTACGGTCTGAACGGCCTCTATGTCGGTGTCCCGACCGTGCTCGGCGCCGACGGCGTGGAGAAGATCGTGGAGATCGAGCTGAACGCCGACGAGAAGGCGATGTTCGAGCACTCGGTCAACGCCGTTAAAACCCTCAACGAAGTCGCCGCGGGCCTGCCCGATTGACGGGTAAGCGCGCTCGCACCGTACGGAGCGGGGAACGATGAACATTCATGAGTATCAGGCCAAGACCCTCTTGGCCAAATATGGCGTCGCCGTGCCCAAGGGCGGGGTGGCGTTCACGCCGGACGAGGCCGTGAAGGTCGCCGAAGGCCTGGGCGGACCGGTCTACGTCGTCAAGGCGCAGATCCATGCTGGCGGCCGCGGCAAGGGCGGCGGCGTCAAGGTCGTGAAGTCGATCGAGGACGTCCGGTCCGAGGCGGAGCGGATGCTGGGCATGACCCTGGTCACGCACCAGACCGGCCCGGAAGGCAAGGAAGTGAAGCGGGTCTATGTGGAGGAAGGCTCCGACATCGCCCGTGAGCTGTACCTGTCGCTGCTGGTCGACCGGTCGACCTCGCGGGTGACCGTGATCGCCTCCACCGAGGGCGGCATGGACATCGAAGAGGTCGCCGAGAAGACCCCGGAGAAGATCCTGACCGTGGCGATCGACCCGGTGACCGGCATGTCTGGTCACTACGCCCGGCGCATCGCCTTCGCGCTCGGCCTGGAAGGCAAGCAGATCGGCGCGGCGGTGAAGTTCCTGACCGGCCTGTACGACGCCTTCACCGGCCTCGACGCGTCGCTGATGGAGATCAACCCGCTGGTCGTGACCGGTGCGGGCGACCTGATCGCCCTCGATGCGAAGATGAACTTCGACGACAACGCCCTCTACCGTCACAAGGACGTCGCCGAGATGCGCGACGAGGACGAAGAGGATCCGATGGAGCTCGAGGCGGGCAAGTACGAGCTGAACTACGTGAAGCTCGACGGCTCGATCGGCTGCATGGTCAACGGCGCCGGCCTGGCGATGGCCACCATGGACATCATCAAGCTGTACGGCGGCGAGCCGGCCAACTTCCTGGATGTCGGCGGCGGGGCGACGAAGGAGCGGGTCACCGCGGCCTTCAAGATCATCCTGTCCGACAAGAACGTCGAAGGCATCCTGGTCAACATCTTCGGCGGCATCATGCGCTGCGACGTGATCGCCGAGGGCGTGGTCGCCGCGGCCAAGGAAGTCAGCCTGCACGTGCCGCTGGTGGTGCGCCTGGAAGGCACCAATGTCGAGCTCGGCAAGCAGATCCTGGCCGATAGCGGCCTGCCGATCGTCTCCGCCGACAACCTGGGCGACGCCGCCCAGAAAATCGTCAAAGCCGTGAAGGAGGCCGCGTAATGGCCGTTCTTATCGACGAGAACACGAAGGTCATCTGCCAGGGATTCACCGGCAGCCAGGGCACCTTCCACAGCGAGCAGGCGATCAAGTACGGCACCAAGATGGTCGGCGGTGTGACCCCCGGTAAGGGCGGCCAGACCCATCTCGACCTGCCGGTGTTCGACACGGTCGAGGACGCGGTCAAAAAGACCGGCGCCAATGCCAGCGTGATCTACGTTCCGCCGCCCTTCGCCGCGGACTCCATTTTGGAGGCGATCGACGCCGAGCTGCCGCTGGTGATCTGCATCACCGAGGGCATCCCGGTCATGGACATGATCAAGGTCAAGCGCGCCCTCACCGGCACCAAGACCCGCCTGATCGGTCCGAACTGCCCGGGCGTGATCACCCCGGACGCCTGCAAGATCGGCATCATGCCGGGCCACATCCACAAGCGCGGCAAGATCGGCATCGTGTCGAAGTCGGGCACGCTGACCTACGAGGCGGTGGCGCAGACCACGGCGGCCGGCCTCGGCCAGTCGACCTGTGTGGGCATCGGCGGCGACCCGGTCAACGGCACCAGCTTCATCGACGTGCTGGAGATGTTCCTGGCCGATGACGAGACCCAGGGCATCATCATGATCGGCGAGATCGGCGGCTCGGCCGAGGAAGAGGCGGCCGAGTTCCTGAAGTCGAACTCCAAGAAGAAGCCGGTCGCCGGCTTCATCGCCGGTGTGACCGCCCCTCCGGGCCGGCGCATGGG
Organism: Thalassobaculum sp.; assembly: GCF_965223715.1. Lineage (GTDB taxonomy): Bacteria > Pseudomonadota > Alphaproteobacteria > Thalassobaculales > Thalassobaculaceae > Thalassobaculum. Next base: position 4,030,462 of record NZ_OZ245012.1, on the reverse strand, counting down.
CCATGCGGGCGCCATCATCGCCGGCGGCAAGGGCGGTGCCGGCGACAAGATCGAGGCCATGAAGTCTGCCGGCATCAAGGTGTCGGACAGCCCGGCGGCCCTCGGCGAGACCATGGTCGCGGCGATGCGCGGCTGACCACGACGACCAGGGCGGGGCTGCCACGGCCCCGCCCCCGGTCCGCTGCCCTTGATCCGTCAGGGAGATCGGTGGACCATGGAAATATCACTGAATGTTAACTATTCATTTGGTGTAGTGGCAGGGACGACGCCGGGGAGAGCCGGCAGGTGGGGCCGCCGACGCGGGTGGATGGCTCCGCAGCGAGCGCAGAGGCGGTAAACGCAAATGTCCATGGACTATCAGGACTACACCTTTCTGAACGGCGCCAACGCTCCGTTCATGGCGGAACTTTTCGCGCGATACCTTGAGAATCCGGCCTCGGTCGACGACAGCTGGCGTCAGTATTTCGACGCGCTGAGCGACGACGTCGACGCCGCGACAACGGACGTGCGGGGGCCCAGTTTCGCCGCCCGGACCACCAAGATCATCGGCGCGGCCGACCCGGATGCGGCCCCGAAGAAACCCGGCAAGAAGGCCGATGCGAGCGCGCTGTCCACCGACGACGTGCGCGCCGCCACGCTCGATTCGCTGCGGGCGATCATGCTGATCCGCGCCTACCGGATCCGCGGCCACCTCAAGGCCAAGCTCGATCCGCTGGGCCTGGAGGCGCCGACGCCGCATCCGGAGCTCGACCCGGAGACCTACGGCTTCACCGATGCCGACTGGGACCGCCCGATCTTCATCAACAACGTGCTGGGCCTGGAGACGGCGACCCTGCGCGAGATCATGGACGTCCTGGAGAGCACCTATTGCGGCTCCATCGGCGTGGAGTTCATGCACATCCAGGACCCGGCCCAGAAGGCCTGGATCCAGGAGCGCATAGAGCAGATCCGCAACCAGACCGACTTCACCCCGCTCGGCAAGCGCACCATCCTGGAGCGCCTGACCGCGGCCGAGAGCTTCGAGAAGTTCCTGGCCGTGAAGTATGTCGGCACCAAGCGCTTCGGCCTCGACGGCGGCGAGACGCTGATCCCGGCGCTGGAGCAGATCCTCAAGCGCGGCAGCCAGCTCGGCCTGGAGGAGGTGGTGCTCGGCATGCCGCACCGCGGCCGCCTGAGCGTGCTCTGCAACTTCATGAGCAAGCCGTTCCGCGCCATCATCTCGGAGTTCCTGGGCAATCCGGCGAACCCGGAGGATGCCGGCGGCTCCGGCGACGTGAAGTACCATATGGGCGTATCCGCCGACCGCGAGTTCGACGGCGCCAACGTGCACCTCACCCTGAACGCCAACCCGTCGCATCTTGAGATCGTGAACCCGGTCGTGCTCGGCCGCGTGCGCGCCAAGCAGCAGCAGCGTCAGGACCGGGACCACAAGAAGGTCATGGGCATCCTGCTGCACGGCGACGCGGCCTTCGCCGGCCAGGGCGTGGTGGCGGAGACCTTCGATTTCTCCGGCCTGCGCGGCTACAAGACCGGCGGCACGATCCATATCGTGGTGAACAACCAGATCGGCTTCACCACCAGCCCGCACTATTCCCGCTCGTCCCCGTACCCGACGGACGTGGCGAAGATGGTGATGGCGCCGATCTTCCACGTGAACGGCGATGACCCGGAGGCGACGGTCCATGTGGCCCGCATCGCGGCGGAATTCCGTCAGGAATTCAACTGCGACGTGGTCATCGACATGATCTGCTACCGCCGCTTCGGCCATAACGAGGGCGACGAGCCGCGCTTCACCCAGCCGCTGATGTACGAGAAGATCGGCGAGCACAAGACCACCCGCGAGCTCTATGCCGAGAAGCTGGTCAAGGACGGCACGCTCACCAAGGAAGAGACCGACAAGATCCTCGACGACGAGAACGCCTATCTCGCCGAGGAGTTCGAGGCCGGCCTCTCCTACAAGCCGAACAAGGCCGACTGGCTGGAAGGCAAGTGGTCCGGCCTGAAGGTCGCCTCCGGCGATGCCCGGCGCGGCAGCACCGGCGTCGACGTCAAGGAACTGAAGCGCATCGGCGAGAAGCTCTGCGAGGTACCGGAGGGCTTCAACCTGAACAGCAAGCTCAACCGCTTCATCTCCGCCCGCAAGAAGGCGATCGAGAGCGGCGAGGGCATCGACTGGTCGACCGGCGAGGCGCTCGGCTTCGCCACACTGCTGACCGAGGGCTTCATGGTCCGTCTGTCGGGCCAGGACAGCCAGCGCGGCACCTTCTCCCAGCGTCACTCGGTCTATATCGACCAGAAGACCGAGGAGCGGTACGTCCCGCTGAACCACATCCAGGACAAGCAGGCCCATTACGAGGTCATCGACAGCCCGCTGTCCGAGGCCGGCGTGCTCGGCTTCGAATACGGCTACAGCCAGGCGGAGCCGAACGCGCTGACCTGCTGGGAGGCCCAGTTCGGCGACTTCGCCAACGGCGCCCAGGTGATCATGGACCAGTTCGTCTCCTCCGGTGAGGCGAAGTGGCTGCGCATGTCCGGCCTGGTGATGCTGCTGCCCCACGGCTACGAAGGCCAGGGACCGGAGCACTCCTCGGCCCGGATCGAGCGCTACCTGCAGCTCTGCGGAGAGGACAACATGCAGGTGGTGAACTGCACCACGCCGGCGAACTACTTCCACGTCCTGCGCCGGCAGTTGCACCGCGACTTCCGCAAGCCGCTGATCATCTTCACGCCGAAATCGCTGCTGCGCCACAAGCTGGCGGTGTCGAAGCTGGAGGAGATGGGCCGCGACACGACCTTCCACCGGGTGCTCTACGACAACGACACCCTGTGCGCCGACAAGGACGTGAAACGCGTCGTGATCTGCTCGGGCAAGGTCTATTACGACCTCTACGAGGAGCGCGAGAAGCGCGGCATCAAGGACGTCTTCTTCCTGCGTCTGGAACAGATGTATCCGTTCCCGCGCAAGGCCCTGCTGCAGGAGCTGTCGCGCTTCCCGCAGGCCGAGGTCGTGTGGTGTCAGGAGGAGCCGGCGAACATGGGTCCCTGGACCTTCGTCGACCGCCGCCTGGAGGACGTGCTGATCGAGCTGGACGGCGCCTGCAAGCGCCCGCGCTATGTGGGGCGCCGCGAGGCCGCCTCGCCGGCCACCGGCAATGCCAGCCGTCACGCCCGCGAGCAGGCCGCCCTGGTCGACGAAGCCCTCACCGTGGACATGGCAAGCAAGGGACGCATGGCTGCCGAGTAAAGCCTGAACACGTCGAGACGCTGACACCATATATAACGCAACACGGCGGACACCCCGGCGGGTCCGCCGACGCATGACGAAAGATGAAGAGGACCAAGGGTATGGCGACGGAGATCAAGGTTCCGACACTCGGGGAGTCCGTCTCCGAAGCGACGGTTGCGAAATGGATGAAGTCGCCGGGCGATGCCGTCGCCGCCGACGAGCCGTTGGTCGAGCTTGAGACCGACAAGGTCACCCTCGAGGTCAACGCGCCGGCCGCCGGCGTGCTCGCCGAGATCTCCGCCAAGGAAGGCTCCGAGGTCGAGGTCGGCGCCCTGCTCGGCACCATCGACGAGGGCGCGACCGCGGCCCCGAAGAAGGAAGAGCCGAAGAAGCAGGACGCCAAGTCCGAGGCTCCGAAGGAGGAGCCGAAGAAGGAAGAGCCTAAGAAGGAAGCCGCCAAGCCGGCTCCGGCCGCCGCTCCCGCCGCGTCCTCCGGCGGCTACGAGGTGAAGACCATGTCGCCGGCCGTGCGCAAGCTGGTCGACGAGAACAACCTGGACCCCTCCAAGATCAAGCCGACCGGCAAAGACGGCCGTCTTGTGAAGGAAGACGTGCAGAAGGCGATCGAGGCCGGCACCGCGAAGCGCTCGTTCAGCGCCGCCCCAGCCGGTGGCGGTGCCGCCGCTGCTCCGTCCGGCCCGCCGCCGCCGCGTCCGGAGGATGAGCGCGAGGAGCGGGTGAAGATGACCCGCCTGCGCCAGGCCATCGCCCGGCGCCTGAAGGAAGCCCAGAACACCGCGGCCATGCTGACCACCTTCAACGAGGTGGACATGACCAACGTCATGGCCCTGCGCAACGAGTACAAGGACGGCTTCGAGAAGAAGCACGGCGTGAAGCTCGGCTTCATGAGCTTCTTCGTGAAGTCCTGCATCGCCGCGCTGCAGGAGCTGCCTGCGGTCAATGCGGAGATCTACGGCGACGAGATCATCTACAAGAACTTCTTCGATGTCGGCGTCGCCGTCGGCACCCCGTCGGGCCTCGTCGTTCCGATCCTGCGCGATGCCGACAAGCTCTCCTTCGCCGGTGTGGAGAAGGGGATCTACGACCTCGGCGTGAAGGCGCGCGACGGCAAGCTGTCCCTGGCCGAGATGCAGGGCGGCACCTTCACCATCTCGAACGGCGGCGTCTACGGCTCGCTGATGTCGACCCCGATCCTGAACCCGCCGCAGTCGGGCATCCTGGGCATGCACAAGATCCAGCCGCGGCCGATGGCGATCGGCAACTCGGTCGAGATCCGCCCGATGATGTACCTGGCGCTGAGCTACGACCACCGGATCGTCGACGGCCGCGAGGCGGTGACCTTCCTGGTCAAGGTGAAGGACGCCATCGAGGATCCGCGCCGCCTGCTGCTGGACCTGTAGGCCACACGCCACCGCCCCGGTTACACCGGTACGATTACCCTTGGGAGTTCCCCATGTCTGACAAGTACGATCTCGTGGTCATCGGCGGTGGGCCGGGTGGCTATGTCGCCGCCATCCGGGCCGCCCAGCTCGGGCTGAAGACCGCCTGCGTGGAGAAGCGCGAGGCGCTCGGCGGTACCTGCCTGAACATCGGCTGCATCCCGTCCAAGGCGCTGCTGAACGCCTCGGAGAAGTATTCCGAGGTCGAGCACCATCTGGGCGATTTCGGCATCGAGGTCTCGGCCCCGAAGCTGAACGTCAAGAAGCTGATGGAGAAGAAGACCGAGATCGTCACCGGCCTGACCGACGGTATCGGCTTCCTGTTCAAGAAGAACAAGGTCGACTGGCTGCAAGGCACCGGCAAGGTCACCGCCCCGGGCAAAGTGGAAGTCACCCCGGCCAATGGCAAGAAGCAGACGGTCGAGTGCGACAGGATCCTGATCGCCACCGGCTCCGAGCCGACCCCGCTGCCGGGCGTCGAGGTCGACGAGAAGCAGATCGTCACCTCCACCGGCGCGCTCGAGCTGACCAAGGTGCCCAAGCACCTGATCGTCATCGGCGGCGGCGTGATCGGCCTGGAGCTGGGCTCGGTATGGAAGCGCTTCGGCGCCAAGGTCACCGTGGTCGAGTTCCTGGACCGCATCGTGCCGACCATGGACCAGGACGTGGGCAAGCGCTTCAAGCGCACCCTGGAAAAGCAGGGCATCGAGTTCCGGATGTCCACCAAGGTCACCGGGGCGAAGACCACCAAGACCCAGGTCACCCTGACCCTGGAGCCCGCCGCCGGCGGCGATGCCGAGGAACTGAAGGGCGACGTGGTGCTGGTCGCCATCGGCCGGCGCCCGTATTTCGAGAGCCTGGGCCTGGACGATCTTGGGGTCGAGCGCGACAAGCGCGGCTTCATTCAGGTCGATGAGGATTATCAGACCAACGTGGAAGGCATCTTCGCCATCGGCGACGCCATTCCGGGCCCGATGCTGGCCCATAAGGCCGAGGAGGACGGGGTCGCCGCGGTCGAGATCATGGCCGGCCAGTCCACCCATGTGGACTACAACCTGGTGCCGAACATCATCTACACATGGCCGGAAGTGGCCTCGGTCGGCCAGACCGAGGAGCAGCTGAAGGAAGCCGGGATCGAGTACCGCAAGGGCGTGTTCCCGTTCTCCGCCAACAGCCGCGCGCGGGCCAACGCCGATACCGACGGGCAGGTGAAGATCCTGGCCGACAAGAAGACCGACCGGGTGCTCGGCGCCCATATCCTGGGCCCGGATGCCGGCACGCTGATCCACGAGATCTGCGCGATCATGGAGTTCGGCGGCTCGGCCGAGGACGTCGCCCGCACCTGCCACGGCCACCCGACCCTCAGCGAAGCGGTCAAGGAAGCGGCGCTCGCGGTGGACGGCCGGCCCATCCACATCTGAGGTCGGCTATTCGGACTAAGGGGGCGCCGGAGCAATCCGGCGCCCTTTCTCTATCTTCCAGTCCCCCTCGTACACTCCCCGTCCCGGATTAAATCCGGGATTATTCCGGGGTCCACACATCCGCGCGCCGGAACCCTACCGGTAGGGCTCGTGCGATCCTAAGCGTGGGTCCCGGAATAAATCCGGGGAGTGGGTTTGGTGGTTGTGAGAGAAGGCCCTTCGACACGCCCCGGATTAAGTCCGGGGCTGCTCAGCGGCCCTGGCGGTGGATGGTCGTCCGATCCACATCTGAGGTTGGGTCTACGGATTAAGAGGGCGCCGGAGCAATCCGGCGCCCTTTTTTCGTTCTATCCCCCAACTTCTCACTCCCCGGATTTATTCCGGGGCCAGGCCCAGGATCGCTTGAGCACCTATCGGTGAGGCTCGGACTCGCGGAACCGCTTGCCCCGGAATAATCCCGGATTTAATCCGGGACGGGGAGTGGATTTGGTGAAATTAAGGGGGCGTAGTTAGGAATTGAAGCGCCTTAGCCCTACCGCCGGTCCCGCGGATGGGCCAGCCGATGGATGTCCATCAGCCGCTTTGCGTCCACATCCGTATAGCGCTGGGTCGTCGACAGCGAGGCGTGCCCCAGCAGCTCCTGGATCGCCCGCAGGTCGCCACCGCCGGCCAGCAGATGCGTCGCAAACGAGTGCCGCAGCGCATGGGGTGTCGCGCTCTCCGGCAGGCCCAGATAGCCGCGCAGGAGCTGCAGCCGCTCCTGCACCCGGCGCGGGCTGAGCCGCTTGCCCTTCACCCCGACGAACAGCGGCCCGTCCGGCGCCAGCACGAAGGGCACCTGCGTCAGGTACGTCTCCACCGCCTGGCGCACCACGGGCAGGACCGGCACGATCCGCGTCTTGTTGCCCTTGCCGGTGATGGACAGGGTCTCGCCCAGGGGGGCGACCGAGCGGTCCAGTCCCAGCGCCTCGCCCACCCGCAGCCCGCAGCCGTAGAGCAGCGACACCACCGCCGCGTCCCGGGCCGCCACCCAGGGCTCGTCCTCCAGGTCGCCGACGCTCTCCAGGGCGTCCGCCGCCTCGCCCACGGTCAGCGCCTTGGGCACCGAGCGCGGCACCCGCGGCCCGCGCACCCCGCCGATCGCGGCGTTGGACACCGCGCCGCGCCGCTCCAGAAAGCGGAAGAAGCCGCGGATCACCGACAGGGCCCGGGCCGTGGAGGTCTTGGACAGCCCGGTCATCGCCCGCTCGGCCAGCCAGGCGCGGAAATCCGCGGGGCCGAGCCGGGACAGGTCGCCGGGGCTGGCCGGTCCGCCCAGATGGCCGGAGAGAAACTGAAGGAAGCTGCTGAGGTCGTGTTCGTAGGCGGTGAGGGTGTGGGCCGACATGCGCTTCTCGACCCGCATCCAGTCCCGCCACGCGGCGATCAGCGGCGCGAGCGCGTCGCCATGGGTGGCGGTCGCCCCGCCGTCGTCTAGCTCGGCAGGTGCAGCCACTGTCGGATCATGCATTCCAGCGACCGGCCGAGGAAGCCGAGCAGCTCGGTGCCCTGGCCCGGCTGGAAGGCGTCCGGCCGGCGCGAGCCCAGGGCCAGGAGACCCACCGGCGCCTGGCTGGAGGCCCGCAGGCGGCAGATCGCCTGGCTGCGCACCAGGCCGGCGGCCGAGGCGAAGAGCCGGGGATCGCCGTTGATGTCGGCGCAGAGCAGCACGTCCCGGTTCGGGCCGAGCATGCCGTCCACCGCCCCGTTCGGCAGGGCGCGGATACCGGCGGCATAGGCCTTGGGGATCGGCACGTCGCCGGTCTCCACCCCGATGGTGACGGCGTCCACGTCCAGCAGCACGGCGAGATCGGCCGTCACGGTCTGGATCATGGTCTCGAAGCTGGACGCCCGCAGGATCGCCAGCACGCTGTCATGCACCCGGGACTGTATGGACTGGTTGTTGCGCGCCGTGGTGACCAGGTAGTCCTGGGCGGCACGCAGCTTGTCGTTCTCCTCGCGCAGGCGGGTGACCATGGCCTGCTGGAAGTCGACCACATTGCCCTCGGACTGACCCGGCGGCACGAGGACGGCGAGGAGATCCGGATGCTCGTTCAGGAACTCCGGATTCTCCCGCAGATACGCAGCGACCCGGTCGGCCGTCAGCGCGCGCATCTCGCCCGAACGGGGCTTGCCGGCTGCCTGGGTCGGAACGGGTCCCTTCTCGGTCATGCGGCGTCGCTTTCCGGCGCCAGGATCGACTGGCCGGTCTTCGCCCAGTCGGCCATGAACGCCGCCAGACCCTTGTCGGTCAGCGGGTGGTTGTACATCGCGCGCAGGACCGACGGCGGCAGGGTCGAGACGTCGGCGCCCAGCTTGGCGGCTTCCACCACGTGGTGCGGGCCGCGCACGGAGGCGACCAGGATCTCGGTGGCGAAGTCGTAGGCGCCGTAGATCTCGACGATCTCGGCGATCAGGCCCATGCCCTCGGTGCCGATGTCGTCCAGGCGACCGACGAAGGGCGAGATGAAGGCGGCGCCGGCCTTGGCGGCCAGCAGCGCCTGGGCGGGCGAGAAGCAGAGGGTAACGTTGACCAGGGTGCCCTCGTCGGCCAGCACCTTGCAGGTCTTCAGCCCGTCGACCGTCAGCGGCACCTTGACCGCGATGTTGTCGGCGATGCCGCGCAGGTAGCGGCCCTCGCGCAGCATGGTCTCATGATCGGTCGCGGTGACCTCGGCGGAGACCGGGCCGGCGACCACGTCGCAGATCTCGGCGATGACCTCGGCGATCGGCCGGCCGGACTTGGCGATCAGCGAGGGATTGGTGGTGACCCCGTCGACCAGGCCGGTCGACGCCAGGTCGCGAATCTCCGCGACATCGGCAGTGTCGATGAAGAACTTCATGGGGCTCGTCTCCGTGTTCGGCAGTTGGCGGAGGCGTACGCGAGTCGCAGCCCGGAGTCTACCCCATCCCCCGGTAAGCGGCCACCGGAGAGCCGGGTTTCGCATGTGCAAAATAGGCTTCCGTTGTGACGGCGGGCCCGGCGGGCCACACTCGCCCGATTTTCGCATGATCGGCGCGCGCGCCGGCTCCGTTCACCCCGATCCCCAATGACCCGACCGTGACCGACCTGACGTGACCGACCTCCTGCCCCTCGACGACCCGTTCGACCGCGTCAGCGTGCTGCTGCCGCTGCCGCTGGACGTGGCCTATGACTACAAGGCGGATCCGGCCCTGGAGCTGGCGCGCGGCGACGTGGTGGAGGTGCCGCTGGGCCAGCGGCGCATGGTCGGCGTCGTGCTCGGCCCCGGAACCGACGAGTCGGTCGCGGCGGAGCGGCTGCGCGGGGTGTTTCGACGCTTCGAGGTGCCGCGCCTGCCGAAGAGTGTGATCGACCTGGTGGAATGGACCGCCGCCTGGACCCTCGCGCCGCGCGGCAATGTGGTGCGCATGGCGATCAGCACTCCCTCGGCCTTCGAGCCGCCGGCCCCTGTGGTCGTCCACACCGCCGGCGCTCAGGAGAACTGGACCGGCCAGGCCCGCCTCACCCCCGCCCGGCGCCGGGTGCTGTCGGTACTGTCCGACGGCCCGGCCCTGGAGCAGAAGGACCTGGCGCGCGAGGCAGGGGTTGGCCCGTCGGTGATCAAGGGCATGATCGAGTGCGGCATGGTGCAGCCCCACACCGTCGCCCAGCGCCCGCCCTTCGAGGCTCCGGACCCGACCCGCACCGGCCCGACCCTGAGCGGCGAGCAACGGGAAGCCGCCGATACGCTGTGCGCCAAGGTCCGGGCCCATGCCTTCTCGGTCACGGCCGTCGACGGCATCACCGGTTCGGGCAAGACGGAAGTGTATTTCGAGGCGATCGCCGCCGCCCTGGCGGCCGGAAAGCAGGCGCTGGTCCTGCTGCCGGAAATCGCCCTGTCGGCGGAGTGGCTGGAGCGGTTCGCCGATCGTTTCGGTGTCGAACCGGCCGTCTGGCACTCGGATCTGAAGCCGAAGGTGCGGCGCGAGACCTGGCGGGCGGTGGCGGAGGGCTCGGTGCGGGTGCTGGTCGGCGCCCGCTCCGCCCTGTTCCTGCCCTTCGCCGAGCTCGGCCTGATCGTGATCGATGAGGAGCATGAATCCGCCTACAAGCAGGAGGACGGGGTCGCCTACCACGCCCGCGACATGGCGGTGGTGCGCGCCCGGCTGGAGGGCATCCCCATCGCCCTGGTCAGCGCCACGCCCAGCCTGGAGACGGTGGAGAACGTGCGCCAGGGCCGCTACGGCGCGGTGCATCTGACCGCCCGCCCGGGCTCCGCCACCCTGCCCGAGGTCAAGCTGATCGACCTGCGCAAGCACGCGCCGGAGCGCGGCACCTTCCTGTCGCCGCCGCTGGTCGAGGCGGTGCAGCGCACCCTGGCGGAAGGAGAGCAGTCGATGCTGTTCCTGAACCGCCGGGGCTACGCGCCGCTGACCCTGTGCCGAAGCTGCGGCCATCGTCTGGAATGCCCGAACTGCACCGCCTGGCTGGTGGAGCACCGGCTGCTCGGCCGGCTGGTCTGTCACCATTGCGGCCTGTCGGCCCGGCTGCCCAAGCACTGCCCGTCCTGCGAGGCGGAGGACAGTTTCGTCGCCAGCGGCCCGGGCGTGGAGCGGCTGGCCGAGGAGGTGCTGGTCCGCTTCCCCGACGCCCGCTTCCAACTGGCCTCCTCCGACACGCTCACCGGGCCGGACAAGGCGGCGGAGTTCGTGCGCTCGGTGCGGGCGCGGGAGGTCGACATCATCATCGGGACCCAGGTCGTGGCCAAGGGCCACAACTTCCCCTGGCTGACCCTGGTGGGGGTGGTGGACGCGGATCTGGGGCTGGCGGGAGGCGACCTGCGGGCCTCCGAGCGGACCTACCAGCTCCTGCACCAGGTCTCGGGCCGCGCCGGGCGGGCCGAGCGGCCGGGCACGGTGCTGCTGCAGACCCATGCGCCGGAAACCCCGGTGATGCAGGCGCTGGCCGCCGGCGACCGCGAGGCCTTCCTGCAGTCGGAGATCGACCAGCGCAAAGCGTCCGGCATGCCGCCTTACGGGAGGCTGGCGGGGCTGGTGATCTCCGCCCCCGATGCCGACCGGGCCGATGCGGCGGCGCGGACGGTGGCGCGGGCGGCACCGCGGCTGAACGGCGTGACGATCCTGGGCCCGGCCCCGGCACCGATCACCATGCTGCGCGGCCGCCACCGCCGCCGCCTGCTGGTGAAGGCGGGGCGGCAGGTGAACATCCAGCAGGTGCTGCGCGACTGGCTGGCGCCGATCAAGCTGGAGGCCTCCGTGCGGCTCCAGGTGGACGTGGACCCGTACAGCTTCATGTAAGCCCGTTTTGCTCCTCTACGCCGTCTTCCCGGCCTTGCGCCGGGACCGAGAGCGGACGCGTGCCGGAGCGCCGAAGAGAACCAACCGACGCTCCAGCAACTCCTATTCTCGGTCCCGGCGCGCGGCCGGGAAGACGAGAATGAGGAAGAAGAAACCAACCTTTCCCAAATCTCACTCCCCGGACCTGTTCCGGGGCCTACGCCCGGGATTGCCCTGAAGCCCATGATCACGAGGCAGCGGTCGAGCGCCGCCCACACGTGGGCCCCGGCACGAGGCCGGGGAGACGAGAATGAGGAAGAAGAAACCAACCTTTCCCAAATCTCACTCCCCGGACCTGTTCCGGGGCCTACGCCCGGGATTGCCCTGAAGCCCATGATCACGAGGCAGCGGTCGAGCGCCGCCCACACGTGGGCCCCGGCACGAGGCCGGGGAGTGCATAACGGTGGCCACGATGCGGAAAACTCACCCCTTCTTCGGCATCTCGTCGAGCCGCACAACGGCGCCTTCCAGCTCCTTCGAGGGTGCGGGATAATACTGCATCACCAGCGGGTCATGCCCCGGCACCACGTGGTCGGGGCTGTCGGCCAGCATCTCCAGCGTGTTGAACCCGTTCATCATCTCCCCGAGGTTGAAGCAGATGATGAAGGGCGTGCGCTGCTCGATGTTCATGTAGAAATGGGCGCAGTCCGAGGCCAGCACGACCCAGCCGCGCTTGGTCCAGACCCGCACCGCCATCAGCCCGGCGGAATGGCCGCCGACCTTGTGCAGCGACACGCCCGGCGCCAGTTCGGCATCGCCGTCATGGAACTTGACCCGGCCGCCATAGACGTTGCGGACCATGTCGGTCACATGCTCGACGTCGAACGGCCGCCGGATCGGTTCGAAGCACATGCAGCGGCCGGTGGCATAGGCCATCTCGCCGTCCTGCAGGTGGAAGGTCGCATTGGGGAACTGGTCCTGGCCGCCGGCATGGTCGTAGTGCAGATGGGTGATGATCACGTCCTCGACCTTGTCCGGGTCGATGCCGAGCAGCCTCACGCCCTCCGCCGGGGTGCGCTCAAGCGGCACCCCGCGCTCCTTGCTCTCGCGCTCGCCGAAGCCGCAATCGACCACATAGGTCCGGTTTTCGTTGCGGATCACCCAGACGAAATAGTCCAGCGGCATCGGCCGGTCGTGCAGATCGCTGAAGATCAGGTTCTGCGAGGCCATGCGGTCGGCCTTGTGGGCGTATTTGACGGCGAAGACTTCGTACTGCTCGCGTTCGGACACGGCGTTTCTCCCTCTCGGTGGTCTTATTGTCTTATCGGCTGGTCTTGTCGGTAGCAGCCGGCGCCCGGATCGGGAACGGGCGATCCGCGCATCGCTGCGGGGGCGGCTGGGTCAGGTGGCGGGCAGGGCCGGGTCGAATTCCTCGCGCAGCAGGGCGAACAGGACATGGTCCTGCCACCGCCCGTTGATCTTCAGGTAGCGCCTGGCCAGGCCCTCCTCCTCGAAGCCGCATTTGCGCAGCACGCCCTGGCTCGCCTCGTTATGGGGCAGGGTGGCGGCCTCCACGCGGTGCAGGGCCAGCCGGTCGAAGGCGAAACAGCAGGCGCCGTGCACCGCCTCGGTCATGAACCCGTTGCGCGAGAAGGGTTTGCCGATCCAGTAGCCGAAGGTGCAGCTCTGGGCCACGCCCCGGCGCACATTGGCGATGGTGATGCCGCCGAGCAGCGCGTCGTCGTCGCGGCGGAACAGGAAGAAGGAATAGCTCTGGTCGCGGGTCCAGTCCTCGGCATAGCGGGCGAGGCGGCGGCGGAAGGCCGCCCGGGTCAGGGCGTCTTCCGGCCAGGTCGGCTCCCACGGCACCAGGAAGTCGCGGGACAGGGCCCGCAGCTCGGCCCATTCCTGCCAGTCGCCACGCTGGGGCTGGCGCATATAGATGCGCGGCAGCAGCAGGGTCGGGTCGGACCGGGAGGGCGGAAACAGCGTGAGGACCAAGGAACCGGCTCCCGGCCATAGAGGGAACCGGCATTGTCCACGGCAGGGGCCGCCCTGGCAAGCTGGGGAGTCGGCCTCATACGGGTCGGGACGCGATCCGGCCGGCGATCCAGAAACCCGCGATCATGGCGGCGACGAAGATGAGCACCGGCACCCCGCCCAGCGTCAGCGCCGCGAAGGCCGGGCCGGGGCAGAAGCCGACCAGGCCCCATCCCGCACCGAACAGGGCGGCACCGCCAAGCAACCGGGCATCGATCCGGCCGGAGGCGGGTTCCGGAAAGCTGCCGCCGCAGGCCGGGGCCTTCAGGCGCCGGGTCAGCAGCCAGGCGACGGCCATCGGCACCAGCGCCCCGCCCATGACGAAGGCCAGGGTCGGGTCCCAGGCGCCGCCCGCCACCCGCAGGAAGCCGAGCACCCGGGCCGGGTCGATCATGTCGGAGACCGTCAGGCCGAGACCGAAGAGCAGGCCGCTGAGGAGGGAGATCAGGATGCGCATCGCCTCAGCCTCCGATCATCAGGGGCGCGACACCCGCGACCAGCACGGCCACGGCCATGAAAGTGACGGTGGCGGCGATCGACCGCCTGGACAGCCGCGACAGGCCGCAGACCCCGTGCCCGCTGGTGCAGCCGTTGCCGATCCGGGTGCCGATGCCGACGAGCAGGCCCGCGGCAAGCAGCAGCGGCACGGAGGGTGTCACGCCGATCTCCACCGGCCCGGCCACGGCGACATAGGCCAGGGGGGCGGCGATCAGCCCGGCGATGAAGGCGGCCGATTCGAGGCGGCGCTGTGTGGCGGGAGCGGTGGCGATGGACACGGCGATGCCGCTGATCCCGGCGATCCGGCCGTTCCCCAGTAGGAACAGCGCGGCGGCCACCCCGATCAGCAGGCCGCCGAGCAGGCCGTTCAGGGCATTGGAGAGGTCGAACATCATCGGGCGATCTCCCAAACGGATTGAGTGCCGCGATTATCGCCCAACCGTGTGGGAATGACCGATGAAATCCCGAGGGTGCGACGAAGGGGAGCGGGTGTGACAGCTATCGCTCCCGCACTCCCCGGCCCTGTGCCGGGGCCCACACCAGGGCCGCAAAGCCGTCGCAACGTATGATGCTGTCGTGTCCTCCTCACCCGTAGGCCCCGGCACAGGGCCGGGGAGTGCCAGGAGCAGTACAGGTTCGACAAATGAAGACCTCGCCCTTGTCTGTTGGCGAGGTCAGAGGTGAAGACAAACAAAGGTCGGGAGGCTGCTCACGCCCCCACCTTCTCCCCCATCCCCTGGCGGATCTGGGAGCGGAAGGCGTCTATCGGCACCGGCATGCCCTTGCGTTCGGCATGCCAGAAGGTCCAGCCGTTGCAGGCCGGCGCGCCCTGGACGGCCGCCCCGACCGAATGGATCGACCCCCGATGCTCGGCGCTGATCAGGTGGCCGTCGGCCCGCACCTTGGCGGTCCAGCGGCGGCGCGCGTCGAACAGCACCTCGCCCGGGCGGATCAGCCCCTCCTCGATCAAGCGGCCGAACGGCACCCGGGGCTGCTCACGCTTGTTGGCGAGTGCGAGGGCCAGGGGATCCTCCGCCGCCTCGGTCTCGGCGATGCGGCGCCTGGCGACCTCGATGTACTTCGCCTCGCGCTCCACGCCGATCCAGCGCCGGCCCAGCCGCTTGGCGACGGCCCCGGTCGTGCCGGTGCCGAAGAACGGGTCGAGCACCACGTCGTCCGGCCGGGTCGAGGCCAGCAGCACGCGGGCCAGCAGGCTTTCCGGCTTCTGGGTCGGATGCGCCTTGTCGCCGTTCTCGTCCTTCAGGCGCTCCGAGCCCGAGCAGATCGGCAGGAACCAGTCCGAACGCATCTGCTGGTCGTCGTTCAGCGCCTTCATGGCGTCGTAGTTGAACGTGTATTTCCGCGCGTTCTCGCTGCGCGCCGCCCAGATCATGGTCTCGTGGGCGTTGGTGAAGCGCTTGCCGCGGAAGTTCGGCATCGGGTTGGCCTTGCGCCAGACCACGTCGTTCAGGATCCAGTAGCCCAGATCCTGGAGCGTCGCGCCCACCCGGAAGATGTTGTGATAGCTGCCGATGACCCACAGGGTGCCGGTATCCTTCAGCACCCGCTGGCATTCCGCCAGCCAGGCGCGGGTGAAGGCGTCATAGGCCTCGAAGCCCACGAACCGGTCCCAGTCGTCGTCGACCCCGGCGACCCGCGTGTTGTTGGGCCGGTAGAGCTCGCCGCCGAGCTGCAGGTTATAGGGTGGATCGGCGAAGACGAGGTCGACGCTTGCATCCGGTAATGTGCGCAGCATGTCCACGCAGTCGCCGGTCAGGATTCGCCCCACCGGCAGCTTGGTCTCTCCCACGTTTTCGTCCCCGTCCGTGCCAAGAAGGAGGCGCACAGACTCTCACGGGGCGGGACTCCCGTCAACGCTCATGGGCGAATCACTAAATAGACTCAATGAGTTATCAGGCATACCCAAGATATAGTGCTAACTGCGGGCTCTAGACGCTTGGGATGGGGCGGTAGCGGGGTGGGGTTTCCACTGCCTTACCCCCCACCCCTCCCTACACTCCCTCTACACTCCCCGGACCTGTTCCGGGGCCCACCCATCAGCGCGTCGGGCCGGCGGGCGCTATCTCCCCAGCGACCGTGCCACCCCTGGCGTAGGCCCCGGAACAGGTCCGGGGAGTGTAAGGTGGGGGATGCGGAGATCTGCCCTAAGCCCCGCGCTTCCCGATCGCCGGACGACCGACCTCGAGCGCCGGTCGCGCCGATCCGCTCGCCCCGGAACAATCCCGGATCAAGTCCGGGACGGGGAGTGTAAGGAGGGGTGGGATGCGGAGATCTACCCCAACCCCCGCGCTTCCAGCACGGCGCGGACCGGGGCGAAGGTGCGGCGGTGGTGGGTCGTGACGCCCAGGGCCGCGAGACCCGCCCTGTGCTCGGCCGTGCCGTAGCCGGCATTGCGTTCCCAGCCGTAACCCGGATGGGTCCGCGCCAGCTCGGCCATCTCGGCGTCCCGGGCCTGTTTGGCGGCGATGGCGGCGAGCGCGATGGACAGCGACAGGCCGTCGCCCTTGACCACCGCCTCGGCCTGCCACGACCAGCGAGGCAGGCGGTTGCCGTCGACCAGCACGTGATCCGGCCGCCGGCCCAGGGCCGCGACCAGCCCGTCCACCGCCCGTCCCATGGCGCTCAGCGCGGCGGCCAGGATGTTGGTGGTGTCGATCTCCTCGACCTCGGAGCGGCCAAGCGCGATCACCGCATAGGGCCGGGCCGCCTCCAGGGCCGCCGCCCGGCGCTCCGCCGTCAGGGTCTTGCTGTCGGCGATCAGGCAGGCGACCTCCTCGGGCATCCGATCCAGGTCGATCCAGGCCGCCCCCGTCACCACCGGACCGGCCAGCGGCCCGCGTCCGACCTCATCGACACCGAACACCATCGCGCCCCGTCCGGCGCCGGCGCCCCGTTCCAGCGCGTCTGTCGGCCGCTGGATCAGAAGATCCGCGACGCCGGCACCAGATCTCGCGGCTCGGGCCATCAGTAACCGTCCAGCATATCAATATCTTGCGGCGACAACTTACATGTCGGTTTCAGTCTGCGCTACGGAGCGCTACCGAGATTTATACATGAATCCAAAGATTTAACACAGGCCCCGAACCCGAGATCCCACCGATCACCCCTCGAACAGCGACATCTGGCGGCTGTGTGCGGCCGGGACGGTGAAGCGGGAGGTGTCGAGCCCGCCCATCCGGCGCCCCAGACCCAGCTCCTGGCAGGCCCGGCGGAAGCGCTGGGAAATCATATGGGCATAGGGACCTTCGCCGGACATGCGCTTGCCGAACTCCGCCTTGTACAGCGCGCCGCCGCGGCTCTGGCGTACCAGGGAGAGCACCCGCTCGGCCCGGTCGGGGAAATGGGCGCGCAGCCATTCCTCCACCAGGTCCTTGATTTCCAAGGGCAACCGCAGCAGCACCCAGGCCGCGTGCCGGGCCCCTTCCCCCTGGGCGCGCTTCAGGATCGCCTCGATCTCGCTGTCGTTCACCGCAGGGATGATCGGCGCTACCAGCACCCCGCTGGGCACGCCGGCCGCCGCACAAGCCCGGATCGCCGCCAGCCGCTTCTCCGGGGTCGATGCCCGCGGCTCCATCAGCCGGGCGAGATCCCGGTCCAGGGTGGTGACCGAGATCGACAGGGATGCGAGGCCCTTGGCCGCCATGGGTCCGAGAATGTCCAGGTCGCGCACGATCAGGTCCGACTTGGTGACGATGGTCACCGGATGGTCGTGCTCGGCCAGCACTTCCAGGATGCCCCTCGTGATCCGCCGCTCCCGCTCCACCGGCTGGTAGGGGTCGGTATTGGTGCCGAGCGCAATCGGCTGGCAGGTATAGCCCTTGCGGGCCAGTTCCTTGCGCAGCAGGGACGGCGCGTCCGGCTTGGCGAACAGCTTGCTCTCGAAGTCCAAACCGGGGGACAGGCCGAGATAGGCGTGGGTCGGCCGGGCGAAACAGTAGACGCAGCCATGCTCGCAGCCCCGATACGGGTTGATCGAGCGGTCGAAGGGGACATCGGGCGACTGGTTGCGGGCGATCACCGTGCGGCTGGCGTCGATGGCGACGGTGGTGCGCAGCTTCGGCTCGTCCTCGGCTTCCCGCTGCCAGCCGTCATCGACCCGTTCCTGGGCGAAGCGCTCATACCGGCCGGTGACGTTGGTGACGGCCCCCCGTCCCTTGCGCGGCGCCGCCGGCACGATATCGCTCGGCGCCACCGCCTCGAGCACCTTCACCGGCTCCTCGGCCTCGCCGATCTGGCCGAAATCGTCGGCGAACGGATCGCTGGCCGCGTCCTGGGCGAACTCGTCAGCGAAGACCTCGAGCGGATCGACCGCGATGGAACGGCGACGGGACATGCCGCCAGACTAGGACGGCAAAGAGAACAAATCAAGAACTACGAAGAAGCGGCGGCTGCGTCAGTCCTCCGCCAGGAACGCCTCCAGCCGGTCGCGCAGGGCCACCAGCCGCTCCCGTTCCTGCGCCGCCTCGGCGCGGCTCATGCCGGCCGCCTTGCCGATGGCCAGGGGAATGTCGGCCGCCTGGGCGCCGAGCGCCCGGCCCGCCTCGGTCAGCACGACACGGACCCGCCGCTCGTCCTCCGGATCGCGCCGGCGCTGCAGCAGGTCCCGGCCCTCCAGCCGCTTCAGCAACGGGGTGAGCGTGCCGGAATCCAGCCGGAGTTGGGCGCCCAGCGCGTTCACGGTGATGTCGTCGCGCTCCCACAGGGCCATCATCGCCAGATACTGGGGATAGGTGAGGTCCAGCGCGTCCAGGATCGGGCGATACACCTTGGTCAGGGCGAGCCCGGCCGAATACAGCGCGAAACAGAGCTGGTCGTCGAGTTTCGGCGGATGGGCCTTGGGGGGCGAGGTCGGCCTGTCGGGCGTCGGATGATCCACGGTTCTCTCCGGATGAGCCCCGCAGGATATCCGATACACGGTTAAATCATACACAATCTTATGTCACGACACTCGTGCCGAATGGCGCATTGTTCTCAATTCAATTGCACACAATCTTTTATCCATCAGGCCGCCGACGGGTCCGCCCCGGCGATCCCCGCGACGGCCGGTCCGACGCACACAGACAGACAGATCCATCCGCGATCAGGAGACCGACATGAACATCCTCTACAAGACCACCGCCAGCGCCACCGGCGGCCGCTCCGGCCAGGCCCGTTCCGAAGACGGGGTGCTCGACGTCACCCTGACCTCGCCGAAGGAGCTCGGCGGCGACGGCGCCACCGGCACCAACCCCGAGCAGCTCTTCGCCGCCGGCTATTCGGCCTGTTTCCTCGGCGCGCTGAAGTTCGTGGCCGGCAAGGAGAAGGTGAAGATCCCGGCCGACGCCAAGGTCACCGCCACCGTGGGCATCGGTCCGCGCGACGACGGCACCGGCTTCGGCATCGAGGCGGCGCTCGCCGTGTCGATCCCGGGCGTGGACAAGGAGACCGCCAGGTCGCTGGTCGACAAGGCCCATGTGGTCTGCCCGTACTCCCACGCCACCAAGGGCAATATCGACGTGACCCTCAGCGTCGTCTGAGCCCGAGATCACGCCGGATCGGAGCGGTCATCCTCCGGGTCGATCCGCCGTCCGTCATGGGCCCGCTGCGCTGCGTCGCGGCGGGCCTCTTCATGCCGGCGCTCGGTCTTGGTGCGGCCGTGCAGCGCCCGGTTCTGCGCCGCCTTCTCGGCCGCGTCCGCCCGGTCGCGGCGCTTGCGCTCGGTGCGCAGGTTGACGATCTTCCCGCTCACGGGACCAGTTCCTCCCCGCTGAAGGCCCGGGCGCCGGTCCAGCCGGACCGGGCCTCCTCCATCATCGCCGGATCGACGAAGCGCGCAAGCCTGCGCGCCAGGCCGGAGGTGGCCGCATCGGCCGAGGCGAGCGCCGCCGACAGGTCGTTGCGCGCCGCCCAGGCGCAGGCCCAGCTCGTCGTCCGCAGCCAGATCAGCCGGCGGTAGGGCAGCACCCAGGGCCGCACGGCCTCGGCCAGATCCCCCGGAACCTCCGCCGCCCAGGCGGTGTGGAAGGCGACGATGTCGGCCCGCCCGGCCGCGCCGGTCACCGCCGGATCCCAGGCGAGCGAGGTCGGCAGCGAGGCATGGGCGAGGTCCACCCCCGCGCTGTCGTAAACCGGCCTCTCCACATCGAGCAGCACCGCCGACCCGTCCGGCCGGATGCGGAAATTGCCCGGATGGGTATCGGCCGCCACCAGGCTGGGCCGCGGCGGACGCGCGGCGATCAGCGATTCGGCCCAGGCGATCTCCTCCTCCAGGATGCGACGGGCCGCCTCCTCCAGCCGGTCCTGCACCGGCGCGAGCTGGTCCCGGGCGACGGACAGCAGGTAGGCCAACGGGTCGGCCGGATCGACGAAGGGCGCCCGGTTCGCCGGCACCGGCAGCCGGTGGATCGCCGCCAGGGCCCGGCCGATCGCCGGCAGATCCCGCGGCAGTTCCGGCACGGCGCCGTCAACGTCCTCCACGACCAGCGCGCCCCAGGGCAGTTCGGCGGAGACCCGCAACACCCGGTGCAGCGTCGGCACCGCGCCGCTTGGCGCCATGCGCCGGAAGGCCTCGGCCGCATAGATCAGGTTGCGCCGGGGCGACAGGCCCAGATGGCTCATCCGGGGAACCCGCACCAGCCGCCCGCCGGCCAGCCGCCAATGGCGGTGCACCCTGCCCTCCACCGGCTCGGCGGCGATCGCGTCCTCGGGCAGTCCCAGGGCGGCGGCCAGGGTGGGGCGGGTAGGGTCGGCGGAACGGGAATCGGTTATCATCGCGCGGACTTACCATAGGCGAGACCGATGCACCTACCCCGTCCCCGCGCCATGCGCACCGACGCCGCCGCCCAGGTCGGCCCTCCGGGGACGCGGCGCATGGCCCTGTCGGTGGTGATCGCCGCCAACGGTGATGCGGACCAGCTCGCCCGGTGCCTGGCCGCCCTGCGCGGGTCCGACCGGCGCGGGCTCGACCTGGAGACCATCGTGGTCGATCGCGACGGGGACCCGGCCCTGGCCGCGATCGCCGAGGCCGAGGGTGCCGCCGTGATCGTGCTGCCCGGCTCCCGGGGGGCGCGGCTCGCCGCCGGGGCCAAGGCGGCCACTGCGGAATGGCTGCTGCTGCTGCGGGCCGAGACGCTGCTGGAGCGCGGCTGGGACGCGACGGTGATGGTGTTCGCCGCCGAGGAGCGCAACCGCGAGCGCGGCGGCTTCTTCCCGCTGGAGGTGGTGGGCGACGATCTGGCCACCCGGCTGATGCGGTTCCGCAACCGCTGGATGGGCCTGCCCTCCGGTGCCCAGGGGCTGGTGATTCGGCGGCGTTTCCTGGTGCATCTGGACGGGGTGCCGGACCTGGAGCATGGCGAGGACCTGGTCCTGGCCCGTGGCCTCGGTCTCGCCCGCATGGTGGTGTTCGACGTCGCCGCCAAGGTGGCGGCCGGCGACTGGCCGACCGGCCCGGGAGCGGTGTTGCTCGGCGCCCTCAGGATCTTCCTGTTCCGCCTGCACATTCCGGCGCGCTGGCTGCAGCGGCTGGGGGATTAGGGCCTCACGAGAC